>NZ_CP117466.1:992500-1292500 GCF_028621715.1 Paracoccus marcusii | reverse complement strand
ACGCCCCAAGCCCCGCCGATGCCCCTGCCATCGACATCAGTGACGCCCCGCTGCCCCAGCCGCGCACCATGCAGATGGTGGCCCGCCTGGTCGGGCGCCCGCCGTCGCGGCTGACGCGGCTGTTCATCAATGCCGGGGCGGCGCTGTTCACCTTCCTTCTGGGCGTGATGGCGCTGGATTTCATCGACGGGCTGATGACCCGCTATCCGCTGCTGGGTTGGATCGCCGTCACGCTGTTCGCGGTCTTCACCATCGCGGCCCTGGGGATGGCGCTGCGGGAATGGCGAGCCTGGCGGCGGATGGCCAGGATCGACGCCCTGCAGCGGCAGGCCGGCGCCGCCCTGGCCGCCGAAAGCCTGGATCAGGCCAAGGCGGTTGCCGACGGCCTGGTCGCCCTCTATGCCAAGCGCCCCGAGATGGAGTGGCAGCGTCAGCGCCTGGCCGACCGCCGGGCCGAGACCTTTGACGCGCAGGCCCTGCTGACCCTGGCCGAGACGGAGCTGCTGGCCGGGCTGGACCAACAGGCGCGCCGCGAGATCGAGGCCGCCGCCCGGACGGTCGCCGCGACGACCGCGCTGGTCCCGCTGGCCCTGGCCGACGTGGCGGCCGCCCTGGCCGCGAACCTGCGCATGATCCGCCGCATGGCCGAGATCTATGGCGGGCGCGCCGGTGCCGTCGGCGGCTGGCGCCTGGCGCGGACGGTGATGACGCATCTGATCGCCACGGGCGCGGTGGCGGCCGGGGACGACCTGATCCACACGATGGCGGGGGGCGGCATCTTGGCCAAACTGTCGCGCCGTTTCGGCGAAGGTTTGGTGAACGGCGCGCTGACCGCCCGCGTGGGCATCGCCGCGATGGAGGTCTGCCGTCCGCTGCCGTTCCTGTCCCAGCCCCGGCCCAAGGTCGGAAACCTGGTCAGCCGCGCGCTGACCGGCCTGTTTTCGAACGATGACGCCCGCTAGTCCAGCGCCAGCTTGTATCCGACATGTGACGGGACGAACCCCAGCCCGTCATAGAACCGGTGCGCATCCGTGCGCGACCGGTCCGTCGTCAGCTGCACCAGCGCGCAACCCCGTGCCCGGCATTCCGCGATGGCCCAGTCCATCATCGCCCGGCCCAGGCCCGCGCCGCGATGGCTGCGGGCGACACGCACCGCCTCGATCTGGCCACGCAGCGCGCCGCCGCGCGCCAGCCCCGGGATGAAGGTCAGTTGCAGGGTGCCGACCACCCGGTCCCCGTCCTGCGCCACGGCCAGCAGCTGCGCCGGATCGGCGTCGATCAGGTCGAAGGCCGCACGATACCGTGCGGCATCCGCCGGGTCCTCTCGCCCTGCGCCCAGCGGATCGTCGGCCAGCAGGGCAAGGATCGCGGGCAGGTCGGCCGCGGTGGCGCGGCGGAACGCGGTCACGGGGCCTCGGCCGGCAGGTCGGGCGCGTCTTCGGTGGGGGCCATGTCGGTCGATCCCTGGTCGGCCTCGATCAGGCGGTTGTCCTGCCATTCGCCCGACGCGATCTGGCCGGTGGCATAGCGCATGACGCCCTGCCCCTGGCGCTTGCCCGCAGCAAAGGTGCCCTCGTACCGGTCGCCGTTGCCATAGGTGGCGACGCCGGTGCCGTCGATCTCTCCCGCCTTCCAGCCGCCTTCATAGATGAACCCGTCGGGCGTGGTCAGGCGGCCTTGGCCCTCGCGCAGCCCGTCCACGAAGCTGCCGGTATAGACCGTGCCGTCGGGATAAGTGGCCTGCCCCTCGCCGTGGCGCTGGCCGTCCTTCCAGGCACCGGAATAGACATAGCCGTCGGGATAGGACATGCGCCCCTGCCCGTCGTTGCGCGCGTTGCGAAAGCCCCCCTCATAGACCATGCCGTTGGCATAGCTGGCCTTGCCCTCGCCCTCGATCACGCCCTCGGACCACTGGCCCTCGTAGGTCGAGCCGTCGGCATAGGTGATCTTGCCGGTGCCGTCGGGCCGGTCGGCGCGCATCTGGCCCAGATAGACGGACCCGTCGGGATAGGTGATCTGGCCGCGGCCCTCCATGCGGCCTTCGGACCATTCGCCGACATAGACGTAGCCGTCCGCACCGGTGAACGTGCCCTGGCCGTGGCGGCGGTCATCGGCAAAATCGCCGTCATAGACGTCGCCGTTGGCATAGGTCGCGACTCCCTTGCCCTGCCGACGCCCGCCCTGCATCTGGCCCTCGTACCGGTCGCCCGTCGGCTGGACCAGAACGCCCGACCCGGACATCTGGCCCGCTGCCCAGACCCCCTCGTAGGTCAGCCCGTCCGACATCACGAGCTTGCCCTGGCCCGCGCGCTGGCCGGCCAGCATCGCGCCCTCATAGGTGGCGCCGTCGGGATAGGTGATCTTGCCCTGCCCCTCCTTGACGCCGGCGTTCCAGTCGCCCTCGTAGCGATAGCCGTTGGCCTGGGTCAGCACGCCCTGCCCCTGATGCAGGCCGCTGACGAACTGGCCCTCGTAGACGGACCCGTTGGCATAGCGGGCGACGCCCTGCCCGGTGATCTCTCCCTCGGCCCAGGCGCCTTCGTAGGTGCCGCCGTCGGCATAGGTGATCTTGCCCTGGCCATGCGGCTTGCCGCCCGCGAACTGGCCCTCATAGACGGACCCGTTGGGAAACGCGGCGCGGCCCTGGCCCATGATCTGGCCCTCGACCCAGTCCCCCTCGTAGCGATAGCCGTTGGGCAGGACATAGCTGCCCTGGCCGTGCTGCAGCCCGTTGCGGAAGGTGCCTTCGTAGACGCCGCCATCGTCGTACTGCTTGGTGATGACCTGGGCGGCCGCAGGGCCTGCCCAGATCGCCAATGCCAAGGCCGTTCCGATTGCCGCTTTCATCGCCTGTCGCCCCTTACGGTGTTTTGCCGCAGGTTTACCCCGGAAGGCACCCATGCGCAAAGGCCGACTTTTCCTTGGCCGGGCGATCCTCTATCCAAGGGGCCACACAACCGGGGTGCCCGTGATGACCGACCGTTTCCGCCTGACCATCGGGCAGCTGAACGCCACCGTGGGCGACCTGGACGGCAATGCCGCCCGCGCGCGCGATGCCTGGGAACAGGCGCGCGATGCAGGCGCCGACATGCTGGCCCTGCCAGAGATGTTCATCACCGGATACCAGACCCAGGACCTGGTGCTGAAACCCGCCTTCACCGCCCAGGCCGAGGATGCGATCGTGGCGCTTGGCACATCGCTGACAGGCGGCCCCGCCATCGGCATCGGCGGGCCGTGGCGCGACGGCGGCCGTCTTTACAACGCGTGGTGGGTGTTCCGGGACGGGGCGCTGGTGGCGCGCGTGCTGAAGCATCACCTGCCCTACAAGCAGCTGTTCGACGAATTGCGCCTGTTCGACAGCGGCCCGATCAGCGGCCCCTATCCGGTGGGCGCGGCCCGCATCGGCAGCCCGATCTGCGAGGACAGCTGGTACCCGGACGTGGCCGAGACGCTGGCCGAGACCGGGGCCGAGATCCTGGTCGTGCCGAACGGCAGCCCCTATCACCGCGACAAGCTGGACCTGCGCATGGGCCACATGGTCGGCCGCGTGGTCGAGACGGGCCTACCCTTGGTCTATGTGAACATGGTCGGCGGCCAGGACGACCAGCTTTATGACGGGGCAAGCTTCGTGCTGAACCCCGGCGGCCACAAGGTCGTGCAGCTGCCCGCCTTCCAGGAGGCGGTGGTGCATGTCGACTTTACCCATGGCCCCGACGGCTGGCGCGCCGAACCGGGCGTGATGGAGCTCCAGCCCGACGCGTGGGAACAGGATTACCATGCGATGATGCTGGGCCTGCGCGACTATCTGCGCAAGTCGGGGTTCCGCAAGGTGCTGCTGGGCATGTCGGGGGGCATCGACAGCGCCCTGGTCGCCACCATCGCCTGCGACGCGATCGGGCCGGAAAACGTGCGCTGCGTGATGCTGCCGTCGGAATACACCTCCCAGGCCAGCCTGGAGGATGCGGCCGATTGCGCGACGCGGCTTGGCGCGCGGCTGGACACCGTGCGCATCGACGGGGCGCGCGACGCGGTGGGGGATGCGCTGGCGCATCTGATGGAGGGCACGAACCCCGACATCACCGAGGAGAACATCCAGTCCCGCCTGCGCGGCGTGATGCTGATGGCGCTGTCCAACAAGTTCAACGAGATGCTGCTGACCACCGGCAACAAGTCCGAGGTCGCGGTGGGCTATGCCACCATCTATGGCGACATGGCGGGCGGCTATAACCCGATCAAGGACCTCTACAAGACGCGGGTGTTCGAAACCTGCCGCTGGCGGAACGCCAACCATCGCGACTGGATGATGGGCGCGCCCGGAGAGGTCATCCCCCAGCGGATCATCACCAAGCCGCCGTCGGCCGAACTGCGCCCCGATCAGCGCGACGACGACAGCCTGCCGCCCTATGAGGTTCTGGACGCGATCCTGGACGGGCTGGTGGAACAGGATCTGTCGCTGGCCGATCTGGTGGCGCGGGGGTTCGATGCGGACACGGTGCGGCAGGTGGAAAAGCTGCTCTATGTCAGCGAATGGAAGCGGTATCAGGCCGCACCGGGGCCGCGCATCTCGACCCGCGCCTTCTGGCTGGACCGCCGCTATCCCCTGGTGAACCGCTGGCGCGACCGGCTGTAGGTTTCAGAACTCCAGCCAGGTGCCCAGCCGGACGGCCTGTTCGGACGGGCCGGACAGGGGATTGACCATGCCCAGTTCCACCTTGACCGGGCCCGGCACGTCGAAGACCAGCGACGACATCAGCCGGGCGGAATACTCCTCGTCCTGGGGGTGCTCCAGCCACAGGCTGTTGATGACCATCAGCCCGTCACGCGGACGCAGGCCCAGGGTCACGTCGGTTTTGATCACCCGTTCGGCGGTCAGGAAGCTGGCGGCAAAGGACGGGCGCATGGGCGCGCGCGGGTCCGGCGCGCTGCCGGTCATCTTGGCCAGCACCTGCGCGGTGATCCAGCCCCGGTCGAAACCGCGCCCCCAGGACAGCGCGCCCTGGACCACCGGCAGGGTAAGGTCGTTCCGCCGGATCACCCCCGCGCCCGATTGCATCGCAAAGCGGTTCGGCCCCTGACCGTCGTCCAGCGCGCGTTGCAGCCACAGGATGGCGCTGGTCTCCGCCTGGTCGGCGCGGCCCAGTTCCATCCCCAGCGTGGTGCGCGGCGTCAGCCCGTATTCGGCATAGGCCGAGGCATAGCTGCTGTCCGCGCGATTGCGTTCCCCCGACAGCGACAGGAAGGTCCGCCCGGCCTCGCGCGGCCAAGGCCCGGCCTGCACCGCGGCGGGCAGCATCAGCGCCAGGAACAGGACAAGTCTGATCATCGGCCGGCCCTTTCGTGCCACGGGTCGCACCAGATCTGGCACAACCCGCGCGTGCGGGCGAGAGGGAAACGACCCGTCAGGGGATCTCGATCTTGCCCACCAGGGGCACGTCGTCTTGGGGGCCGACAGTGTGACGCTCGATCATGCGGTGGACCAGCGGGTCGGTGTCGCCCTTGTGCAGCGCGCGCAGGGCCACCGCGACCTCGGCATCCGACTTGGTGCGGCGCAGGTTGTGGCGGACATATTCGTCCCAGGTCGCGATGTGATAGCTTTCGCTCCACTGGTCGGGATGTTCCAGATCGCGCAGCAGCGACCAGTTGCGCGCCCCGTCCCGCCTGCGGATGTTGCGCCGCCGCTGCATCAGGCGCAGGAATTCCGGCACATCGGCCTGGTCGATGCGGTAATCGACCATCACCATGATCGGCCCCGACCGCCCCCGCAGGTCCAGCATCAGCGCGGGCTCGCGGAAGCGGTTCACCGGGTCCAGATCGACCGCCCCGAATTCGGGCGCCCGCAGCCAGAACCCGATGGCAGCCCCCAGCAGCAGCACACCCCCGGCGGCCGTCAGCGCCGCATCCAGGCCCTGCGTGCCCGCCACCATGCCCCAGATCCAGGCGCCCGCCGCCATGCCGCCGAAGGTCGCCATCTGGTAAAGCGCCAGCGCGCGGGCCACGACCCAGCGCGGCGTGGACAGCTGCACCGTCACGTTGAACAGCGACAGCGCCAGCACCCAGGACGCCCCCGCAGGCAGCATCGCTGCCGCGTGCAGCCAGACCGACTGCGTCTGGCCCAGGACCAGGGCCGAGACCGCAAAGCCCGCAAAGGCCATGCGCACGACGTTCTCGTTGTTCAGCCGGGCGCGGATGCGGGGGTTCAGCAGCGCCCCGCCGATCGCGCCGACGCCATAGCACCCCAGCAGGCCGCCAAACAGCAGCGACCCCCCCTCGGGGTGGCTTTTGGCGACCAGCGGCAGCAGCGCCAGCACGGCGATGGCGGCAAAGCCGAACAGCGCGCCGCGCGACATCACCCGCAGCAGGTTGGGCGACAGCGCGACATAGCGCAGGCCCGCCCCCATCGCGGCCATGAACGGCTCGGGCGTGGTGACGCGCGGCGCCAGCTTGGGCTTCCATTGCGACATCGCCCCCAGCAGCGGCAGATAGCTGATGGCGTTGACCGCAAAGGCAGCCGACGCGCCCAGTGTGGCTACGATCAGGCCGCCCGCCGCGGGCCCCACGCTGCGCATCAGGTTGAAGCCCACGGAGTTCAGGCTGACCGCCGCGGGCAGGTCCTTCCGGTCGACCAGATCGCCCATGCTGGCCTGCCAGGGCGGGTTATAGACCGCCTGCCCCGCCCCCAGCAGGAAGGTGAAGCCCAGCAGCAGCCATGGCGTCAGCCCCCCCGTCCAGGCCACCGCGGCCAGGGCCAGCGACACCACCGCCATGAAGATGAGCGCGCCCATCAGCAGCGTCTTGCGGTCAAAGATGTCGGCCAGCGCCCCCGCCCCGATCGCCAGCAGCATGATCGGCAGCGTGTTCGAGGCCTGCACCAGCGCGATCAGCGTGGCGCTGTCGGTAAGCTGGGTCATCAGCCAGGCCGCGCCCACGGCCTGCACCAGGCCGCCGAAATTCGACACCAGCGTCGCGCTCCACAGCAGGCGAAAGTCGCGATAGCCCAGCGGCGCCAGCGCGCCGGTCCGGGCGGGGACGGTGGTGGGGTCTGTCGAAGGGGTCACGGATCGGCCTTTCCTGCGGCGGGCATCGCGGTCAGCCTAGGCGGGCACCCGCGAACCCGCAACGCCGGCGCCCGCCCGATCGCCGCAAAGTTTTCGCCTGCACATGAAACCCGAAGACACGCCAAGTTGTTCATTAGGCGCATAAAGGTGATCCACCTGACGCCGTAGCGCCACAGAGATCGGGCGCAGACGCGGCACGGACCCCGTCGAGGGTGGCTCGGGGTTGACGCGGATCGGCGGGCGGCCTCATGGAAGAACATGCGAATCGCGCCCGCCTTGCGGCGCAACAGAACAGATGCTGCCTCGGAACCGCCTCTGCCGGCGCGACCGACGATGAACAAGGAACAAGCAACGATGCGCCTCGCTTCCCTTTTCGCGGCGCTGGCCCTGGGGCTGGCGGCCTGCGGTCCTTCGCAAGAGACCACGACCCCCATCGCCCAGCAGCCGGTCGAGATCCCCGAGATCTACAAGGCCCGCACCGACCGCGGCCCGGACGGAGAGCCGATTCCCATCGCGGCCGTCCGCGCTGCCTATCTGAACGACCGCAACACCCGCCAGCTGGTGTCCTATAACGGCACCGAGGCCCCCGGCACCATCGTCGTCGACCCCTATGCACGCGTCCTCTATCACGTGCAGCCCGGCGGGCAGGCGATGCGGTACGGCGTGGCGGTGGGGCGCGCTGGCCTGACCTTCGAAGGTCGCGCCACGATCGCGCGCAAGGCGGCCTGGCCCAGCTGGCGCCCGACCGACAACATGCTGCGGACCGAACCCCAGCTTTACGGCCAGTTCGCGGGCGGCCTGCCCGGCGGCATGCAGAACCCCCTGGGGTCGCGCGCGCTGTACCTGTACCAGGGCAGCGTCGACACCTATTACCGCATCCACGGCACGCTGGACCCCTCGTCCATCGGCAAGGCCACGTCGGCGGGCTGCATCCGGATGTTCAACCAGGACGTCATCGACCTGTTCGAACAGATCCCCACGGGAACCGAGGTGATCGTCCGTTCGCAGGCCGAAAGCGTCGCGATGGAAGGCCCGATGCAGGAAACGCCCGAAGGCTATGTCGTGCCCGCCGCCGCGGTGCAACCGACGGCCGACCCGGCTGCGACCGCGCAGGTCGCATCAGCGCCGATGCAGACCGCGATGGTTGCATCCGCGCCGGTCGAATCTGCCGTGCCGACGGGGTTCACCGATCCCTATGCCGCAATGACGGCGGTTCCGGCCGCGACCTCGGTCCAGCCGTCGCTGGTCAGCGATCCGTTCGCCACGGATGCGGGCTTCGTCTCGCCGGTCGAAAGCGCCGTGCCCTCCCGGTAACGGGGCGGCCGCGCCTGCGAAAAGATCAGGGGGCTCCGGTTGCGACCGGGGCCCTTTCCAATTGCAAACGCGCCGATTCCTGCGCACAGTCCTGCCGAACACATCATCCGTCCGCCAAGGGTCCCGCGAATGCCGAATTATGCCAAGCGCGAACAGGAACTGCTCAACCCCGATCAACTGTCGCTGGCCGAACAAAGCCGCCATCCCGCGCTTGGGGCGCTGGACGATGCGGCGTTACTGACGCTGATCGACGCGCTGCGCGCCGCCCGCGCCGAGGCGACGACCGCCGAGGGCGACCCGGCCCCGGCCGAGATGCTGCGCGCGGCCCTGCGCCGGACCGACATGGAACGCCGCAAGCGCCGTCTTGCCGCGCCCGGCACCCCCTCCGCCGCGCCGACGGCGGCCAAGGCGGCGGCCAAACCTGCCGGTGCCAAGCCCGCGACCGCCAAGCGCAAGCAGGCGACCGTGCCGCGCACCCCCGCCGACCGCAAGTCCGCCGAGACGCGCAAGACGGACCTGCGGACCGAACCGCACCGCATTCCCAAGCGCGGTGCAAAGGCCGCGCCCGCCCCGGCCGACGCCGTGGCAGAGCCCGCGACCACCGCGACTGCAAACGACGACAAGGCGCAGAAATCCGCCAAGCAGGCGGCCCGCAAGGCCCAGAAGGATGCCGCCAAAGCCGTCGAGAAGGAAGAAGCCAAGGCTGCCCGCAAGGCGGAGCGCCAGGCCGCCAAGCAGGCCCAGAAGGTCGAGGCCAAAGCCGCCAAGGCCGCCGAGAAGGAGGCCGCCAAGACCGCGCGCCGCGCCGCCCGCAAGGCCGAACGTCAGGCCGAGAGCCCCGAGGCCAAGGCCGCCCGCAAAAACGCCAAGCCCGCCAAGGACAAGCCCGCAAAGGCCAAGTCGGCCGAAGCCAAGCCTGCCAAGAAATCCAAGTCGAAGAAGTCCAAGTGATCGTCCGCCCGCGCACCGGGCGCGGGCGGATGAACGGCCCGTCGCGATGATGACCCTTTCCAGACATCTTGGTGCCGCCGTCGTGGCGCTGTTCTGCGTGGCCGCGCCCCTGTCCGCGCGCCCCGCCATCGACGCCGCCCACGGCCTGCCCCCGCCCCGCACGTCCGAAGACCTGCGCTGCAGCGATGACGGGCGCGACTGCATCGCGCGCGACAGCTATGCCGCGGATGTCTGCAAGCTGATCGAACGCAATGCCGCCGATCACGGGCTGGACCCGGCCTTCCTGGCGCGCCTGCTGTGGAAGGAGAGCCGATTCGAACCTTCTGCCGTCAGCCCGGCGGGCGCGCTTGGCATCGCGCAATTCATGCCGGGCACGGCCGACCTGTATTGGCTGGACGATCCGTTCAACCCGGCCCAGGCCATTTCCAAGGCCGCGTGGTATCTGGGCCACCTGCGCGACCGGTTCGGCAATATCGGCCTGGCCGCCGTCGCCTATAACGGCGGAGAGAACCGCGCTGCGCGGTTCATCGCGCAGGCCACGACCCTGCCCTATGAGACGGTCGACTATGTCGAATCGATCACCGGGTTCAGCGCGCATCGCTGGCGCGACAACCCCCCGCCCCAGCAGGAGGTCAAGCTGGCCCTGGCCGACGACCAGGCCTTTCGCCCGGCCTGCGAACGGATGGCCGGCGACCGGTCGCTGCGCGAGTTCAACACCCAGCCCCCGGCGATGCCCTGGGGCGTGGTCGTGGCCAGCCATCCCAGCCAGGCGGGCGCGGCCCAGCAGGTCGCGCGGCTGAACCGCACCCTGCGGCCGATCCTGACCGACGGGGCGCGGGTGGGCTATGTCCGCAAGCGGCTGAACAGCATGCCGCGCGCCGTCTTCACCGCGCAGGTCGGCTATTCGTCGCGCGACGAGGCCACGCGGTTCTGCACCCGGTTCAAGTCGCTTGGCGGGCGCTGCATCGTGCTGAAGAACTGATCACAGAAAGCTTTGCGGGTCGATGTCCACGGACAGGCGCATGTTCGTGGGCAGCTTGACCCCCGCCAGCCAATCGGCGATCGCCGCCTGCAGCGGCGCCTGACGCGGCGCGCGGATCAGCATGCGCATGCGGTGGCGTCCCCGCACCCGTGCGATGGGCGCAGGCGCCGGGCCCCACAGTTCGGCCCCGACCTCGGCCAGGGGGGTGGCCAGACCGGCCAGATGGCGCGCGAAATCGGCAACCGTGCCAAGGTCCGGATGGGACAGGATGATCCCCGCCAGCCTGCCGAAGGGGGGCATGCCCGCCGCCTGGCGGCCCGCGGCCTCGGCATCCCAGAACGTCTCGTCCTGGCCTGACAGGATCGCCCGGATCACCGCATGGTCGGGCTGGTGCGTCTGCAGAAGCGCAACCCCCGGCGCCGCCCCCGACTGCCGCCCGGCCCGCCCGGCCACCTGGCGCATCAGCTGAAAGCTGCGCTCCGCCGCGCGCAGATCGGCCCCCTGCAGGCCCAGATCGGCATCGACCACGCCCACCAGCGTCAGGCGCGGAAAGTTGTGCCCCTTGGCCACAATCTGCGTGCCGATGATGATGTCGGTGTCGCCTTCTGATATCTGGGCGATCGTCTCCTTCAGCGCGCGGGCGGAATGGAACAGGTCCGACGACAGCACGGTGGCCTTGGCGTCGGGGAACCGTGCCGCGACCTCCTCGGCGATGCGCTCGACGCCGGGGCCGATGGGGGCCAGCTTTCCCTCGACCCCGCAGCTGGGACAGGCCGTGGGGATGGGCCGCGTCTCTCCGCATTGGTGGCAGACCAGGCGGTTCTGGAAGCGGTGCTCGACCATCCGCGCATCGCATTGATGGCAGCCGATCTGCTCGCCGCAGGCGCGGCAGACGGTGACCGGCGCAAACCCGCGCCGGTTCAGGAAGATCAGGGATTGCTCACCCTTGGCCAGCCGGTCGGTCACCGCCTGCGCCAGCGTCGGAGAGATCCAGCGCCCCTGCTCCATCGCCTCGGCGCGCAGGTCGATCGCGGCCATCTGCGGCAGCTCGGCCTCGCCATAGCGGGATCGCAGGTCCAGGCGCGCGTATTTCCCGGTCGCGGCGTTCACCCAGCTTTCCAAGGAGGGCGTGGCCGAGGCCAGCACCACCTGCGCACGGTTGATGGAGGCGCGCAGCACCGCCATGTCGCGGGCGCTGTAATAGACGACGTCCTCCTGCTTGTAGCTGCCGTCATGCTCCTCATCGACGACAATCAGGCCCAGATCGGCAAAGGGCAGAAACAGCGCTGAACGCGCGCCCACGACCAGCCCGACCTGACCGCGCCCGGCCATGTGCCACAGCCGGCGGCGTTCGGTGCGGGTGATGCCACTGTGCCATTCGCCGGGCCGCGCGCCGAACCGCGCCTCGACCCGGTCCAGGAATTCGGCCGACAACGCGATTTCCGGCAACAGGACCAGTGCCTGCCGCCCCTGCGCCAGGCATTCCGCCACGGCCTCCAGATAGACCTCGGTCTTGCCCGACCCGGTGACCCCACGCAGCAGCGTGGTGCCGTAACCGCCCGCCCGGATCGCGCCGCGCAGCGTGTCGGAGGCCGCCTGCTGGTCGGGGGCCAGCGGCTTGCCGGGCCGCGTGGGGTCCAGCGCGGGATAGGGCAGATCGCGCGGTGCCTCGATCTCGGCCAGGGCACCGCTGGCGACCAGGCCCTTGACCACCGACGTGCCGACGCCCGCCAGCTGTGCCAGTTCGGATGCCGCAAAGCTGGCCCCGCCGTGATCGGCCATGACCTGCAGCACGCGGGTCCGCGCCTCGGTCGCACGACCGGGCTGGCCCGACCCGGGCACGATGATGCGCCGCGCGGCGGGCGGCTGGTCGATGTCGGGCGCGCGCGTGGCCATGCGCAGCATCAGCGGCAGCGGCGTCAGCGTGTATTCCGCCGCCCGCGTCAGGAAATCCAGGAACCGCGCATCGAAGGGCTGTGCGTCCAGCACGCGGGCGACGGCGCGCAGCTTGGCCAGGTCGAAATCGCCCTTGCCCGGCCCCCAGACCAGACCCAGCACCCGGCGCGGCCCCAGGGGCACCAGCACCAACTGTCCCTGGCGCACGCCCTCGTCGGGCGCCAGATAGTCCAGCACGCCGACCGTCTCGGCGGTCAGCACCGCGATGCGGGCGCGGGGGGGAAAGAATTCGGGCGGGGTCATGATGGCGCGATAAAGACGGGGCCGCGCGTCGGTTGCAAGCCCCTGCATGGGTTGTGCCCCTTCCCGCCCGCCCCCATCTGCAGTATCACCCAGACAAACGCACCCTGAGGAGACGCGCCATGAAATTCTTTGTCGACACCGCCGATATCGCCGCGATCAAGGAGCTGAACGACCTGGGCATGGTCGATGGCGTCACCACCAACCCCTCGCTGATCCTGAAGTCGGGCCGCGCCATCGCCGATGTCACGGCCGAGATCTGCGCCATGGTCGAGGGTCCCGTCAGCGCCGAGGTCGTGGCCGAGAAGGCCGACGACATGATCGCCGAAGGCCGCCACCTGGCCAAGATCGCGCCGAACGTCTGCATCAAGGTGCCGCTGACCTGGGACGGCCTCAAGGCCTGCCGCGTGCTGTCGGACGAGGGCCACAAGCTGAACGTCACGCTGTGCTTCAGCCCGGCCCAGGCGATCCTGGCCGCCAAGGCGGGCGCGACCTTCATCAGCCCGTTCATCGGGCGTCTGGACGACATCCACCTGGACGGCATGGACCTGATCGCCGACATCCGCGAGATCTATGACAACTACGGCTACGAGACCGAAATCCTGGCGGCATCGATCCGCACGGTGAACCACATCGTGGACGCGGCCAAGATCGGCGCCGACGTGATCACCGCGCCGCCCTCGGTCATCAAGTCGATGGCGAACCACATCCTGACCGACAAGGGTCTGGCGCAGTTCAACGCGGACTGGGCCCAGACCGGCCAGAAGATCCTCTGATCCGCGCCCCCCGGAGAGACCCGCATGACCGACGCGCTGGACCCTGAAACCCGCGACCGGCTGCTGGCCGATCCGGGCGCGATCCTGGCCGACCGGGACCTGATGCGGGCCCTGGTCGCCGCACGCGAGGCCGAGGTCGGCGACAACGTCATCGACATCCGCGGCCGCGCGATGCAGGCGCTGGAGACCCGGCTGGATCGTCTGGAATCCACGCATGAAAGCGTGATCGCCGCCGCCTATGACAACCAGTCCGGCATGGCGGTGATCCACCGTGCCGTCCTGGGCCTCTTGGAGACGGCCGACCTGGCCGATTTCATCGCCGCCCTGCAGACCGACATCGCCCCCCTGCTGCGCATCGAGACGCTGCGCCTTGTGGTCGAGGACGATCCCGCCCTGGACCTGCCGCGCGATGCGGTGGCGGTCCCTCACGGCACCATCGACCGCATCCTGACCGCCGGGCGGCGGGCACCGCGCGGCGACGACATCGTGCTGCGCGCGGCCCTGGTGGTGACCCGCCCCCTGCATGGCCGCACCATCGCGTCCGAGGCGTTGCTGCCCCTGGACCTGGGTCCGGCGCGACCGCGCACGGTGCTGCTGATGGGCAGCAGCGATCCGACGCGGTTCATGCCCGCGCATGGCACGGACCTGTTGCGGTTCTTCGGCCAGGTGTTCCGCATGGCCCTGCTGGCCCGGTTGCCCGGATGATGGCCCCGGCCACGGCCGACGCCCTGCACCGCTGGCTGGAGACCGAGGCCGCGGCCCGCGACCGGTCCGACCATACGGTGACCGCATACCGCGCCGACCTGGTCGCGTTCCTGCAGTTCATCGCGGCCCATTGGGGCGAACCCGTCCCCCCCGCGGCCCTGGCCCGCCTGCGCCAGGCCGACATGCGCGCATTCGCGGCATCCGAACGCGGCCGGGGTCTGGGCGCGCGGTCGCTGGCGCGGCGCATGTCCGGGGTGCGGTCGTTCCTGCGCTGGATCTCTGACCGCGAGGGGGTGGACCTGTCCGCCGCCCTGTCGACCCGCAGCCCGAAATACAGCCGCAGCCTGCCGCGCCCGCTGACCCCCCTGCAGGCCCAGGACACGCTGGACCGCGTGGCCGATCACGCGACCCCCTGGGTGGGCGCGCGCGACCTGGCGGTGCTGACCCTGCTGTGGGGATCGGGGCTGCGCATCTCCGAGGCGCTGGCGCTGGAGGGGGCGGACTGGCCCTTTCCGGAAGGGCTGATCATCCGCGGCAAGGGCGGGCGCGAACGGCAGGTGCCGGTCCTGCCGGTGGCCCGCGACGCGATCGCGACCTATCTGCGCCTGTGCCCCTGGGGGCACCGCACCGACGCGCCGCTGTTTCGCGGCATCCGGGGCGGCCGCCTGACCGCCAGCGCGGTCGAGGGCGCGATGCGCCAGGCCCGCGCGGCCATCGGCCTGCCGGCCAGCGCGACGCCCCATGCCCTGCGCCACAGCTTTGCCACGCATCTTCTGTCTGCGGGCGGCGATCTGCGCACGATCCAGGAACTTTTGGGCCATGCCAGCCTGTCGACCACCCAGGTCTATACCGGGGTGGACGACGCGCGGCTGATGGCCGTCTATCGCGCCGCGCACCCGCGCGGTTGAACCCCGGCGCGCCCGCAGGCGTTTGCCCCATCATCCACCAACGAGGCCCCGATGACCGATCACGCCATCTTTCACCGCCCCCTGGGGGCCACCCCGCCCGCCGGCTATGACCAGGCGATTTTCGGCATGGGCTGCTATTGGGGGGTGGAGCGGCTGTTCTGGAAGCAGAACGGCGTCTGGCTGACCGAGGTCGGCTTTGCCGGCGGCGACGTCCAGAACCCCACCTATGACCAGGTCAAGCGCGGCGACACCGGCCATGCCGAGGTCGTGCGCGTGATCTATGACAGCTCGCTGATCAGCTATGATCACCTGCTGCAGCTGTTCTGGGAAAACCACGACCCCACGCAGGGCGACCGCCAGGGCAACGACGTGGGCAACCAGTATCGCAGCCTGATCATGACCTTCACAGACCTGCAGGAATCGGCGGCCGAGGCGTCCAAGATCGACTATGACAATCGTCTGGCCGTGCAGGGCATGGACAAGATCACCACGCAGATCGTCCCCGCAGGCCCCTTCTGGCCCGCGCACGAGGCGCATCAGCAATATCTGGAAAAGAACCCCGACGGTTATTGCGGCCTGAAGGGCACCGGCGTACAGGCCAGCATTCCCAACCCGGATCCGATCTGATGGCCACCTATACCGCGCTGACCCACCTGCCCGGCCGCGAAGCCGCCGAAGACCTGGCGCTTGCCTGCGAGGACCTGACCCCCGAGCCCGTCGGCACCGGCGTCTTCGAGATCGAGGACGGCAGCGAACGGTGGGAGGTGGGCGCCTACTTCACCGAAGCCCCCGACGAAATCGCACTGGCGATCCTGGCCGCCGCCTATGGCGCCCAGCCCTTTGCGGTGTCCGAACTGCCCGATGTCGATTGGGTTGCCCATGTCAAACGCGAACTGACCCCCGTACGCGCGGGCCGGTTCTTTGTGCATGGCAGCCACGATGTCGACCAGATCCCCGATGGCGTCGAGGCGCTGTGGATCGAGGCCGCGATGGCCTTCGGCACCGGGCACCACAACACCACCAAGGGCTGCCTCGAGGCGCTTGACCGCCTGGCCACCGACGGGTTCAAGGCGACGCGCATCGCCGATATCGGCTGCGGCACGGCGGTCTTGGCGATGGCCGCGGCACGGCTGTGGCACGTCACGGTCCTGGCCAGCGACATCGACCCGGTGGCCGTCGACACCGCCGCCGCCAACGTGATCGCCAATGGCCTGGACGGTCGCGTGGAATGCGTCGAGGCGGCGGGGTTCGACCACCCGATGCTGGAACGTGCGGCACCCTATGACCTGGTGCTGGCCAACATCCTCAAGCAGCCGCTGATCGATCTGGCGCCCGACATGGCGCGCCATGTCGCCAAGGACGGCCGCATCGTGATGTCGGGCATCCTGACCACCCAGGCGGATGAGGTCACCGCCGCATATCAGGCCGTGGGCTTTGCCCCCGACCGGCGCGACGACATGGGCGACTGGACCACGCTGGTGATGATCCGGGGCTGACCCTGCGCCGACATCCGGACATGAAAAAACCCCCGCGAGCATTCCGCTTTCGGGGGTTCGTTCGTCAATTGTGGCAGCAAGCCTTAGAAGCCGCGCGCAACCCGCTCGATGTCGCCGCGGCACAGACCGATATCGTCCAGCTCGCGGTCCGACAGGCGGCCCAGTTCGCGACGCGTCATGCGGGTTTCCCGCCAAGACGCGATCAGCGACGTGATTTGCGCCACGACGTTGCCCACGCCTCCGACAGCCACGCTGCGGTTCGTTTCGATCGTCGACATCAGTTCACCTGTTTTCACTTTGCCCGGTCAGCGGGCACATTTCAGATAGACAGGAGATAGTTTCGGCAGCCCGCGAACGGTAGCCGCAAAACCGGCAACCCCGCTATGCGCTTTTCGCAACAGGTGGGCGTGTTTCTGTCGCAAAAAGGTCACGAAGGGACGCAAATCGAACCCCTTTGTCTGCCTGTTGGTTAACGCCAGTCGCCCAGGGCCGATTGCCACAGCGCCAGCGCGGCCACCGCCGCCGTGTCGGCGCGCAGGATTCGCGGCCCCAGGCTGACCGGCGTCACGAAGGGCAGGCGTGCCAGCCGCGCGCGTTCGGTGGCGGAAAACCCGCCCTCGGGGCCGATCAGGATGGCCCAGGGGCCCTGCGGCAGCCCCGCCAGCGTCGCGGCCGGCCCTGCGCGGGATTCGTCCGCCCACAGGATGCGCCGCGCCGGGTCCCACCCGTCCAGCACGCGCGACAGCGGGGCCAGGTCGGCCACCGGGGGCACGATGGTGCCGCCGCATTGTTCCGCGGCCTCGATCGCGTGCGCCTGCAGGCGGTCCTGGCGGATGCGGTCGGAATTGGTGTGGTCGGTCTGCACGGGCATGATGCGCGCCGCGCCCATCTCGGCCGCCTTCTCGACGATGAAGTCGGTGCGGGCCTTCTTGATGGGCGCGAAGATCAGCCACAGGTCCGGCGGGTCCTGCTGGATCGCGGTCTGCGCGACCACCGACAGGCTGCCGCCGCGCTTGCCGGCATCCAGCAGGGTCGCCTGCCATTCGCCGTCGCGCCCGTTGAAGACCGACACCGCGTCGCCCTGCCGCAGGCGCATGACGCCCGACAGGTAATGCGCCTGCGCGCCGTCCACGGGAACGGGTTGTCCTGCAACCAACGGGTGATCTATGAACAGTCTGATTTTAGCCATGATGGGCGCGACGCTATGCAAAGCCGGACAGAAAGGCCAGACGCCGTCTTTGACGCGCCCCCGGACAACTGGGTGGACCGCTTTGCGCCGGTGCGCACGCGGCCCTGGCTGCGGCTCAGCCGGGCGGACCGCCCCATCGGGACATGGCTGCTGCTGCTGCCCTGCTGGTGGGGGATCGGGCTTGCGATGATGGCGGACGGGCCGCGGTTTTTCGATGTGTGGATCGCGCTGGCCTGCGCCATCGGCGCCTTCGTCATGCGCGGCGCGGGCTGCACCTGGAACGACATCACCGACCGCGACATCGATGCGCAGGTGGCGCGGACCCGGTCGCGGCCCCTGCCCTCGGGGCAGGTCAGCCTGCGCGGCGCCTATCTGTGGCTGGGGGCGCAGGGGTTGGTCGGACTGGTGATCCTGCTGACGCTGGGCCGGGCGGCGGTGTGGATGGGGGTCGCATCGCTGGCGCTGGTGGCGATCTATCCCTTTGCCAAGCGTTTCACCTGGTGGCCGCAGCTGTTCCTGGGCTTTGCCTTCAACTGGGGGGTCATGCTGGCCTATGCCGCGCATATGGGCCGGGTCGATCCGGCGCCGGTGGTGGCCTGGCTGGGCGCGATCGCCTGGACGATCTTCTATGACACCATCTATGCCCATCAGGATGCCGATGACGACGCGCTGATCGGGGTGAAATCCACCGCCCGGCTGTTCGGCGACCGCAGCCCCGCGATTCTGGCGGGTTTCGCGCTGGTGACGGTGGCGGTTCTGGCCGTGGCCGTCGCGCTGACGGGTCGCAATCTGTTGATGGGCTGGGCCGGTGTGCTGGCCCTGGGGCTGCACCTGACGTGGCAGCTGCGGAATTTCCAGCCGGATCAGGGAGCTGTCTGCCTGCGCCTGTTCCGGTCGAACCGCGATGCGGGGCTGATTCTTGCGCTGTTTCTTGCCATTGCGGGGCTGGCATGATTGCGCCACCGCCCCCCCGTCGCTAGACGTTGCACGCTTGCAACAGCACAAGGTTTTTCCGATGGCCCGACGCCGCCGCCTTTCGACATCCCTGGCCACCATCATCGTGTTGGCCGGCGCGGGCGGATTGTCCTGGATGGGGGCCGAGGCCGCAGCGACCTTCGTCGAGGATCGCGCCGCGCGCGACGTGACGCAGGCGCTGCAGGCCGCGGGCCATGACTGGGCGCAGGTGGCGACCGACGGGCTGCGCGTCCGCCTGACCGGCACCGCCCCGTCCGAGGTCGAGCGGTTCCGTGCGGTGACCCAGGCCGGCACCGCCGTCGACGCCACGCGCATCCTGGACGAGATGACCGTCGCCTCGGTCGAGGCGATGACCCCCCCCGATTTCAAGGTCGAGCTGCTGAAGGGCGAACAGGGCCTGTCGCTGATCGGGCTGGTTCCCGCCGCCACCGACCGCGACGCGATCCTGCGCGGACTGCGCCCGGCGGGCCAGCAGGTGACCGACCTGCTGGAGGCCGCGGACCACCCCGTCCCCGACGGCTGGACCGAGGCGCTGCGCTTCGGCCTGCAGGCCGCCCAGATGACCGCGCAGGCGAAGATCTCGATCGCGCCGGGACAGGTGCAGGTGGCGGCGTTGGCCGCCGACCGCGAGGATCAGGGCCGGCTGGAACAGGCGCTGCGCCGGGCCGCGCCGCCGCAGGTCGCGCTGGACCTGCAGATCACCGCGCCGCGTCCGGTGATCGCGCCCTTCACGCTGCGGTTCGTGATGGATGATGACGGCGGCCGCTTCGACGCCTGCGCGGCCAGCGACGATGCGGGCCGCGACCGGATCGTGCAGGCGGCCCGCGATGCCGGCATGCAGAGGGTGCCGACCTGCACCCTGGGCCTGGGTGCCCCGTCCGACGACTGGGCCGAGGCCGCCGCCGCCGCCATCGCCGCCGTGGGGCAGCTGGGCCAGGGCCAGGTGACGCTGTCGGATGCGGACGTGGCGCTGGTGGTGCCTGCATCGGTGACGCGCCAGCGGTTCGACCAGGTCGCCGGCCGCCTAGAACAGGCGCTGCCCCCGACCTATCGGCTACAGGCCCAGCATGAAAAGGCGGCCGCCCAGGCCGCGCCCATCGAATTCCAGGCCACGTTGCCGCCCTCGGGCAGCCTGTCGATGCGCGGACGCATCGCGGATGCGCAGATGCAGCAGGCCGTGGACAGCTTTGCCCGGTCACGCTTTGACGTGGCGCAAAGCGGTCTGCGGACCGATCCGTCGGTTCCCGGCGGCTGGACCGTCCGCGTGATCGCGGGACTGGAGGCAATGGGCGCGCTGCACGCGGGCCAGGTTCGCGTGACCCCCGACATGATCGAGCTGACGGGCGTGTCGGGCGATCCACGCGCCAGCGACCGGGCCGCGGCGCTGCTGTCGGAACGGCTTGGCCCGGGCGCGCGCTATCGCCTGGCGATCAGCTATGACCGCCGCATGGACGAGGCCCTGGGCCTGCCCGACGGAGAGGAATGCGTCGCGCGCCTGAACATCATCATGTCCGAGAGCGAGATCGGCTTTGAACCCAGTCGCTCGTCGATCGCGGGCGATCCGGGGCCGACGATGGAGCGGTTCGTCCGCGCCATGGCCGATTGCAGCGATTTTCAGATCGAGGCCGGTGGCCATACCGACTCTCAAGGTTCGGAGGCGTTCAACGCCGAACTGTCGCGATCGCGCGCGCAGGCCATCGTCTCGGCGATGGCCGATGCCGGAATCAGCGTGGCGAACATGTCGGCCCGCGGCTATGGCGAAAGCCGCCCCGTCGCCACCAACCAGACCGAGGAAGGCCGCGAGATCAACCGCCGGATCGAGTTCCGCCTGCTGTCGCCGCACCCCCTGGATGCCGACACCATCCCCGCCCCGGTCACCATCGCCGGCGTCACCGGCGCCGAGGTCGACCCGGACCCCGCCGAGGATCTGACCCAAGGCCCGCGCCTGCCGCCGATGCAGGGGCCGCAGCTGCCCGACCGGGCGGCGCAGATGCAGGGCCCGCAGCTGCCCCACAGCCGTGCCGCGTCTGGGATGGTGCCGATGACCGTGGGCGTCGCGGAACAGTTCCAGACGCTGGACGAACGCGAGGAAAACCTTAGGGTGCCCGTGCTGACGCCCGATGACGACACCCCCCGCCCCGGCCCGCGTCCCGACAGCGTCGCAGAGCAGGCAGGCGCGCAAGACGAAGCGACAGACGAATGAACAGATCCGAATTCATAGCCGTGACCGCCCTGATTCTGTTCGGGGCCTTCGTGCTGGGCTGGATCGCCAGCTGGCTGGTCCATCGCGTCGCCCGTCCTGCCCGTGCCGACATGTCCGAGCTGGACCGCATGGCCCAGCAGCTGCACGAGGTCGAGGAGGAGCGCGACGAGGCCGTGGCCGCCCTGGCCGAACGCGAGGCGGCGCTGACCACCCGCCTGGCGGGCACGCAGGCCGAATTGCGCGATGCGATGGACGGCCTGCGCGACAGCCGCAACGAGGTCGAGGACCTGCGCGACTACATCGAGCAGGCACTGGCGCGTCGCTGACGCGCCAGTCCGCCCGGATCAGATGCCGGCGTCGATGATGGCGCGGGCCAGGACCGGCACCGTGTCACGGTTCAGACCCGCGATGTTCAGGCGCGAATCGCCCACCATGTAGATGGCCGCATCGGTCTTCAGGCGCTGCACCTGTTCGGGCGTCGCGCCAAGGCGCGAGAACATGCCGCGGTGATGGCGGATGAAGTCGAACCGGTCGCTGCCCGACAGATCGCGCAGTTCGGCTGCCAGCTGGTCGCGCAGGCCCAGCATCGTGTTGCGGACCTCCTCCAGTTCCGCCGCCCAATCGGCGCGCAGCGCGTCGTCCATCAGGATGGTGCTGACGATGCGCGCGCCATGATCCGGCGGGAACGAGAAGTTCTGGCGGTTCAGGAAGGCCATCGACCCCTGCGCCAGGTCGCGGCCCTTGGTGGTGTCGGCCAGCGCGATCAGGATGCCGGTGCGTTCCCGGTAGATGCCGAAGTTCTTGGAACACGACGCCGCGATCAGCACCTCGGGCAGGCTGCGGGCGACCAGGCGCGTGGCCTCGGCATCCGCGTCCAGCCCGTCACCAAAGCCCTGATAGGCCAGGTCGATCAGCGGGATCGCGCCCGATTTCTGCAGGATCGCCACGACCTCGGACCATTGCTCCAGGGTCAGGTTCGCCCCGGTCGGGTTGTGGCAGCAGCCGTGCAGCAGGACGACGTCGCCCTTGCCCGCCTGCGCGATGTCGGCCTTCATGCCCTCGAAATCGACGCCGCGGGTTTCCGCGTCGAAGTACCGGTATTCGGTATAGGGCAGGCCCATGAACGCCATGATCGACAGGTGGTTCGGCCAGGTCGGGTTCGACACGAAGACCCGCACGCCCGGATTGGCCAGCCGCGCCAGCTCCAGCGCCTGACGGATGGCACCCGTGCCGCCCACGGAGGCGACCGAGGCCAGACGGTCGGCGGGCAGATCGCCCAGCACCATCGTGGCCAGCGCGTTGCGATAGTCGGCCTCGCCCGCCAGTCCGGTATAGGCCTTGGTGGTCTGCGTCTCCCAGATGCGCTGTTCGGCCGCCTTGACGGCGCGCATGACCGGGGTGACGCCCTGCGGGTCCTTGTAGACGCCCACCCCCAAGTCGATCTTGCCCTGTCGGGTGTCGGCCTTGAACTCCTCGATCAGCATCAGGATCTTGTCGGGGCTTTGGGCTTTCAGGTCGGTCAGCATCAGGCGTCTCCGGTTGCGATGTTCAGGTCGGCGAAGCTGCCCCATTCGGTCCAGCTGCCGTCGTAAAGCGAATGGTCGCGATGGCCCGCCCGCTCCAGCGCGAAGGACAGCACCGCTGCCGTCACGCCGCTGCCGCAGGTGGTGATGACCGGCTTGGACAGGTCGATGCCCGCCTCGGCAAAGGCCGCGCGGATCGCGTCGGGCGCGATCATCGTGCCGTCGGCGTTGAACAGGCGACCGAAGGGCAGATTGCGCGAGCCCGGAATATGGCCCGCGCGCAGGCCCGCGCGGGGTTCGGGCTGATCGCCGCGAAAGCGTTCGGGGCTGCGCGCATCGACGATCTGCGGGTCGCCCAGCTTGCTGGCCGCGGCCACCTGGGTCACGTCGCGCACTAAGCCCGCCTGGCGCTGGACGGTGATGTGGCGGTCGCGCATGACGGGGGGCATGTCCTCCAGCGGGCGGCCCTCGGCGCGCCATTTCGGCAGGCCTCCGTCCAGCACGGCCACGTCGGTCTTGCCCATCAGGCGGAAGGTCCACCAGACGCGAAAGGCGCTGCGCACGTCGGAATTGTCGTAGATGACCACCTGGTGCCCGTCGCCCACGCCCATCGCGCGCAGGCGGCTGATGAACATCTCGGGCGGGGGGGCCATGTGCGGTAGGGCGGAGCGCTTGTCGCTGATCGCGTCGATGTCGAAGAAGCGCGCGGCAGGGATGTGGCCCGCGTCGTATTCGGCCCGTGCGTCGCGGCCCGTGGCGGGCATGTGCCAGCTGGCGTCGATGATGCGCAGGTCGGGATCGGACAGATGCGCCGCCAGCCAGTCGGTCGAGACCAGTGTCTTCGGATCGTCCATCGCCGTCCCCCTTGGCTTGTGCCGCCCCGATCTACAGGCCGGGGGCCAGGGCTGCAATGGCCTATCCCTGCTTCAGCAGGCGCGCCTTTTGACGATTCCAGTCGCGGGCGGCGCTGGTTTCGCGCTTGTCGTGGTTCTTCTTGCCCTTGGCGACGGCGATCTTCAGCTTCACCATGCCGCGGTGGTTGAAATACATCACCAGCGGAACCAGCGTCATCCCCTCGCGCGCGGTGGCCTGCCACAGGCGGGCCAGCTCGCGCGATTTCACCAGCAGCTTGCGGCGGCGCCGCTCCTCGTGGCCGAAGACGCCGGCCCGCGACAGGGCCGCGATATAGCCGTTGATCAGCCACAGCTCTCCGCCCTCGACCGAGGCATAGCTTTCGGCGATGTTCGACTGGCCCACGCGCAGGGACTTGACCTCGGATCCGGTCAGCATGATCCCCACCTCGAGATCGCTCTCGATGGCATAGTCGTACCGGGCCCGCCGGTTCTCGGCGATCACCTTGTAGTTCTTGCTGTCGTCATCCTTGGCCATGGCAGGTCAGATAGGCGCGGCGGGTGCATCTGTAAAGGCATGCGTTGCGCGATGGCCGTGCCCTGCGCTAGGTCTGTCGCGGGGGGGGGGGACATGCTGGGTCAGATCGCGTTCGGATCGGTGCTGATGGTGATCAGCGTGCTGATGGCCGCCTTGGCCATCTGGGCGCTGGAGACGGCATTCTCACGCAATGCCCGCTGGCTGGCCCGTGCGCCCCATCGGCCCAAGCTGGCTTTGGTGATCGTCGCGACCAGCCTGGCGGTGCTGGCGATGGTCACGGCGTCGGTCTGGCTGTGGGCGGTGGCGTTCCACCACATGGGCGTCTTCGCCACCTTCGAGGAGGCGATGTACTTCACCTTGGTCACCTTCACGACACTTGGCTATGGCGATGTGCTGATGCCCCAGGACTGGCGCATCCTGGGCGGGCTGGCGGCGGCCAACGGGCTGTTGCACTTTGGCCTGATGACGGCATTCATGGTCGAGGCGTTGCGCCATGTCCGCGTGCGCCAGATCGAATTCACGGAAGGGTAGCCGATGCGGCATGGCGGTCAGATCTTGGTGCAGGCGCTGCGCGCAAACGGCGTCACGCGGGTGTTCTCGGTTCCGGGCGAAAGCTTCCTGGCGGCGCTGGACGGGCTAGTCGACAGCGGCATCCGCAACATCGTCTGCCGCCACGAAGGCGGCGCGGCCATGATGGCCGAGGCCACCGGCAAGCTGACCGGCAGGCCCGGCGTGGCCTTCGTTACCCGCGGACCGGGTGCCACGAACGCCAGCGCCGGCGTGCATGTCGCCCGCCAGGACAGCACCCCCATGATCCTGTTCGTGGGCCAGATCGCGCGCGGCGACCAGGACCGCGAGGCCTTCCAGGAAGTCGATTACCGCGCCATGTTCGCCCCCTTGGCGAAATGGGTGGCCCAGATCGACGCCACCGACCGCATCGCCGAATACGTGGCCCGCGCCTTTCACGTGGCGATGTCGGGCCGACCCGGTCCCGTGGTCCTGGCCCTGCCAGAGGACATGCTGTCCGGCCAGGCCGACATTCCCGACCTGGCCCCCGCCCCGGCCCCGCTGTCCCACGTTGCGCCGCAATCGGTAGAGGCCGTGGCCGACGCCCTGGCGACGGCACGGCGTCCGCTGGTCGTCGCCGGCGGCAGCCAGTGGTCGCAGGACGCGGCCGAGGACCTGGCCCGCCTTGCCGCGGCGTGGGATCTGCCTGTGGCCGTGCCCTTCCGCCGCCAGGACCGCATGGACAACCGCCTGCCCCATTACGTGGGCGACCTGGGCGTCGGCATGAACCCCGCGCTGGCCGCGGCGCTGCGCGAGGCGGACGTGATCCTGTCGCTTGGCTCGCGCTTGGGGGACACGCTGACCGGGGGCTACAGCGCGATGGACCCGGTGCGTCCCCATGCCCGCGTGATCATGGTCCATCCCGACCCCGACCAGCTGGGCACGCTGTGGCGGGCCGATCCGGGCCTGGTCGCCGATCCACGCCGCGTGGTGGCCGCGCTGGCCGACCTGCCCGCCCCCACGACGCGCTGGTCCGATTGGCGGGCCCGGCTGCGCGCGTCCTATGATGACTGGCAGACCCCGCGCCCCACGCCCGGCGCGCTGCGGCTGGAACAGGTGGTGGGCTGGCTGGCGCAGAACCTGCCGGCCAACGCGATCGTCACCAACGGCGCGGGGAACTATGCCAGCTTCCTGCACCGCTATTACCGCTGGCGCTGCCATGGGACGCAGCTGGCGCCCACGTCGGGGTCGATGGGATACGGCCTGCCCGCGGCCATCGCCGCCAGCCTGACCCATCCCGACCGGACCGTGGTCTGCCTGGCGGGGGACGGCTGCCTGCAGATGACCGTGAACGAGCTGTCGACCGCTGCCCAGTACGGCGCGACGCCCATCGTCATCGTGGCCAACAACGGCCGCTATGGCACGATCCGGATGCATCAGGAGCGCCACTATCCGGGACGCGTGTCGGGCACCGACCTGTTCAATCCCGACCTGCCCGACCTGGTCCGCGCCTATGGCGGCCATGGCGAGCTGGTCGAGCGGGACGAGGATTTCGCCCCCGCCTTTGAA
Source organism: Paracoccus marcusii (assembly GCF_028621715.1). NCBI lineage: Bacteria > Pseudomonadati > Pseudomonadota > Alphaproteobacteria > Rhodobacterales > Paracoccaceae > Paracoccus > Paracoccus marcusii. Next base: position 1,266,762 of record NZ_CP117466.1, on the reverse strand, counting down.
CGCGCCCGCCTGTCGGGCCGCCTGTCCGTGATCGAATTGCGGCTGGACCCCGAGGCGCTGACCCCCGGCGCGACCCTCACCCAGACGCGCGACGCGGCGCTCAGGGCGCGGGCATGATCCGCGGCCCGCGCAACCGGATCACCGACGTGGCCGGGCTGCGCGTGGGCCACGCCCAAGACGACGCCCTGCGGTCCGGTGTCACCGTTCTGACTGCCGATGCGCCCTTTGCGGCCAGTGTCCACGTGATGGGCGGCGCGCCCGGGACGCGGGAAACCGACCTGCTGGCGCCCGACAAGCTGGTGGGCGGGGTCGATGCGCTGGTGCTGGCCGGCGGGTCGGCCTTCGGCCTTGCGGCCTGCGACGGAGTGATGGCGGCGCTGCACCGGGCGGGGCGCGGCTTTGCCGTGGGCCCCGCGCGAGTGCCGATCGTGCCGGGCGCGATCGTGTTCGACCTGTTGAACGGCGGCGACAAGGGATGGGACGCCAATCCCTATCCCGCGCTTGGCGCCGCGGCTTGGAGCGCGGCGGGGGTGGATTGCGCGATGGGATCGGTGGGCGCGGGCACCGGTGCGCTGACCGGCACGCTGAAGGGCGGGGTCGGGTCGGCATCCGCGGTGCTGCAGGGTGGGGCCACCGTCGGCGCGCTGGTCGTGGTGAACGCGCTTGGGCAGGCGACCGTGGGCGACAGCCACCTTTTCTGGGCAGCCCCGTGGGAACTGGAGGCCGAGTTCGGCGGCTTGGGCCTGCCCGCGCGCTTTCCCGCCGCCCATGAACCTGCCCCGGCCAAGCGCCTTGGCGAGGCCACGACGATCGCCATCGTCGCGACCGATGCCGCGCTGGACAAGGCCGGGCTGCAGCGCATGGCGACCGCCGCGCATGACGGCCTGGCCCGCGCCCTGGTGCCGAGCCACACGCCGCTGGACGGCGATCTGGTCTTTGCAGTGTCCACGGGCGCACGACCCCTGGCGGACCCCGCCAGCGATGCGTTCGTCCTGGGCCATGCGGCGGCCTGCGTGCTGGCGCGTGCCGTGGCGCATGGCGTGCACAGCGCCTCGGCGCGGCCGGGTGACCCGCAACCCAGCTGGCAACAGCGGTTCGGATAGGAAAAGGGCGGCGCGACCAGCGCACCGCCCCCGAGAGATCGCCAAGAGGGACAGCTTAGCGATTGCAGGCCGAACGCCGAACCCCGCCCCCGGTTGCGACGCCCGCTTCACGTTTCCGTCATCGTCGGCACCGACCGGCCCCGCGGCGGCTTTGACTTTGCCGCGCCGGGCATGTTCACATGCCGCAACCGAAATGCACCCCGAGGACGCCATGACCAAGCCGACCGATCTGAAAAGCCTTCTTCGCGACCCCTTGCTGTTGGAAACCCGTGCGTTCGTGGGCGGCGAATGGGTCGACGCCGACGACGGCGCCACGTTCGAGGTCACCAACCCCGCCCGCGGCGACGTCATCGCCCATGTGGCCGATCTGGGCCGGGCCGAGACCGCCCGCGCCATCGACGCCGCCGCGGCGGCGATGAAGGACTGGGCCGCGCGCACGGCCAAGGACCGCGCCCAGGTCATGCGCAAGTGGTTCGACCTGATGATGGCCAACCAGGACGACCTGGGCACCATCCTGACCGCCGAACAGGGCAAGCCCCTGGCCGAGGCCAAGGGCGAGATCGCCTATGGCGCCAGCTTCATCGAATGGTTCGGAGAGGAGGCCAAGCGCGTCTATGGCGAGACCATCCCCGGCCACCAGGCCGACAAGCGCATCAGCGTCATCCGCCAGCCCATCGGGGTCGTCGGCTCGATCACGCCCTGGAATTTTCCGAACGCGATGATCGCGCGCAAGGCGGGGCCCGCGCTGGCCGTCGGCTGCGGCTTCGTCGCGCGGCCCGCAGCCGAGACGCCCCTGTCGGCGCTGGCCATGGCGGTGCTGGGCGAACGGGCGGGTCTGCCCAAGGGCATCCTGTCGGTCGTCCCGTCGTCGCGCGCCAGCGACATCGGCAAGGAGTTCTGCGAGAACCACCTGGTTCGTAAGCTGACCTTTACCGGTTCGACCGAGGTGGGTCGCGTGCTGCTGCGCCAGGCCGCCGACCAGGTGATGAAATGCAGCATGGAGCTGGGCGGCAACGCGCCCTTCATCGTCTTCGACGATGCCGATCTGGACGCCGCGGTCGAGGGTGCCATGGCGTCCAAGTTCCGCAACAACGGCCAGACCTGCGTCTGTGCCAACCGCATCTATGTCCAGGCCGGGGTCTATGACGCCTTTGCCGACAAGCTGAAGGCCGCGGTCGAGAAGCTGCACGTGGGCGACGGGCTGACCGAGGGGACCACCACCGGCCCGCTGATCAATCAGAAGGCCGTCGACAAGGTCGAGGAGCATATCCGTGACATCACCCAGGGCGGTGGCCAGGTCCTGACCGGCGGCAAGCGCAAGGACGGCCTGTTCTTCGAGCCGACCATCGTCACCGGCGTCACCCGCGACATGAAGGTCGCGACCGAAGAGACCTTCGGCCCGCTGGCACCGCTGTTCCGTTTCGACACCGAGGATCAGGCGATTGCCGCCGCCAACGATACCATCTTCGGCCTGGCCGCCTATTTCTATGCCCGCGACATCGGCCGCGTCACCCGCGTCCAGGAGTCGCTGGAATACGGCATCGTCGGCGTGAACACCGGCATCATCTCGACCGAAGTGGCACCCTTCGGTGGCGTCAAGCAGTCCGGCCTGGGCCGCGAGGGCAGCCATCACGGATTGGAGGACTATCTGGAGATGAAGTATATCTGCCTCTCGGTCTGACATTTTCGACGCCGTCTTGGAACCGGGGGCCAGAGGCCACGTTGCGCTCACAGAAGGCGCCGACCGTCAGGGTCGGCCGGGACAATCAAGGAGAATGGCATGGGCTGGCTTGCAGCTATCATCGTCGGGGGCATTGCCGGTTGGCTTGCTGAAAAGTTCATGAAGTCCAACATGGGCCTCCTGATGAACATCATCCTGGGCATCGTGGGCGCGGTGCTGTTCAACTTCATCTTCGGCTCGCTTCTGGGCCTCTATGCGGCCGGTGCAAGCTTCAGCTTCGCCTATCTGCTGGCAGGCTTCGTGGGTGCATGTATCCTGATCGCCATCGCACGTGCGGTGCGCGGCCGCGCCTGACACTCAGGCGTTTGCAGAAAGGGCCGCGTCGGGGAAACCTGGCGCGGCCTTTTTCATGCGATCGTTGTTGCGGGCGGGCAGCCGGGCGTCCATCCCAAGATAAAAGGCCGGGCGATTGCCCGGCCTTTTTCATCCTCTGCGGTGCCAATCAGCGGCGCGACTTGCCGTGATCGTCCTCGTCGTCATCCTCGTCATCCGTATCGGGCAGGTTGAAGAACGTGTCCTTGTCCAGCTCCCGCTCGGGCTTGTCCTCGTCGCGCGACAGGCTGAAGTTCTCCAGCCCGGCGATCGCGCTGGGCAGGCGCGGCTCCTCGGACATGGACAGCGATGTCTCGGTGCTGACCAGCTTGCGACGCTCGTCGTCGGTCATCACGCCACCTTCGGCGGCCTTCTTCTTGGCGGCCTTCTGGACAGCCGCGTCCAGTTCGGTCTGCCGGCACAGGCCCAGGGCGACCGGGTCGATCGGCTGGATGTTCTGGCTGTTCCAATGCGTCCGGTCGCGGATCGACGCGATCGTGGGCTTGGTCGTGCCGACCAGCTTGGCGATCTGCGCATCGGCCAGCTCCGGGTGGAACTTGACCAGCCACAGGATCGCCGCGGGACGGTCCTGCCGCTTGGACAGCGGCGTATAGCGCGGCCCGCGGCGCTTCTCCTCGCCGTCGGCGGCGGGGTTGTGCTTCAGGCGCATGCGATAGATCGGGCTCGCCTCGGCGCGCTTGATCTCTTCGGGGTCCAGCTGGTTCGAGGCGACGGGGTCATAGCCCTTGACGCCCGCGGCCACGTCGCCATCGGCGATGCCCTGGACCTCAAGCTCGTGCAGACCGCAGAAATCGCCGATCTGCTTGAAGCTGAGCGTCGTGTTGTCGACCAGCCAGACGGCGGTGGCCTTGGCCATCAGCGGCTTGCTCATGTCAGTCTCCTTCGCGTGTCTCTTGGTCCCGAACATGGGGGCGAGGGCCGGAAAAACGGCTTCGGCTTGCGCCATTCCTCGTTTTCGGGGGGAATTGGCAGGTCGTATACCGATTTCGGAGGCCGGGGAAAAGAGGATTCGCACGTTTGCCGGTGCATGCCGGCGCGGGCGTCGCTATTGTCGCAGGATGCGCATCCTGTTCCTGACCCTCGCGGTCCTGCTGACACCCCTGCCCCTTGCCGCCCGCGACGTTGCGGGGCGGTTCGATTATTACGTGCTGGCGCTGTCCTGGCAGCCGACTTGGTGCAGCACGACGGGCGACGACCGCGACGCCCCCGAATGCCGCGACGGCACGGCACGCGACTTTTCGGTCCACGGACTGTGGCCGCAATACGAACGCGGCTGGCCGCAGGACTGCACGACGCCCGAACGCGATCCGTCGCGCCGCGAAAGCGCCGCGATGGCCGACGTGATGGGGTCCGGCGGGCTGGCGTGGTACCAGTGGAAAAAGCACGGCCGCTGCAGCGGGCTGTCTGCCGCGGGCTATTACGACGCGACCCGGCAGGCGGCAGAGGGCATCGTCATCCCGCCGGTGCTGGATGATCTGGCCCGCGACGTCGCGGCCCCGCCCGTGGTGATCGAGGAAGCCTTCCTGGAGGCCAACCCCGACCTGGATGCCGACGGCGTCACCATCGCCTGCCGCGACGGCGCCCTGACCGAGGTGCGGATCTGCCTGACCCGGGACCTGGAACCCCGGACCTGTGCCCCCGATGCGCGCCGCGACTGCGACGCGCCCCGCCTGCTGATCGAGGCCGTGCGCTAGCCCGCGACCTTCAGGACGATCTTGCCGATATGGTCGCTGCTTTCCATCCGGCGATGGGCGTCGGCCGCGTCGGCCAGCGCGAACTCGCTGTCGATGGTGACGGCGACCGACCCGGCGGCGATCATCGGCCACAGCCGCTTGCGGATCTGGTCGGCGATCTCGGCCTTGGCGACGTCGGATTGCGGGCGCAGGGTGGACCCGGTGATCGTCAGGCGGTTCACCATGATCTGGGCAAAGTTCAGCTCGACCTTGGGGCCTTCCAGAAAGGCGATCATCACCAGCCGCCCGTCCTGGGCCAGCGTCTTGATGTTGCGGGGGATGTAGCTGCCCCCGACCATGTCCAGGATCAGGTCCGCACCACCCGCCTCGGCCAGCACCTTGGTGAAATCCTGGCTGCGATAATTGATGGCGGTGGCGCCAAGCGCGGTGATGGCCGCGCATTTGTCGTCGCTGCCCGCGGTGGCAAAGACACGCGCGCCCAGGGCGTGGGCGATCTGGATGGCCATCATGCCGATGCCGGAGGTTCCGCCATGGACCAGAAAGCGGTCGCCCCCGGTCAGCCCGCCGCGCTGGACGACGTTCGACCAGACGGTGAAGGCGGTTTCGGGCAGGCACGCCCCGTCGCGCAGCGACAGTCCCTTGGGGATGCGCAGCGCGTGATCGGCGTGGCACACCGCGTATTCCGCATATCCACCGCCGGGCAGCAGGGCGCAGACCTGTTCGCCCTTCCGCCAGCGCGTGACACCCGCGCCAAGGCCCACGATCTCTCCCGAGGCCTCCAGCCCGGGCAGGTCGGACGCGCCCGGCGGCGGGGCATAGCTGCCCGATCGCTGCAGCACGTCGGGACGGTTCACGCCGGCATAGGCGATCTTGATCAGGATCTGGTCATGGCAGGGCACCGGCACGGGCCGGGTCGTGGCGCGCAGCTGATCGGCGGCGCCGGGGCCTGCGATCTCGATGGCGGTCATCTGGTCGGGGAACATGGGGTCGTCCTTATCGGGTCTTGCCGGGCAGCGCCCGGTCACGGGGCGCACGAATCCAGCCCAGGGCGGCATCGGCCAGCCTGGAGGCGCCGGGCAGGCTGCGCAGGCGCGCCTTGACGGTTTCGACCGACATCACGCCGTCGATGCGGCGGTCGATGAAGGCGCGAGTGTCGGCACGGCCCTCGGACTCGTCGCCCAGCCAGAACAGCACCGTGGCCGAGATCACCGCCGTTAGCGTCGCGCGTTTCGAATACCAGTTCACGTCCTGCGACCGATCGCCCAGGGCGGTCCAGATCACGTCCGCGGTCTCCCACACCAGCCGCGCGGCCAGGGCCGCATTCTGCGGCAACGCCAGCGTCGCGGCCCCGGCGCGGACCAGTTCGGGGTCCGACAGCTCCAGCCGCTGCCACAGGGCCTGGGCCACGCGGTCGCGGAACCGCCCCTCCAGCGGGGTGGCGGCCAAGGCCTCGCGCAGCGCCCGGTCGGCACGGCGGTGATAGGCGGCGGCCAATCCGGCACCGCCCTGCGGGAAATGCACCCGGATCAGGGCCGCATCCATGCCGATGTCGCGCGCACCGGCGGCCAGCGCCCGCTCGTTCATCCCCTCGAAGGGGACATGGACCAATGCGGCATCCAGCAGCGCGTCTCGGTCGGTGTTGGTCATGCATACCTCGTCTGGACATTTGCGCCCGCCCCTGTTAGAGGGACGCTTCCTGCAATCTATCAACTCTAACCTAGGAAGGTGGTGACAACCACATGCAGGTCAATGTTCGCGACAACAACGTCGAACAGGCGCTCCGTGCTCTGAAGAAGAAACTTCAGCGCGAAGGTGTCTTCCGCGAAATGAAGCTCAAGCAGCATTTCGAGAAGCCGTCGGTCAAGAAAGCCCGTGAAAAGGCCGAGGCCGTTCGCCGCGCCCGCAAGCTGGCCCGTAAAAAGGCACAGCGCGAAGGCGCGCTGTAAGACGACGCGATCTTGTGTCATTTGAAAACCCCCGCGGCGCCATGCCGCGGGGGTTTTCTTTCGTGGTGGGTCGATGCGGGACGCGATCAGCCGTTGCTGTCCGAACCGCCGTCGGAACCGCCATCCGATCCACCATCGGAACCGCTGTCCGATCCGCCGTCGGAACCACCGTCCGAACCGCCATCCGAATCACCGCCATCAGACGCGCCACCGTCAGCGCCGCCATCAGACGCGCCGCCGTCGGATGAGCCGCCGTCGGATGCGCCGCCGTCGGATGCGCCGTCATCGGCGCCATCGTCCGAACCGCCATCCGCGGCACCGTCATCACCGGCCCCGCCATCCATGCCGTCATCACCGGCACCGTCATCCGTGGCGCCATCTTCGGTCGATCCGTCATCGGTCGCGCCGCCGTCCACGGCGCCTGCCGTGCCGACGGGCGCTACGCCGGAATCATCGCCTGCCGAGGATGTCTCGGGGTCGTCCCGCGTCTCTACCCCGTTCACCGAGACCAGCCGCCCGTTGGCGGTGCTGTAGACGAGTTCGGTCGGCACGCCGGCGCGCTGTGCGGTCACCGTCAGGATAGGTCCCTCGCGCTGGATGTAGATGTCGGAATAGCCCTGGTCGGACAGGGTATCGGCGATGGCCTCATAATTCTCCAGGCTTTCCAGCCGCGGATAATCGCTTTCCGAGACGAAGCCGCCGGACGGCGATTCCTCCAGCGCGTCATCAGGGACGATGACGGTCGATTCGGGGGTCTCGATCACGGTGGTCTGTGCGATCGCGGTCGTGGCCATCAGGCTGGCTGCGGCGATCTGGCCGCCGACCAGCAGGGCCTTGAACGGAGTCTTCAGCATCGTGCGTCTCCTGTTGTCTGTCTGGCGGCATAACGCGCATCCGGGCCCGCAGGGTTCCCTGACCGCCGATCAGACGGGAATCGCGGTGGTCCGGAACACCGTGCGCAGGGCAAAGCTGGAATGCATCTGGGCAACTCCCGGCAGGCGCGACAGGTGCTGACGGTGGATGCGGGCGAAGTCGTCGGTATCCTCGACCACGATCTTCAGCAGATAGTCGGCCGTGCCCGCCATCAGGTGACACTCCAGCACGTCCGGGATGGTGCGCACGCCGCGTTCGAAGGCGTCCAGAACCTCGTCCGCCTGACCCGACAGGGTGATCTCGACGAAGACCGTCGTCTGGCGGCGCAGGGCGCGCGCATCCAGAAGCGCGACATAGCCCGAGATCACACCGGCCTCCTCCAGCCGCTGAACGCGCCTGTGGCAGGCCGACGGGGACAGATGCACCCGCAGCGCCAGCTCGGCATTGCTGATTCGTCCCTCGGTCTGGAGCAGGGACAGGATTCGTCGGTCTATTGCGTCAAGATCGGCCATGCCGGCAGAATCTTCGAAGACCGGTCCCGATGCCAGCGGTTTCTTCGCCGATCATCCGCCTATCGGGGGAATGTTCGCAGCACCTTGCGGGCCGGACGGGGCACCATCGGACCACAGCTCTGGGAGGAGAGACCATGAAGATCGGATGCCCCACCGAAATCAAGCCGCAGGAATTCCGCGTCGGCCTGACCCCCGCCGCCGCCGCCGAGGCCGTGCTGCGCGGCCACGACGTGCTGGTCCAGTCCGGCGCGGGCCTGGGCGCGGGATTCGCGGACCAGGACTACGTCGATGCCGGCGCCACGATCGCCCCCGACGCGGCGACGGTGTTCGCCGAGGCCGAACTGATCATTAAGGTCAAGGAGCCGCAGGCCGCCGAACGCAAGATGCTGGCCAGTGGCCAGATCCTGTTCACCTATCTGCACCTGGCGCCCGACCCGGACCAGACCCGCGACCTGCTGGACAGCGGCGTGACCGCCATCGCCTATGAGACGGTCACCGACGCACGCGGCGGCCTGCCCCTGCTGGCCCCGATGTCCGAGGTCGCCGGTCGCCTCGCCCCGCAGGTCGGCGCATGGGCGCTGCAAAATGCCAATGGCGGCCGCGGCATGCTGATGGGCGGCGTGCCCGGCGTGCGGCCTGCGAATGTCGTGGTGATCGGCGGCGGCGTGGTGGGCACCGCGGCGGCGCGCGTGGCGGTCGGCATGGGGGCCAACGTGACGGTCATGGACCGGTCGGTGCCGCGCCTGTCCTATCTGGACGACATCTTCATGGGCCGCCTGACCACCCAGTTCGCCAGCGCCGCGGCCACGGCCGAGGCGATCCGCACGGCCGACATGGTGATCGGCGCGGTCCTGATCCCCGGCGCCGCCGCGCCCAAGCTGATCAGCCGCGACCAGCTGTCGACCATGCCGCAGGGCGCGGTTCTGGTCGACGTGGCGATCGATCAGGGCGGTTGCTTCGAGACGTCGCGCGCCACCACGCACCAGGACCCCATCTATGACGTCGACGGAATCGTGCATTACTGCGTGGCGAACATGCCGGGCGCGGTGGCCCGCACCAGCACGCAGGCGCTTGGCAACGTGACCATGCCGCATCTGCTGGCCCTGGCCGACAAGGGCTGGCGCCGCGCGCTGACCGATGACGCGCATCTGCGCGCCGGGCTGTCGGTCCACGAGGGCCAGCTGACCTCGCCCCCGGTGGGCGAGGCCCTGGGCCTGGACGCCGTCACCCCGGCATCGGTGCTGGGGCTGTAGGCGTCAGGCGGGGCTGGCGCGGTCGGCCAGCAGGTCGCGGATCTGCGCCAGCAGCTCTTCCTGGGTGGGGCCGGCCGGGGGGGTCTCCTTGGCCTCCTCCTTGCGCATCGCGGCGCGCTGCAGGCGGTTCACGCCCTTGACCAGCAGGAACACCGCCCAGGCCACGATCAGGAAGTTCAGCACCGCCATCGCGAAGGCGCCATAGGCAAAGATCGCCGCCCCGGAATCGCGGGCGGCGGCCAGGCTGGCCCCGTCGGCCACGTTGCCGGACAGGACGACGTACTTGTCGGTGAAATCGATCCCGCCGGTCATCAACCCCAGGATCGGGTTGATCAGGTCGACGACCAGCGAATTGACGATGCCCGTGAAGGCCGCGCCGATGATGATGCCCACGGCAAGGTCGATGACGTTGCCGCGGGCGATGAAAGTCTTGAATTCCTGAATCATGACACACTGTCCCCGTGCTGCGCGTCAATTCCGCGCCCGCCGATCCTGCGACCATGCCGGACGAAAATCAATCGCGTGCGTGCAGGGCCCGCGCGGGGCCCTGCGGGGCGATGCGTCACTGGGCCGGGGCGGCCTCGGCCAGCTTGGTGTCGATGATTTCCTTCATGCTGTCCCAGGGCTGGTTCGACACCTTCTCTCCGCCGATGATGAAGGTCGGGGTGGCCTCGACCTCGTCGGCGGTGGCGTTCGTCTGGAACGTGGCGATCAGCTGTTCGACCTTGGCGGTATCCTCCCAGCAGGCGGTCATCTGTTCCTCTGTCATTCCGGCCTTCAGGCCGATGCGGCGCAGGTTCGTCGCGATCTCGTCGCCCGAACCGCCGGCCAGCCACTGTTCCTGTTCGTCGAACAGCATCCCGGACACGGGGAAGAACTTGTCGTCGCCACCGCAGCGCGCCAGGATTCCGGCCCACAGGCCCGGCTGGTCGAAATAGACGTCGCGCTGAACGAAGCGGACCTTGCCGGTGTCGATGTATTCCGCCTTGAGCTGCGGATAGACGTTGGCGTGGAAATTCGCGCAATGCCCGCAGGTGAAGCTGGCGTATTCGACGATGGTCAGGGGCGCGTCCTCGGCGCCCTGGGCGATGTCGGGCAGGGTTTCGGGGGTCGCGGCGGCGTCCTGCGCAAAGGCGGGGGCGGCCAGGGTCATCGCGACGGCGGTTGCGGCAAATCGCAGAAACATGGAAAGTCCTTTCAGGTCGTGCATGTCATGTCAGGTCCGGCGGCTGGCGACGTTCATCGCCAGTTGCGCCATGGCCTGGGCAAGGGTCGGATCGGAAAACTGCTGCCCCACCCCCCGGGCCTGCGCCACGATCGCGGGATCGGGCGCGCGGTCCGGGCGGGGCGCATGGGAAAAGGCCGCCTGCCCTTCGGCAAAGCCGGTTGCGGCGGTCTGCGTCAGGGTGATGCGGCTGACGGCGTTATAGCCGTAGCAGGCGTTGACGCGGTCGCGCAGCCGGGGCAGCTGCATCTCGACCATGGGCGCCATGGGGCCGGTGGTCAGCAGCGTCAGCGTGGCACCAAAGCCTGTGCGGGCGTGACTGATGCGGACCGGACGGGTGACGGGGGCCAGCTGCGGGCCCGCGATCTCGGCCCAGTTGGTCAGCAGGCGGGTGACCGCGAATCCGCGCCCCTCGGCCGCCTTCTGGACGCGGTCGGCCAGCAGGGTGGCTGCCGCCTGGAAGCCGCGGCTGCGACGACGGATCCGGGTCTTTGGGGCGTCGGACGGGTGGGCCATGGGCGCCTTTGCTGCTATCACCCGGCCATTCTTAGCCAGCCATCCCCCCGGATGAAAGCGCGCCCTTTTGCAAAGGCCCACATAATTGCGTGAAAGCAAGGTGATCGCCCCCGACCTGCTGGACTGGTACGACCGCCATGCCCGCAGCCTGCCCTGGCGGGTGCCCCCCGGCGGCGGCCCTGCCGACCCCTATCGCGTCTGGCTGTCCGAGGTGATGCTGCAGCAGACCACCGTCGCGGCGGTCAAGGCGTATTTCCTGCGGTTCACTGCGCTGTGGCCGACGGTCGAGGACCTTGCGGCGGCCGATGACGCGCAGGTGATGGCCGAATGGGCGGGATTGGGATACTACGCCCGCGCCCGAAACCTGCTGGCCTGCGCCCGTGCGGTGGCGGCGCGGGGCGGCTTTCCCGACACGCGCGACGGGTTGTCCGCGCTGCCGGGGATTGGGGCCTATACATCGGCCGCGATCGCCTCGATCGCCTTCGACCGGGTGGAAACCGTGGTGGACGGCAATGTCGAACGCGTGGTGTCGCGGCTGTTCGCAGTCCAGACACCCCTGCCCCGCGCGAAACCGGAACTGGTGGCGCTGGCCGACAAGCTGACACCGCAGTCCCGCCCGGGCGATTACGCGCAGGCGATGATGGACCTGGGTGCGACCATCTGCACGCCCCGCAGCCCCGCCTGCGTCATCTGCCCCGTCCAGGCCCAGTGCGACGCCCGCGTCCAGGGGATCGCGGCCGAACTGCCCCGCAAGACCCCCAAGGCCGCCAAGCCCACGCGTCAGGGCGTGGTCTGGCTGGCGCGCCAGGGCGATGCGCTTGTGCTGGAACACCGCCCGCCCAAGGGGCTGCTGGGCGGCACGCTGGCCTTTCCGTCGGCTCAATGGGACGGGCGCGACATGCCCCCGCCTGGCCCCGCCGACTGGCGCGACCTGGGCGCCGTGCGCCATGTCTTCACGCATTTCACGCTGGATCTGACCGTGCTGCTGGGCGATCTGACCGGCAATCCCACGCGCGGGGAACTGGTCCCCCTGCGGCAGATCGACCGCGACGCCCTGCCGGGGCTGATGCGCAAGGCCTGGGATATGGCGCAGCCGCATCTTCAGGGGTAGCATCGCGGCATGAGCCATGCCCCCCTGCCCGCCGCGGCGCCCTTCTGGCTGTCCGTCGCCCTGATCCCCCTGGTCGCGCTGGCGGCCTGGGGGGGCGGGATGTGGTGGCTGATCGTGCCGGTCTATGCCTGGTATCTGACCACGGTTCTGGACCGCGTGCTGGGCCTGAACGAGGCCAATCCCGACCCGGACACCGCCACCGACCAGCTGTTCTGGCACCGCGCCGTGACGCTGATCTGGTTTCCGCTGCAGGCGGCCACGATCCTGGCCTGCCTGTGGGTTGCGGGGCGCACGGACCACCTGTCGGGGTGGGAATCGCTTGGGCTGTTCTTTGCCATCGGCGTCATGTCGGGCAGCGTCGGCATCGTCTATGCGCATGAACTGCTGCACCAGAAGACGCCGGCCGAACGCTGGCTGGGGGACCTGCTGCTTGCGTCGGTTCTTTATTCGCATTTCCGCACCGAGCATCTGCTGGTGCATCACAGCTGGGTGTCGACCCCGCGCGACGCCGTCTCGGCCCGCTACAACGAAGGCTTTCACCGCTTTTTCGCCCGCGTCCTGATCGACGGCCCCCGCAGCGCGTGGCGGGCCGAGACGCGGTTCCTGGCCCGCGCGGGCCGCGGCCCTTGGGACCGCCGCAACCCCTTCTGGCGTTACGGCGTGCTGCAGGGGGCGATGCTGGGGCTGGCCATGGCCGTGGGCGGCTGGACCGGGCTGGGGCTGTTCCTGTTCCAGGCGCTGATCGCCGTCTGGCAGCTGGAGCTGACGAATTACGTCGAACATTACGGGCTGTCGCGCAAGCATCTGGGGGACGGCCGCTATGAACCCGTCCGCCCGCGCCACAGCTGGAACGCCAGCCACACCGCGACCAACTGGCTGCTGATCAACCTGCAGCGCCATTCCGACCATCACACAAAGCCCGACCGCCGCTTTCCGCTGCTGCAGACCTATGGCGCGGACGAGGCGCCGCAGCTGCCGATGGGCTATCCGGCGATGACGCTGCTGGCGATGGTCCCGCCGCTGTGGCGGCGGCGCATGAACCCCCGCGTGCGCGCCTGGCGGCGCCAGTTCTATCCAGAGATCACCGACTGGACCGACTATAACCGCGGCACGCTGCCCCTGCCCCGCAACGCGCTGTAGCGCGCATGCCGCAGGGGTCGGCAAATATCGCTAAAAGGCTGTGCAGCTTGTTTCCGGCGCAACCTTGCATTGTGTGCACAAAATGGAAAAGTGTCCCAAGGCGTAACAGGGACCGACCGGAATGAACGACGATTCGATGCTGATGCACAGCGATGCGCAGCCCTATCACTTCGCCGCGGGCGACAGTCTGGGCTATCTTCTGTACCGCAGCGTGGCCCGTCCCGGCATGCAACGCGACGACCTGGAACGCATCCTGCATCATGCGCGCGACCGCAACCGGGCGGCGGGGCTGACCGGATGCCTGCACCACGAGGACGGGCTGTTCTTCCAATGGGTCGAGGGGCCGCGCTTTCGCCTGTTCCGGCTGATCGACGTGCTGCGCGAGGATGACCGCCACCTGAACTTCACGGTGCTGGACCAGGGCCCGCTGCAACAGCGCCTGTTCAGCGATTGGGAGATGCGGTTTTCCGACCGCGAGGCCGCATCGCTGCTGGAATGGCTGGCCGAACGGCGCGACCGTGCCGGGTCCGACCAGGACGACGCCGAAAGCATCGCGGCCTTCATGCGGTCGATGAACGGCTGACGGATGAAAATTCCCCGCCATGCGGACATGGCGGGGCAAGGTGGTTCCGGCCGCGCGCATGGCGCGGGGGGAACGGGCGAAGGGTGAAGCTCAGTTGGGCCGGGGGGCGTCGCCCTCCATCTCGGCGCGGATCTGCTGGCGCAGGATGTCCAGCGGGATCATCTTGCCCTCGCGCCGGAAATGCCAATAGGTCCAGCCGTTGCAGCTGGGCGCGCCTTCCAGCGCGGCGCCGACCTGATGGATCGATCCCTTGACATCGTTCCCGATCAGTGACCCATCGGCACGGACCTTGGCCTTGTGGCGGTTACCGATCGAGAACAACTCCTCTCCGGGGCGCAGCATGCCGCGTTCGATGACCTGCCCGAAGGGGATGCGCACCTCGGCGCGCTTGGCGCGGGTGGTGGCGATGGCGTCGGCATCCAGCCGGCGCACGCGCGACAGGCGGCGGCCCGCGACCTCGCGATAGGCCTCCTCGCGCTCGATCCCGATATAGTCGCGGCCCAGCATCTTGGCGACCGCACCGGTGGTGCCGGTGCCGAAGAAAGGGTCCAGCACCACGTCGCCGGGGTTGGTCGTGCCCAGGATCACCCGGTGCAGCAGCGATTCCGGCTTTTGCGTCGGATGGGCCTTGTCGCCGGCCGCGTCCTTCAGCCGCTCGCCGCCGTTGCAGATCGGCAGCACCCAGTCGCTGCGCATCTGGACGCCCTCGTTCAGCGACTTCAGCGCCTCGTAGTTGAACGTGTATTTCGAGCTTTCCGACTTTGCCGCCCAGATCAGCGTCTCATGCGCGTTGGTCAGGCGCTTGCCGCGAAAGTTCGGCATCGGGTTCGACTTGCGCCAGATCACGTCGTTCATGATCCAGAACTGCTGGTTCTGCAGTTCGGCGCCGACGCGGAAGATGTTATGATAGCTGCCGATCACCCAGATCGCGCCGTTCGGCTTCAGCAGGCGGCGGGCGGCGGCCAGCCAGTCGCGGGTGAAGGCGTCATAGGTGGCAAAGCTGGAAAACTGGTCCCAGTGATCGTCCACCGCATCGACCAGGCTGTTGTCGGGGCGATGCAGGTCGCCCTTCAGCTGCAAATTATAGGGCGGATCGGCAAAGATCAGGTCCACGCTGCCCGCGGGCAGGCTGTTCATGATCTCGATGCAATCCCCGCCCAGAATCTGGTTCAGCGGTAATGGCCGCGCGGAATCCGCGCGCTGGTCCTTGGTTTTCGTCATGCTCTGCCTTCGGGAAATGCCGGCTTTTGCCGGTCTGGTATGTCCCCAAAGATGATTCAGATGCGAATCGCCGTCAATTTCTTTTTCGAATCAGTCACTTACCAAAGGGTCTTTACACAAGATGTTGTGGACCGGCCTGAACGACCGCCTATGATGTGGGGTTATCCCCAGATGTAGCAGGGCGCGTTTGTGGCCCGGCGTGGGGTATCCGGCATTCACGTCCCAGCCATATCCGGGGTGCTGTTGCGCCAAATCCACCATGATGCGGTCGCGCAACACCTTGGCCACGATCGAGGCCGCGGCGATCGACAGGCAGCGCGCATCGCCCTTGACCACCGCCTGCGCGGGCAGGGTCAGATCGCGGGGCAGCATGTTGCCGTCGATCAGCACGTGGCAGGGCGGCTGGCGCAGCCCGGCCAGGGCGCGGCACATCGCGACATGGCTGGCGCGCAGGATGTTCAGGGCGTCGATCTCGACCGGATCGACATGGGCCACGGACCAGTCGCAATGCGCCATGATCCAAGCGGCCAGCGCGTCGCGCCGCGCGGCGGTCAGCTTCTTGCTGTCGTTCAGGCCGTCAGGGATGTTCTGCGGGTCCAATACCACGGCCGCCGCGGTGACGGGGCCGGCCAGCGGCCCACGCCCGGCCTCGTCCACGCCGGCCACGCGACGCGCGCCCCCGGCCATGGCCAGGGTCTCGACGCTGTAATCGGGGGTCATGCGGTGATCCGCACCGCGGGGATGGTCACTTCCTCTAGGTTCGTGCCGGTCCCCTCGCGGTCCACGACCAGGAAATCGGCCGGCTGGTCCAAGGGCGTCAGCACGCCGTGCCAGGTTCCCGCATGCAGGTTCACGCCGGTATGCGCCGGGACCAGGAACGCCCGCAGGGCGCCGGGTCGGCCGTCGTCATCGGGCGCGACCACCGACAGCCACGGCCGGTCGCCAAGCGGCATGAACGCCTGCGACCCAAGCGGGTGACGTTCCAGCAGCGTGCAGTCATAGGGCAGGCTGACGGCCTGGCTGCGAAAAAGGGAAATGATCGCCTCTCCGCCGCCGCGTTCGACGGTGGCCAGGGCATGGTGGCGTTCGCAGCGGCCCGCATTGATCATGCGGTCGGGCGTGGCGCGCGGGGTCAGCACCTCGCCGAAGGGGGCGAAGGCGGCGGCGGTCAGGGGTTCGATGCGGATCGTGCTCATGGCGGTGTTCTAGCGCGCCGCAGCCAGCCCGTCGAGGATCAGACGCATCATGTCCGCCCGTGCGGCGGGGTCGCGCAGATGCGCGGCCTCGGCGCGCGCGGCACGCGACATGGCGCGGCAGGCGTCGGGATGGGCGCGGGCCCAGGCCAGCTTGTCCTCAAGGTCGGTCAGGTGGCGCGCGACGGGGATGAAATGCTCCCAAGGCCGGAAGCGCCCCGAATAGAACACCTGCCAGCCGTCATCCTCGGCCAGCAGCACGCCGTTCTGATCCAGCCCCGAGATGAAGTTCGACCCGTGGTCATACCCCGACAGGCACAGCTGATAGCGATAGGCCCGAAAGTCGCGCGGCCCCATGCGCGGGCGGCAATAGGGCGCGATCAGCGGGTCGTCGGCGTGCTGGCGGAAACCGTGCGCCATGACGATGCCCACATCGAAATCGGGATGATCGTGAAACCGGCGGACAAATGCCATGCGATTGGTGCGGCACAGGCCCTGCCATGCGGCCTCGCGATCCGCGGGGGTGGCGGCTTGGGCCAACCGCTGCAGCCAGACATGGCTGGCGGGACCGGGCTTCACCCCCTCGCGCATTTCCGACCCCGAGATCATGCCGCGCCACACCAGCCGGTCCTGCTTGTCGTCCCAGGGGATGTCGTCGTCGGGCGTGGCGGGATCGAACCCCGGCAGGCCGATCGCGTGCTGGTCCGGCAGGGGCCACAGGACCGCGTTCACCGCCCCCGCCCGGCGGTTGTGGCACAGGACCGGACGATCCAGGGGTGCGCCCTCGGGGCTGCCGAACCAGCGACTGTCCTCCATGTCGATCCAGACCGGATCGCGGCGGTCCAGCGCCAGGATGTCGTTGATCACCCCCTCGGCCCGGATCAGCTTGAAGGGACGCCCCTCGCGCGCCAGGGCCAGAGGTCGGTGGCCGGGGGGCGTCAAAAGGGTGAACTGCCGCGGCGCACCCGCCGCGTCGGTCACCGCGCCGCTGCCCGACAGGGTGCCGTCCCATCGGCAGGCAAATCCTGACAGCCCCTGCGCGCCGCCTGCCGCACCGGGGTTCAGGCCCGCAAGACAGAAGCGCGCGACATCCTGCGCCCAGCCCGGCGGTGCCTTGGGCATCGGCGGCGGGTCCACGACGGGGTCCGGGACGGGCCAGCGGTCGGGCCAGTGGTCGGGCAGCCCCCGGTCCAGCGCCAGCAACGGCCGCAACCGTGCGGCCAGGTCCGCGGGGGTGCTGTCGGTCAGGTCCAGCGTGATCAGCCGCGTGTCGTCCGCGAACAGGGCGCGCGTCGCGTCCAGATGCGCCTGCATCCCTTCGGGCCAGCGATGGCGGGGCGGGATGGTCAGCAGGAACAGCGCGTCGGGCAGACGGTCGCGCAGAAAGGCGACGCAGCGCCAGGCCTGCAATGCCGGGCGCCAATGGGGCCGGTCGCGGTACAGCCCCGTGATCAGCCGCGCGTTGGGCCAGCCGCGCAGGGGCTGCGTCCCCTGCCCCATCGCATAGACGATGTCCGCAGCCAGGCGCCCGCCGTCATGGCAGACCGCGCGATGGCCGTTGGCCTGAAACATCCGCGCCAGCGCCGCATCGATGGGGCCGTCGGGGCCGACATGAATGACGACCGGGTGGCCCATCTCAGCCCAGGCTGCGGCGCGGCAGCAGGATCGTCAGCAACCCCAGCACCGGCAGGACCGAACACAGCAGGAAGACCGACCGGATCCCCTGCGCATCCGCCAGCACCCCAAGCGCCGCGGCCGAGATCCCGCCCATGCCGAACGAGAAGCCGAAGAACAGCCCCGCGATCATGCCGGTGCGGCCCGGCACCAGCTCTTGCGCAAAGACCACGATGGCCGGAAAGGCCGATGCCAGCACCAGCCCGATCAGCACGGCCAGCACGCCCGTCGGCACCAGCCCCACATGCGGCAGCGCCAGCGTCAATGGCAGCGCGCCCAGGATCGACACCCAGATGACCGTCAGCGGCCCGACCCTGTCGCCGATCACCCCGCCCAGCATGACGCCCGCCGCCATGCCCGCCAGGAACAGGAACAGCATGATCTGCGCGCCTTGGGTCGACAGGCCGAACTTGTCGATCGTGAAGAAGGTGAAATAGCTGCTCATCGAGGCGCTGTAGATGTTCTTGGTGAAGACCAGCACCGCCAGCACCGCGATGGCGCGGATCACCGTGGCGCGCGGCAGGCGCAGCGTACGGTCGGGGGTGGCGGTGCTGGCGCGGCGCCGATCCTCGGCCCAGCTGCCGACCTGCCACAGGATCGCGGCACCCAGGGCGGCCGCGACCGCGAACCAGGCCACGGCCGGACGGCCCAGCGGCACCACGATGAAGGCGGCCAGCAGCGGCCCCAGCGCCTGCCCGCCATTGCCGCCCAACTGGAACAGCGACTGCGCGGTGCCGAACCGCCCCCCCGACGCGATCCGCGCCACGCGCGAGCTTTCGGGATGGAACACGGCCGATCCGATGCCGATCAGCATCGCCCCCGACAAAAGCCAGGCATAGCCCTCGGCCATGCCCAGCATCAGCACGCCGCACAGCGTCGAGGCCATGCCGAAGGGCAGCGACCGCGGCTGCGGGTGGCGGTCGGTGGCCATCCCGATCAGCGGCTGCAGCAGCGACGCGGTGACCTGGAAGGCCAAAGTCATCACGCCGATCTGGGCATAGGACAGGTCGAATTCGACCTGCAGCAGCGGATAGATGGCCGCCAGCATCGACTGCATCACGTCGTTGATCATGTGGCAAAGGCTGATCGCCATCAGCACGCCCCAGGATGTCAGCGTCGCGGGTCCGGGTGTCACCGAGGGATGGGTGGTCGAGCGCATCGAAAATCCGCCATCATGCTTGCACGATCTGCATTTATCAGACATCCTGCGAAAGGAAAGCGCCGTGCGCCCGTCCGCCCGGGGTTTTTCCCCGGCCCGCGGCCAGCCGGGATGTCGCATGGCGAATTGGACAGCTTCCATTCTTGTGCGTATCATTTATCAAATCGGGACAGGTATATGTCACGAGTTCTTCAAAATGGCCAAGTTGTCCCAAGGTTCGTCCGTTACGATCCGCTCTTCCGGCGTCGACGCCGAACGGCGGCGACTCAACACATGGCAGGCGATCCGCGCGGATGTGCTGGGCCGGATCAGATCGGGCGAATGGCCGCCGGGCAGCCTGATCCCCACCGAACAGATGCTGTCGATCGAGATGGGCTGCGCGCGCGCCACGGTGAACCGTGCGCTGCGTGAGCTGGCCGACAGCGGCATCATCCAGCGCCGCCGCAAGGTGGGCACCCGCGTGACCGCCACCACGTCCCGCCGAACGACCCTGTCGCTGCCGGTCCTGCGCGACGAGATCGAGTCGCTTGGCGCGCGCTATGCCTATCAGATGACCGAATGCCTGCCCTGCAACCCCAGCCCCGCCGCCATGCAGGCGCTGCAGGTCGATGCCGACGACATGATGCTGCTGGTCAAGTCGCGCTATCTGGCCGACGACCGCCCGCATTGCTGCGAGGCGATCTGGCTGAACCCCCGCGCGCTGGCCCTGCCCGATTTTCATCTGTTCGCACATGAACCGCCGCAGGAATGGCTGGCCCGCAGCCTGCCCGTCACGCAAAGTCGCTTTTCGATCCTGGCCGAAGGGGCCAGCGGGTCCTGCGCGGTGAACCTGACCATCGATCCGGGCACGCCGGTGATGACGATCGAGAGGGTCAACACGCTGGATTCGCTGCCTGTGTCGTTTGCCCGCCAGTTCTATCCGCCGATGCACCGCCTGGTGCTGGACGACTAAAGACCCAACAGGTCCGCGAAATGCGCGACAAGGCGGTGCTTGAGCACCTTGCCCGTCGCCGCCGCGGGCAGCGCGCCCGTCAGGATGATCCGCGTGGGCCGCTTGTAGGCCGACAGCCGCGCCGCCGCATGGGCCGCCAGCGCATCGGCCGTCACCGCATCCGGCGAAATCAGCTGACAGAAGGCCAGGATATCCTCGTCGCCCCCCTCGCGCGCGCGGCCGATCACGGCGGTCTGCAGGACGGCCGGATGATCGTTCAGAGCGGCCTCGACCTCGGGGGGATAGACGTTGAAGCCGCCGCGGATGATCAGCTCCTTGCAACGGCCCACGATGTGCAGCCGCCCCTGCGCGTCGATCCGGCCCAGATCGCCGGTGCGCATCCAGCCGTCCCGCAGCACCTGCGCCGTTCCCTCCGCATTGCGGAAATAGCCGCGCATGATGTGCGGACCGCGGGTCAGCACCTCTCCGGTGCCGGGTTCGCGGCCGATCGTCTCGTCCAGCGCGATCTCCACCCCCGGCAGCGGGTGGCCCGCCGACGGGTCCGGGTCGCCGATGGCGTTGTTCGTGACGGTCACCCCCGCCGTGGTCTCGGTCATGCCGTAGCCGTTCTGCAGCGCGATGCCATAGAACGTCTCGGCCCGCCGCTTCCAGTCGGGGTCCAGGGGCGCCGCGCCGCTGCTGACATAGCGCAGGGGCCGGGCCAGACGCTCCAGCCCTTGGGCTCGCGCCTCGGCCATGATGGCCGCGTGCATCTGCGGCACGGCGGGCAGGACGGTCACGTCTGCCTGCAGCGCAGCCAGCGTCTGCGCGGCCGAAAAGCGCGGCTCCAGCCGGATATGCGCACCCGTGGCCAGGCCCGCGGCCAGCATCGAGGTCAGCCCGAAGACATGCGTCAGCGGCAGAACGCCCCAGATGACATCATCCGCCTGCATCCCCCGCAACCGGGCCGAGCTTTCCCCGCCAAAGATCAGGTTCCCGTGGGTCAGCATCACCCCCTTGGGCGTGCCCGTCGTGCCGGTGGTGTAGAGGATCACCGCCGTCATCGCGTCCTGCGGCTCGACCTGCTCCGGCACGGCGTCGAAGGGTCCCGCGACATGCAGCGCCGCCCCGGCCAGCGTGACGGCGCGCGCATCGCCCGAATGGACACGCGCGGGTTCGCTGACATCGGACAGGAACAAGGTCAGGCGCGGTTCGGTATGGGCCGCGATCTTGGCCAGCTCCGGCGCGGTCATGCGCGCGTTCACGGGCACCAGCACCGCGTCCATGCGGCTGGCGGCCAGCAGCAGGACCGGCACCGGGGCCGCGTTCTCGGCCACCACCAGCAGCCGGTCGCCGGGGCGCAGGCCCATCGCCGCCAGATCCGCCTGCGTCCGCCGGACCAGATCGTCCAGCGCGGCATAGGTCAGGGTGCGTCCTGTCCCGTCGGTCAGGGCCGGACGGTTGGGATGGGCCGCGCGGGCGGCGTCGAACAGCTGGTGGATACGGGTCATGAATCCTCGCGAAGGCGGCGGAAATCGGGGGGGCGCTTGGCCAGGAAGGCGGTGATGCCCTCGGCCGCCTCGCGCGAGGCAAGGGCCGTGGCCATCGCGTCGCGTTCGGCACTCAGCTGCGCCTCCAGCAGGGTGGCGCGGGCGCCGGTCAGCAGATGCTTGATCGCGGCCTGCGCCTCGGCCGGGCCTGCGGCCAGGCGGTCGGCCAGGGCCATGGCGGCCATGATGGCCTCTCCGGGCTCGGTCAGTTCCTGGATGACGCCCAGAGCGTGCAGGCGTTCGGCGCCCACGGGTTGGCCGGTCAGGGCCATGGATGCGGCCATCTGCGGCGGCAGGCAGGCGGTCAGCGCCGCGGTCAGCCCGCCATCGGGCACAAGCCCGGCATTCACATAGGCCGCCGTGAAACGCGCATCGCGGGCCGACACGATCATGTCGCAGGCCAAAGCCAGCGACAGGCCCGCGCCGGCGGCGCCCCCCTCGACCACGGCGATGACCGGGCGGGGGCAGGCCACGACCGCGCGCATCAGGTCGTTCAGCGCGTCGATGCGGGCGCGGCGCTGATCCTCGGACATCTCCTGTGCCTTGATCAGCATGGTCAGATCGCCGCCCGCGCAGAAGAAGTCGCCCTCGCCCATGATCAGCACGGCGCCGATGCGGGGGTTGTCGGTCGCCAGTTCCAGCGCGTGGTGCAGGCCCTTGTAGAAATCGGGCGTCAGCGCGTTGCGGCGGGCGGCGTTGCGGTTCTCGACCACCAGGCGGTCGCCCAGGTCGCTGATTTCGCAATGCGGATTGGTGAGGTCGGTCATGGGGCGGCCCTTGTCTTGCGGAAGACGCCGGTCGCGGTGGCGATCAGCGTGCCGTCCTCATGCCGCAAGGCGCCCTCGATGAACAGGGTGGCGCGCCCGCCGCCCGTCACGCGGCCCGTGGCGGTCACGCGCCCCGGATGGCCCGGGGCCAGATAATTCACCGTCAGCGACAGCGTGGTGAAGGGATGGCGGCCCGTGGCATCGACCGTCAGGCTGCCCGTGGCCCCCATCGCGCTGTCCAGAAGGGTCGCGGCCAGCCCGCCATGCAGGATGCCCTGACGGTTCAGATGGCGGTCGTCCAGATCCAGCCAGCAGACCGCCCCCGCCCTGTCGCCCACGTCCAGGACATAGCCGATCAGGGACTGGGTGCCGGTTTCCCCGTGGATCAGGGTCATGCGAAGGCAGGCTCGCCGCGCGCGAAGCGCTCCAGGTGGAAATCCGCGTCGCCCATGGCTGTGTCGGCGGCCAGCAGGCGGCGGATCATGCCGCCGAGCGCATATTCCTCGGTCATCCCGATGCCGCCATGCAGCTGCACCGATTCCTCGGCCACCAGCCGCGCGACCCGACCCAAGGTGACCTTGCAGGCCTGCAGATGCCGGTCGCGCAGGGGTGCATCCGCATCCAGATGGCCCGCGAAATTGGTGACGGCGGACCGCGCCTGTTCGACCTCGACCGACAGGTCGGCGGCGCGATGCGCCAAGGCTTGGAACGCGATCAGCGGCTGGCCGAACTGCTTGCGGGTGCGCAGATAGTCCAGCGTCAGATCGACCGCCGCGCTCAGCGTGCCCAAGGCATAGGCCGCATGGGCCAGGACGCCGCGCGCCAGCACCGTGTCGAAATCGGCCAAGGCCCCAAGCCGCGTGGCGGGGGTGGCCTCAAAGATCAGGTCCGCGCCGCGCTGATCGTCCATCAGCGGATAGGGGCGGACGGTCAGCCCCGCCGCGTCGGGCGCGACCAACCACAGCGCATCGGCAGTGGTGACGATGATTGCCGCCGCCCCCTCGGCCCCCGCCACCATGGTCTTGCGCCCGGTCAGGCGGTCGCCATCGACGCTGATCGCCACGCCGCGGTCGTAACGCGTGCCGGGTTCGGCATCGGCAAAGGCGATGGTGGCCCCGTCGTCAGCAGGCTGACCCGCCTGCGCCAGGGCCGCTGCCCCGATCATCGTGCCGATCAGCGGCAGGGACGCGCCCGCCCGGCCCAGTGCCTCGAAGATCAGCGCCACGGCGGCGCCCGATCCGTCGAAACCGCCCTCGGCCTCGGTCAGCAGGGCCTGGGGGACGCCGGCCTCCAGCAGCGCGGGCATCAGCGCCTCGCCGGAATGGCGGGCCAGGATGCCGCGCAGGCTGTCCTGCAGCATGCGGTGGTCGTCGGAAAGCTGAAAGTCCATGGGCTTATCCTTTCGCCAGCGCGCCGGAAATGATGCTGCGCTGGACCTCGTTCGAGCCGCCATAGATCGACAGCTTGCGGTTGTTCAGCCAGGTGGCGCTGGCGGCCAGGGCCTCGTCGGCGCCCTCGGGGCCTTCGTTGCCCTCCAGCGTCAGGGCCATCGCCTGCCCGCCATAGGCGCGCCGCGTCAGCGCATCCAGCCGCTGGCGGATCTGGGTGCCCTTGATCTTGAGCATGCTGCTCTCGATGCCGGGCGCCTGGCCTTGGGCTGCGGCCGACAGCATTCGCAGGTTGGTGGTGGACATGGCCATCAGCTCGATCTCGACCCCCGCCATCTCGGCGGCGAACAGCGGATCGTCGGACAGCGGCTGGCCGCGATGGCGCTGTGCCTTGGCCACACGTTTCAGATTGTCCAGCGCGGCGGTGGCAAAGCCCACGCCCGCGATGTTCGTGCGCTCATGCGTCAGCAGGTATTTTGCATATGTCCAGCCCTGGTTCTCCTCGCCGACCAGATTGGCGGCGGGCACGCGGACATTGTCGAACCAGACCTCGTTCACCTCGGCCGTGCCGTCCAGCAGGACGATGGGGCGCACGGTGACGCCCGGCGTCTCCATGTCAATGAGCAGGAAGCTGATGCCCTCCTGCTTCTTGCCCGTCGCATTGGTGCGCACCAGGCAGAAGATCATGTTGGCGTGCTGGCCAAGCGTGGTCCAGGTCTTCTGGCCGTTGACGACATAATGGTCGCCGTCGCGCACGGCCTCGCAGCGCAGGCTGGCCAGGTCCGATCCGGCGCCGGGTTCGGAATAGCCCTGGCACCACCAGTCGTCACCGTTCAGGATGCGCGGCAGCCAGTGGTCCTGCTGCTCCTTGGACCCGAACTTCTGCAGGACCGGCCCCAGCATGGCGATGCCGAAGGGCACGATGCGCGGCGCATGGGCGCGTGCCGATTCCTCTTCGAAGATGTGGCGCTGGATCGCGGTCCAGCCCGCGCCGCCGAACTCCTTGGGCCAGTTCCCGGCCAGCCAGCCGCGCGATTGGAGTTTCGCGTGCCAGCCCTCCATCTCGGCCTTGGTCAGGTCGTGATGGAGCCGCACCTTGCGGGCCAGCGCGGGATCCAGCTCGGCCTTCAGAAAGGCGCGGATGTCGTCGCGGAAGGCGGTTTCCTCGGGGGTAAAGCTCATGTCCATCAGAAGATCTCCAGAAGTCCGGCGGCGCCCTGGCCACCGCCCACGCACATGGTCACGACGCCCCATTTGGCGCCCCGGCGGCGGCCTTCGCGCAGCAGATGGCCCGCGGTGCGCGCGCCGGTCATGCCGAAGGGATGGCCGATGGAAATGGCCCCGCCGTTCACGTTGTATTTCGCCGGGTCGATGCCGAGCGTGTCGCGGCTGTACAGGCACTGGCTGGCGAAGGCCTCGTTCAGCTCCCACAGGTCGATGTCGTCCACCGTCAGCCCGTGGCGCTCCAGCAGGCGCGGCACGGCAAAGACCGGGCCGATGCCCATCTCGTCGGGCGCGCAGCCCGCGACGGCAAAGCCGCGGAAGGCGCCAAGCGGTTCCAGGTTCAGCGATGCGGCCAGGTCGGCCTCCATCACCAGCAGCGCCGCCGCCCCGTCGGACAGCTGGGACGCGTTGCCTGCGGTCACGAACTGACCCGCGCCGCGCACCGGCTCCAGCTTGGCCAGCGCCTCCAGCGTGGTGCCGGGACGGTTGCCTTCATCGGCGGCGATGGTGACCTCGCGGTCGGCGGTCTCGCCGGTGGCCTTGTCGGTGACGGACATGGTGACCGTCATCGGGATGATCTCGTCGTCGAAAATCCCGGCGGCCTGCGCCGCGGCGGTGCGGGCCTGGGATTCGACGGCATAGGCATCCTGCGCCTCGCGGCTGACGCCATAGCGGGCCGCCACGATATCGGCGGTCTCGATCATGGTCATGTAGAGGTCGGGGCGGTTCGCCTCGATCCATCCTTCCCGCGAATGGCGCACGGGCGGCTGGACCATCGAGATGCTCTCGACCCCGCCGACCAGCACGGCGCGCGCGCCCTCATGGGCGACCATCTGCGCGCCCTGCGCCAGCGCCTGCAGGCCCGACGCGCAGAAGCGGTTGACCGTGGCGCCCGCGATGCTGTCGGGCAGGCCCGCGCGGATCACCGCCTGACGGGCGATGTTGCCGCCCGTCGCGGCCTCGGGATAGCCGCAGCCCCAGATGCTGTCCTCGATCAGCGCGGGGTCGATGCCCGCACGCTCGACCACGGCGCGGGCGGTGGCGCCGGCCAGCACGGCCCCGTGGGTCTGGTTGAAGGCGCCGCGTTTCGCGCGCCCGATGGCGGTGCGGGCGGTCGAGACGATCACGGGCTGTTTCATGCAGAGGTTCCTTGGTTCAGGTCGGCAAAGCCGCGGCCGTCGGCCACCAGTTCAGCCAGAAGCGGCGCGGGCTGCCAGAAATGGTCGTCGTCTTCGGCAAAGCGGCGGATGTCGGCCAGGATGCGGTCCAGCCCGTGGGCGTCGGCCCAGTGCATCGGCCCGCCCCGCCAGCGCGGAAAGCCGTATCCGTTCAGCATCACGACATCGACGTCCAGCGGTCGCAGCGCGGTGCCATCGGCCACCGTGCGGGCAGCCTCATTCACCATTGCGGCCATGGTGCGGGCGACGATCTCCTCGTCGTCGAAATCGCGGGGCGTGATGCCCAGATCGGACCGCACCGCGTCCAGGATCGCGTGCAGGTCCGGGTTCGGCTGCGGCTTGCCGTCGGCATAAACGTAATAGCCGCGCCCCGTCTTGCGGCCCAGATCGCCCTGTTCGTACAGGCGGTCAGCAAAGACCGGAACACGGTCGCGCGGATGGCGGTCGGCCGCCTTGCGCTGGCGGGTCATCGCGCCGATGTCCAGGCCCGCCAGGTCGCTGACCGCATAGGGGCCCATGGCGAACCCGAAATCGGTCAGCGCGCGGTCGACCTGCTGGGGCGACGCACCGTCCAGCACCATCGCATCGACCGCCGCGCGGTAATGCGACAGGATGCGGTTGCCGATGAAACCGTCGCAGACGCCCGCGCGCACGGCGATCTTGCCAAGGCGCTTGGCCAGGGCAAAGCCCGTGGCCACGACCTCGGGGGCAGTGCGGTCCGCGACCACGACCTCCAGCAGGCGCATGACATGGGCCGGAGAGAAGAAATGCAGGCCGATCACGTCGCGCGGGCGGCGCGTCGCGTCGGCGATGCGGTCCACGTCCAGATAGGACGTGTTGGTCGCCAGCACCGCATCGGGCTTTGCCACGCGGTCGATGGCGGCAAAGACCTGTTCCTTGACCTCCATCGATTCGAACACCGCCTCGACGATCAGGTCGGCCTGACCCAGGGCCGCGTAATCCGTGTCAGTGCGGAATGCCCCGGACAGGATCGCATCCCGGCGCGCGGCGGCCAGCTTGCCGCGGCTGACGGCCCCCGCCAGCAGGTCGCCGACCGTCGCCTGCGCGCGGGCGGTCGCCTGGTCGTCGCGTTCGATCAGGGTCACGTCCAGCCCGGCCAGCAGGCAGGACACCGCGATGCCCGCGCCCATCGTGCCGCCGCCGATCACGCCGATCCGGTCCAGGGGGCGCGGTGCCACGCCCTTGATCTGCGGCAGATGGGCCACGGCGCGTTCGGAAAAGAAGGCATGGATCAGCGCGGCGCGCTGCGGGCTGTCCATCAGCGCCATAAAGCCCGCGCGCTCAATCGCCATGCCCTGGTCGAAGGGCTGCGCCAGGCCGTCGGTCACCACGTCCACTGCCGTCGCCTGCGCGATCTGGCCGGGCAGCTTGCGCGCCAGGGTGGCCTTCAGCGCCTGCGCGGCATCCGGGTCCGGGGCGGGTGCGGGCAGATCGCGCGTCCGGCGCGGCGGCTGGCCCGCCAGCGTATCGGCCAGCGCGATCGCGTCCGCGCTCAGATCGCCCTGCGACAGCGCGTCGATCAGCCCCAGGTCCAGCGCCTGCGCGGCGGGAACCTGGCGGGCGCTGGTGATGATGTCCAGGGCGGCGGCGGTGCCGATCAGGCGCGGCAGGCGTTGCGTGCCGCCCGCCCCGGGCAGCAGCCCTAAGGTCACCTCGGGCAGGCCCATGCGGGTGCCGGGGGCCGCGATCCGCGTATGGCACCCAAGGGCCAGTTCCAGCCCCCCGCCCAGGGCGGTGCCATGCAGCGCCGCGACGACGGGCTTGTCCAGGGACTCGATGGCGGCGATCACGTCGGGCAGGATCGGGGCCTGCGAAGGCTTGCCGAATTCCGAGATGTCGGCACCTGCGACCCAGGTGCGGCCGGCGCACAGGATCACGGCAGCGTCTGCGCCTGTGTCCGCGGCAAAGTCGCGCGCCGCGTCCATCAGGCCCTGCCGCACGGCATGGCCCGTGGCGTTGACCGGCGGGTTGTCGATGGTGATCAGGCCGATGCGGCCTTGGCGGGCATAGGATACGGACATCTGGGAAAACCTCTCAGTCATTCGGGCTGCCGGGCCAGGCGGGCACGCCGTCGGCCCCGACCAGCCGTTGCAGGCGGGCGACCGTTTCGCGCAGCACGGGGCCGACATGGGCATGGATGCGGTCGTCGGGCAGCACGTCGTCCAGCGCCCCGCAGGAGAACATCACCGGGCCGGCCAGCCGCGCCGACCGGAACGGCACCGACACCGCCGAGATGTTGGACGAATAGCGCAGCCCCTGGCGCACCACGGTATAGCCCTTGGCGATCAGCTGGCCGCGCGCCTCCAGCCGCAGATCCTCCAGCGTGCCGCCGTCAAGCGGCGGTTCGGGATGATCGGCCAGCAGGCCCGCGAATTCCTCGCGCGTGGTGGCGCCCAGCAGGGCCAGGCCCGACGACGATCCGGCGATGGGCAGGCGGTGGCCCACCTCCAGCCAGATCGACGCCGCGCGCTGCGGCCGCCAGGTGCGCATCAGGGCGACCTTGTCGCGGTCGCGCACCGCGAACAGGACCAGCGTGCCGGTCTGGTCGGCCAGGGCCTGCATCATGCCCTGCGCCGAATCCAGGAAGGCCAGCGATGCCGCCGCCACATGCCCCATCGCCAGCAGCGTCGGGCCGGGACGATAGCGGTCGTTGCGCTGCGGCTGCGTCAGGTAGCCCAGGCAGCCAAGCGTGTAGGTCAGCCGCGACACGGTCGATTTCGGCAGGCCGGTGCGTTCCGCGATCTGCGCGTTGCTCAGCCCGTCGTCATCGGTCCGGAACGCCCGCAGCACCGACAGCCCGCGTGCCAGCGCGGTGGCAAAGTTGCGGTCGTCCTCATAATCGGGGCGCGTGTCCGGGGCCGGGGTCATCACATGGACCCCGGAATCAGCAGCGACAGGATGGGGAACAGGATCAGCAGCAGCAGGACCAGCATGTCCACGGCCAGGAACCGCGTGACGCCGGCAAAGATCTTGTCGATGCCCACCGACTTGGTGACGTTGCTGACGACGAAGACGTTCAGGCCCACGGGCGGCGTGATCAGCCCGATCTCCAGCAGCTTGACGACGATGACGCCGAACCAGATCAGGTTCAGGCCGTAACCCTCGATCAGCGGCACCATGAAGGGCAGCGTCAGGACCATGATCCCGATCGGGTCCAGGAACATGCCCAGCACCAGATAGATCACCACGACGACCAGCATCAGCATGGCCAGCGACAGTTCGGCGTCCGACACCATGCCCACGACCGCCCCCGCCATGCCCGTCAGCGCGACGAAGCTGACGAAGATCTTGGCGGCGCCCGCGATCAGGAAGATCGCCGCGGTCTGCACCAGGCTTTCGCGGACCGCGCGCCACATCACGCCCATCGTCAGGCGGCGTTGGGCAAAGCCGATGATCGTGGTCAGCACGACGCTGACGGCCGCGGCCTCGGTCGCGGTGAACATGCCGCCATAGATGCCGCCGACGATGACCACGAACAGCAGCAGCGCGGGCCAGGCCGCGATGGCCGCATCGGTCCGGCTGGCATCGCCGCGTTCGCCGCGGGGGGCCGCGTCCGGGTCGCGGTTCACCCACCAGGCGATGACCAGCAGCATGCCCGCCAGCGACAGGATGCCCGGCAGGATGCCCGCCAGAAACAGTTGCGCGATCGATGTCTCGGTGAAGATGCCATACAGGATGAACAGCACGGATGGCGGGATCAGCGACCCCAGGGTGCCGCCCACCGCCACCGATGCGGTGGCCAGCTTGGGGTCATAGCCCATGCGCAGCATCTCGGGGACGCAGATGCGTCCCATCGTCGAGGCGCAGGCGATCGACGACCCCGAGATGGCCGAGAACCCGCCGCATCCCAGCACCGATGCCATGGCCACGCCGCCCCGCACCGGCCGCAGCCAGACTGCCGCCGCGTCATAGATGCGCGTGGTGATGCCGGCATAGAACGCGATGTTGCCCAGGGCCACGAACAGCGGCACCATCGACAGATCATAGGAATGGACCAGGTCGAAGAAATTCGAGAAGACCACCGAACTGGTGGGGTTCAGCGCCCGTTCCGGCATCCACGCGCCGGTGCGCGTGGCATAGACAAGGAACGTGCCGACGCTGGCCACGCCCGCCAGGGCGAACGCGATGGGCACGCGCATCGCCAGCAGCACCAGAACCGCCGCCATCGCGACAAGGCCGATCGTCATCGGGTCCATCAGTTCACCTCGTTTCCGTCGGCATCCAGGATCACGTCGCCGTGGCGCAGCTGCCGCAGGTCACCCACCAGCAGCATCGCCAGCCGCACCCACATCAGCAGCAGCCCGGCCATGAACAGCGCCACGCCCGGCCAACGCGGCAGGTTCAGGTCGCCATAGTAGAACTCACCCGAGGCGAAGGCCTGACCGGCCACCCGCCAGGACGCATAGATCAGCGGCATCAGCGCCAGAAGGCCAACGACATGGCCCAGCACGATCAGGGTCGCGCGCAGGCGCGGCGGCATGCGGTCCGACAAAAAGGTGACGGCGACGTGGCTGCGCGCCGCCGTCGCCGCCGCCATGGGCAGCAGGATGGCCGCGACCATCAGTTCGCGGACCAGGATGATCGCATCGGGCACGCTGGTTCCCCAGAACGCGCGCATCGCCACGTTGGCAAAGATCACCAGCCCCAGCGCGATCAGCGCCAAGACGGCCAGGTCCAGAAGTGTCCGTTCGATCACGCGCATGGGATCAGCCGCGCTCCCAGGGATAACCCTGCGTTTCCAGCTCCTGCGTGTATTGCGCGATCAGCCCGCGGTATTCGTCCAGCAGCGCCTGTCCGTCCAGGCCCGCGGCGTCCGCCCGTGCGACCCATTCGTCCAGGTAGGGCTGGCCCGCCTCGGTCAGCCGCGCGCGATCCTCGTCCGAGAAGCTGACGATCTCCTTGCCGGCATCCTCCAGAATCTTGATCGATTCGGCGTTCGCCTGTTCGATGATGCGGCCGAATTCGTCGGCCAGCCCCTCGCCCGCGGTCATGATGACCTGCTGCTGCTCGGGGGACAGCGAATCGAACATCGACTTGTTCATGACGATGCCAAGCGCGCCGACCTGGCCCCAGTCGATGAAGGTGTAGCTGTCGAAGACCTCGTCGAACTTCAGCGCCGCGACCAGATAGGAATAGGTCTGGGTGCAGTCCAGCAGGCCGTTCTCCATGCCCTGATAGGCCTCGTAGACGCTCATGTCGACCAGGGTCGCGCCCAGGTCGCGGAAGGTCTGGCCATAGGCGCCGACGCCACGCACCTTCTTGCCCGCCAGCTGGTCGACCGAGGTCACCGCAGGCCCCTTGCAGCCCATCTGCACCGCAGAGGTCGTATAGGTGCCCACATAGACCAGGTTCTGCGCGGCCAGGTTGGCCTTGATCTGCTCGTTATTGCGCATCAGCGCATCGGTGGCCTTCATGCCCACCCACGGATCGGGGTTGTCCAGCGGCAGGTCGGCGATGCCGTAGGCCACCATGTCCTGGGGGAAATAGACGCCGATGACGCTGCCCAGGTCGGCCACGCCGTCGCGCAGGGACTGGACGGCGGCCTTTTCCGAAAAGAGCGCCCCGCCCCAGGTGATGTCCAGCGTCAGGTCGCCGCCCGACTGTTCGGCCACCTGGTCGGCGAACCACTGCGTCGCCTCGGCGCGCGCGCCGCGGTTGGGACCGGGCTCGCCATAGATCAGCGTGGTCTGCGACATGGCGGGGGCGGCAAGGGCTGCGGTCAGGCCGGCAGCCATCAGCGCCGTGCGATACGACGGTGTGGTCATGATAAAACTCCTCCCAGTTCCACTTAGCAGGCTGCCATTCCGCACTGCGGAACGCAACCTTGAATTGACCTGATTGTGACCACTGCGCTATCTGGCGGTTTTCCGCCTGATGCCGGATGTTGCGCCTTCACCATCGGAGCTTCCCATGACGCCCCACCCCGTCCGACCGCTGCTGCTGGCCCTTGGCCTGTCCCTGGGCTGGGCCTGGCCCGCCGCGGCCCAGACCCCGGACCTGCCCTTCACCGCCGCCGAGATCGAGGCCGCGCAGTATGACGGCAGCGATCTGCCCCGGGGCCGGTCGGCCCTGACCGCCAAGGTGCAGCTGCTGCTGGACCGGTCCGGGACCTCTCCGGGCGTCATCGACGGGTTCAAGGGCGGGATGAGCCAGAGCGCGATCAAGGCGTTCGAACGCCGCACGGGCCTGCCCCAGGACGGCGTGATGGACCCCCATGTCTGGAACCTGCTGCAGTCCTTCGCGACGCGCCCCGTCACCCAGACCTATGTCGTCACCGCCGAGGACGCCGCCGGGCTGGCCGCGTCGATCCCCACGGATTACGCGGAAAAGGCGCTGATGCCCGCCATGGCCCATACCAGCGTCGCCGAACGCCTGGGCGAGCGGTTCCACATGGACGAGAAGTTCATCGAGTTCCTGAACCCCGGCGTGGCCCTGGTACCCGGCGCGACCATCCAGGTGATGGCGCCGAATCCCCGCCTGCGCGGCCAGGTCACGCGGATCATCATCGACAAGGACAACCGCCGCGTCGCCGGATACAACGCCCGCGGCCAGATGGTCGTGGATTACCCGGCAACCATCGGCAGCAGCGCCACCCCCTCGCCGCAGGGGGCGCACAACGTGCGGACCGTGGCGATCAACCCGAACTATACCTACAATCCCAACGTCAATTTCCGCCAGGAAGGCAACGACAGTCCGCTGGTCATCCCGCCGGGGCCGAACGGGCCGGTGGGCACCGTCTGGATCGGGCTGACCAAGCCCACATACGGCATCCATGGCACGCCCACCCCGTCGCAGCTGTTCGCGAACCAGTCGATGGGCTGCGTGCGCCTGACCAACTGGGATGCCGAGGAGCTGGCCGGCATGGTCACCATCGGCGGCACCGAGGTCCAGTTCCTGGATGCCGGGGTCACCATCGCCGACGTGACCGGTAGCGGCACCGCGGTCAGCCCGCCCGTGGCCGACATCGCGCTGCCCGAGGGCACGACCGACCAGATCACGACGCCAGACCCCGCGCAGCCGCTGTCGCTGCCCGATCCTCAGGCGCCTGCCACCGTCGCCCCGACGACCCCGGCTGCCGCAGCCCCGAGCCCCACTGCCCCGACGCCGATGGCCCCTGCGGCCACGGATCCGGCGGCCATCCCCGCCGCGCCGGATGCCGCCGCGCCCGTGACCCCTGATCCTCTCAGCGATGCCCTCAGCGGCGCGCTGCCCGAAGGGTTCGTCGTCCCGACTCTGGAAGAGGCGCAGCCATGATCCGCGTGGCGGGGACGATCATCGCGTTGACGCTGGCGGTGGTCCCCGCCCTGGCGCAGGAGCGCCCCCCTGAGGCAGAGCCTGACACAGCCCAGACCGCCGACCGCCCGCCCGAAAAGCCCGAAGCTGCGGAACCGGCGCCAACGCCGGACCCGGTCCCTGATGCGATCAGCGAATCGGTACCGGACGAACCTGCAGCGCAGCCCTTTGGCCCGCCGCCCCCGCCGGTCTGGTTCACCTTGGCCGAGACGGATGCGGAATACGACGCCTGTCGACTGGCGCTGTCAGTGATGGGCGCGCAATTCCGCCCCCAGCCCCCCGTGACCGACCCGGACAACCGCGACTGCGGCATCGCCCGTCCGCTGCAGGTCAGCCACATCCTGCCAGACGTCACCCTGTCAGGCGAGCCGGTGATGCGCTGTGCGGCCGCGCTGTCGCTGGCCTTGTGGACGCGGGATTTCCTGCAGCCTGCCGCGGGGCTTCTGCCCGAAACGCCGCGCCTGACCGCGCTGGAGACCGGACCGGCCTATTCCTGCCGCGACCGCGTGGGGACCGGAGAGGCGGATCCGAAACCTTCGGAACACGGCTATGGCAACGCGATCGACGTGATGGGCTTTCGCTTCGACGATGGCGATCCCGTGCTGGTGCAGCCGCGCCAAGGCGACGGCGATGCCGCCGAAAGCTTTCAGAAGGCAGCGCAGGGGACCGGATGCCTGCTGTTCACCACCGTTCTGGGACCGGGATCGAACGCCGCGCATGACGACCACCTGCATCTGGACATGGCGGCCCGGAACGGTGGCTGGCGGCTGTGCGAATGACGCCTCAGCGGCTCTGACGCTCCATGTCCAGATAGGTCGGGTCAAACCGGGCCAGCATCGCCAGGCCCTTCCAGTCCAGGATCGACACATCGGCCCCCGACCAGCGCAGCAGGCCGCGATCGCGCAGATCGCGCACGGCCCGGTTCACGTGAATGGGTGAATATCCCAAGATATCCGCCAGTTCGCGTTGCAGCAAAGGCAGAGAGAACTGATGGTCGGCCGCGGCGCCGACGGCGTTCAGGCGGGTATAGACCTCGCACAGCAGGTGGGCCAGATGCGCGCTGGAGCGCAGCGAGGCCGCCGCGACCAGCCATTGCCGGTGCACCGCCGCGTCGATCAGCGTCGCCATCCACAAGAGGCGCGTCAGGTGCGGAAAATTCTCGGTGATCTCGACCAGTTCGTCGTGATCGACGAACTCGACCTCGGCGGGACCGACAGCGACGACGGAATGTTCCAGCCCGGCCAGAACGAACCCGTGCAGATCGACGAAATCGCCCGGCACGTGCAGGGCGGTGATCACCCGTTCGTCGGGTCGGCCGACCAGGCGGTGCGAACGCGCCGACATGCCGCGCAGCATCATGCAGCTGCGTTTTGCGACCCGGTCGACGGGGACGATCACCTCTCCGGAGGCGAAGCTGACATGCTGGGTGCGCAGGGCGCGAAGACGGGCCAGATCGCGTTCGGGCAAACTGTCACGTCGTTGAAGGAAGCGGATAAAATACTCGGTAATCGCCATTCCGCCCCTCCTTCTAAGGCAGCCGGACAGTTGCAAATCGGGATTCTGGACGCAATGGTCCCCCCTTGCGTTCTAACATTGATTAAGCCAACGCAACGCGGCGCCGCTTGGTTTCACGCGCGCGCGCGCATGGGCAGGCGCAGCGCGGCCTCCAACGCGGCAAAGCTGTCCGCGATGCCGGGGCAACGGCGCGTCACGAATTCGTCCAGCTGGGGGTACAGTCGCACCGCCTCGTCCAGCTTGGCGTCCGAACCGGGCGCATAGAGGCCCGCACGGATCATCAGTTCCGATTCGGCATAGGCGCCCAGCGCCGCGCGGGCCCGCCCGATGGCCGCGTTCTCGACCGCGCTGGCGGCATCGGGCAGCGACCGTGACACCGACCGCACCACGTCGACCGCCGGAAAGCGGCCCCGCTCCGCGATGGTGCGGTCCAGCACGACATGGCCGTCCAGCGTCCCGCGCAGGATGTCGGCCACCGGCTCCTCCATGTCCGATCCTGCGACCAGCACGCTGAAGATGCCGGTGATGTCGCCCGACCCTTCCGGGCCGGGGCCTGCGCGTTCCGCCAGCGCCATGATCAGGTTCGACACCGACGGGGGAAAGCCGCGATAGCTGGGCGGTTCGCCCGCGGCCAGGGCGATCTCGCGGTGCGCCTCGGCAAAGCGGGTGATCGAATCGGCCAGGAACAGGACGTGGCGGCCCTGGTCGCGAAAATGCTCGGCCACGGCCATCGCGGCCCAGGCACAGCGCCGCCGGATCAGCGGCGACTGATCCGAGGTCGCCGCGACGATCACCGCGCGGGCCATGCCCTCCGGACCCATCGTCTTTTCGACGAATTCGCGCAGCTCGCGACCGCGTTCGCCGATCATGGCGATCACCACGACATCGGCCTGTACCCCACGTGCCATCTGCGACAGCAGCGTGGATTTTCCCACCCCCGACCCCGCGAACAGGCCGATCCGCTGTCCCGCGACGATGGGCAGCAGCGTGTCGAAGACCGCCATTCCGGTGGCCAGCCGCGCCCCAAGGCGCTTGCGCGTGGCGGCAGGCGGCGCTTCGGTCCGAAAACTGCGGCGCGTCAGGCCCTGGGTCAGCGGGCGACCGTCCAGCGGCTGCCCCAACGGGTCGATGATCCGGCCGATCCAGGCATCGCAGGGGGCGATTCGCGGCGCGAAGTCCAGCTGCACCTGGGCGCCGACCGACAGCCCCTCGATCGGGCCCTCGGGCAGGATCTGGGCGGCGCGGGGCGACAGGCCCACGATCTCTCCGCCCAGATCGCCCGATTGCAGAGCGATTCGCACCCGGTCGCCGACCGATGCGCGCCCGTTCAGCCCCTCGGCGGCGATCAGGCCCGCGCGGATCGACTGCACGCGACCGTAATGCGTGGCCAGGCGCAGCTGCGACAGCCGGCGCGCGATCGATTCAAGCTTGTCCATCCGGTCTCCTTTCGCCGCGTGTCGAAAATCCGGCGGCTGAAACGGTTTCTAAACCAATTGGGGTTAAGACCGGGTTTATCGAGATTGAGGAGAAGCCTCATGTTTGAGAAGATCGAAATGCTGCGGATGGCCCGCGCGATGGGCCAGCACACGCAGGCCCGCCACATCGAGGTGGCGCGCAACATCGCCAACGCGGACACGCCCGGTTTCCGGGCCCATGACCTGCAGCCCTTTGCCGAGACCTATCGGCAGGCCGAGGAGGGCGGCACGCTGCGCGTGTCGAACGCCCGCCACCTGGATGCGCCGCAATGGTCGCCCGGCGGGGCGCGGGTGATCGAGGTCGCGGGCCCCGTCTCTCCGAACGGCAACTCCGTGTCGCTGGAGGAGGAGATGGTCCGCGCTGCCGAGGTCAAGAGCAGCCATGACCGTTCGCTGACCATCTATCGCTCGGGGTTGGACCTGCTGCGGTCCAGTCTGGGACGCAGGTAAGGAACCACCACCATGACCGATCAGATTTCACCGCTGCGCATGGCAGCGTCGGGGATGCGTGCGCAGACCGAACGCCTGCGCCACACGTCCGAGAACATCGCGAACGCAGACACGCCCGGCTATCGCCGCAAGCTGGTGGCCTTCGAGGAGGCCGTCCGTTTCGGCCGCACGACGGGCGAGGTCCAGGCCGGCCGCATGCAGCTGGACCAGTCGGCGCTGCCGCGCATCCACGACCCCGCGCATCCGATGGCCGACCAGGACGGCTATTACGACGGATCCAACGTCGATCTGGTGATCGAGCTGGCCGACGCCCGCGAGGCGGGCCGCAGCTACGAGGCCAACCTGCGCATGTTCGAACAGACCCGTCAGATGAACGGATCGCTTCTTGATCTTCTTCGCCGCTAGAAAGGCCGACCCATGATTTCCGGATTGAACGCCGCCAACGCCTATTCCGCCGCCCGCACCGCCGTGGCCCCCCAGCAGGGATCGGAGGCCCTGGCCCGCGTGGGCCAAGCCGCCGAGGATTTCGCCGCCCAGATGGCCCAGGTCGACCAGGTCGCCACCGGCGCCATGACCGGCCAGACCAGCACCCAGCAGCTGGTCCTGACCATCGCCGAGGCCGAGCTGACCATGAACACCGTCGTGGCGATCCGCGACAAGGTCGTCGAGGCGTACCAGGAAATCCTGCGGATGCCGGTGTAGGGAAGGAACGTCGTGATGGGAGAGACGGTCCTTTTCGACATGCTGCGCCAGGCGCTGCTGATCTCGGTCCGGATCTCGGCCCCGCTTCTGGGGGTCGCGCTGATCGCGGGGGTGGTGATCGGCCTGTTCCAGGCGCTGACCTCGGTTCAGGAGATGACGCTGACCTTCGTGCCCAAGGTGGGGCTGATGCTGGTCGTCTTCTGGGTCTCGATGAGCTTCATGACCACCGCCCTGGCGGATTTCTACCTGGGCGAAATCATCCCCATGATCGCGGGCAGCTGAGATGGACAACGCAATCTATGCCAGCCTGTCGCGGCAATCCGGCCTGATGGCCGAAATGCGCGTCGTGGCCAACAACATCGCCAACGCCAACACCACCGGTTACCGGCGCGAGGGGGTGATCTTTGCCGAACACCTGTCCGCGCTGGACCGGCAGGGCGACACGCTGTCGATGGCCCACGCCCGCGGCCGCCTGCTGGACCTGCAGCAGGGCGGGCTGACGCAGACCAACAACAGCATGGACCTGGCCATCGAGGGCGAGGGGTTCTTTCTGGTCGAGGCGCCCGACGGGCTGCGCCTGACCCGCGCGGGCGCCTTCATCCCCTCGGCCGAGGGGGAACTGATGACCGCCGACGGCCACCGTCTGCTGGACGAGGGTCAGGCGCCGATCATCCTGCCGGCCGGCGCCAATGCGGTGGCCATCGGTGCCGACGGCACGCTGTCGTCGAACGGCCTGCCCTTTGGCCGCATCGGCCTGTTCACCCCGCCCGAAGGCACCGACCTGACCCGCCAGAGCGGCACCGGCTTCGCCGTCGAGGGCGAGCCGCAGCTGGTCGAGGAGGGCCGCATCCGCCAGGGCTTCCTGGAGGACAGCAACGTCGACCCGATCTTCGAGATCACCCGCATGATCGAGGTCCAGCGCGCCTACGAGCTGGGCCAGACCTTCCTGGATCGCGAGGATCAGCGGATCCGCGGCGCGATCACCGCCATGACCCGATAAGGAGCCACCATGAGAGCCCTGCAGATCGCCGCCTCCGGCATGAGCGCGCAGCAGACCCGCGTCGAGGTCATCTCGAACAACCTCGCGAACATGTCCACGACCGGCTACAACGCCCGCCGTGCCGAATTCGCGGACCTGCACTACCAGCAGGCCGCTCGTCCGGGCAGTGTCACCGCTGCCGACGGCACGGTGATCCCCGCCGGGGTACAGCTGGGCCTTGGCGTGCGCCCCACCGCGGTCAGCGTGAACCTGCAGCAGGGCGCGCTGACGCAGACGGGCGGCGACCTGGACCTGGCCATCGAGGGCGACGGCTATCTTGAGGTGACGCTGCCATCCGGGGTTTCGGGGTATACCCGCGACGGCGGGCTGAAGCGCTCGCCCGAGGGGCAGATCGTGACCTCGGACGGCTATCCGGTCGTCCCCGACATCACCATCCCCGAGGATGCCCGCGCCATCACCATCAATGCCGGCGGAGAGGTCTATGCCTATTTCGCCGACCGGGTCGATGCCGAGCTGCTGGGCCAGCTGACCCTGGCCGGTTTCGCAAACGAGAAGGGCCTCGAGGCGATCGGGTCCAACCTGTTCATCGAGACCGCAGCCTCGGGCGGCCCGCAGGTCGTGAATCCCGGCCAAGACGGCCTGGGCACCCTGCGCCAGGGCTATCTGGAGGAAAGCTCTGTCGATGCGGTGCGCGAGATCACCGACCTGATCAAGGCGCAGCGCGGCTACGAGCTGAACGCCAAGGTCATCACCGCTGCCGACCAGATGCTCGGCGCCACGACGCAGGTGCGGTGATGCGGGCGCTGATCGTGATGCTGGCGCTGCTGCCGGGGGCGGCCTTCGCAGGCGCCCTGGGCGCGGCGCATACCCTGCCGGTCGGGCACGTGATCGCGGCGGGCGACCTGACGGTGATCGACAGCGACCGGCCCGGCCTGACAGACCCGTCCGCCGCGATCGGGATGCAGACCCGCATCACCATCTACGAAGGCCGGCCACTGCACGCCAACATGCTGCAGGCGCCCCGCGTGATCGGCCGCAACCAGATCGTGCGCCTGCGCTTTCAGCGCGGCGCCCTGCAGATCGACACCGAGGGGCGCGCCATGTCGGACGGCGCCGCCGGAGAACTGATCCGCGTCATGAATATGGGCTCGCGCAGCACGGTCACCGCCCAGGTGATGCCGGACGGCACGCTGGCCGTCACCAATTGAGAGGAACGACGATGAAACCCGCCTATCTGCTGTGCCTGGCCCTTGCCGCCGCGGGCTGTTCGCGCGCCGCCAATATCGGCCAGCCGCCCGAACTGACCTCGCCCCGCGAGACCGAGGAATTCCTGGCGATGACCAATCCGCCCCTGAACCTGCCGCTGGATTCGGGTCGCCCCGAGGCCGCGGCCTCGCTGTGGGCCGGCACCCAGTCTTCGTTGATCAGCGACCGTCGCGCGGCCATCCGCGGCGACATCCTGACCGTCGTGATCGAGATCGACGACGAGGCCACGATCAGCAACAGCAGCGGTCGCAACCGCTCCAGCAGCGAGAGCCTGTCGATCCCGCAGATGGTCGGCATTCCGCAGCGTCTTGGCGAGAAGCTGCCCGAAGGTGCCAGCTTCGACAACCTGGCCGACGCGTCGTCGTCGTCATCCTATCGCGGCAACGGCAACATCTCGCGACGCGATCAGCTGACGTTGCGGGTGGCGGCGACGGTCGTGGACACCCTGCCCAACGGCACGCTGCAGATCCAGGGCACGCAAGAGGTCCGCGTGAACTTCGAATTGCGCGAGCTGACCGTCAGCGGCTTCGTACGCCCCGCCGACATCGATCGCAGCAACGAGATCGCCTATGACCGCATCGCCGGTGCGCGCATCAGCTATGGCGGCCGCGGCCAGATCACCGATGTGCAGCAGCCGCGCTATGGCCAGCAGATCGCCGACATCGTCCTGCCCTATTGAAGGTGTTCCCGTGATCAAGAAAATCATTCCCATCGCCCTGCCCGTGCTAGCCCTGGTCGGCGGCGCATTCGGCGGCGACATGCTGCGCGCCCCCGCATTACCGGCCGATCCCGCAACCGAGGCCGCAGCCGCGGACGATCACGGCGCAGCCCCCGCCGATGACGGCCACGGCGGTGGCGAGGATCATGGCGGCGACGATCACGGCGGCGGCGATCATGGTGGCGGGGGTGACCCCACCGAGGCCGCCTATTTCCAGTTCCCGACACAGTTCTTCGTGCCCTTGATGCGTCAGGGCGACCTGCGCGACGTGATGATCCTGACGGTGACCCTGCAGACCGACGGGGCCAACCTCCAGGCGCTGTCGAAGAAAGAGCACATCCTGCGCGACGCCCTGCTGCGCCAGCTGATGATCCACGCCAATACCGGCGGTTTCGACGGCAATTTCACCGCGGATCGCAACCTTGTCACCCTGCGCGAGGGTCTGCTGCAGGCCGCCAAGGCCGCGACGGATGCCCCCGTCACCGCCGTCCTGATCGAGGATATCGCCCGTCAGCCGGGCTGACCTGCTTGCCCTTGCCGCGCCTTCGGGCCAGAACCGCAGACACCCGGAGCGACCGCTTCGGGTGTCTGCTTTTCCGGAGGGGCCGTTGCACGCGCATCACGTGGTGATCCTGATGGCGACCTGGCAGGGCGCGCCGCATCT
Source organism: Paracoccus marcusii (assembly GCF_028621715.1). Classification (NCBI taxonomy): domain Bacteria; kingdom Pseudomonadati; phylum Pseudomonadota; class Alphaproteobacteria; order Rhodobacterales; family Paracoccaceae; genus Paracoccus; species Paracoccus marcusii. The sequence continues at coordinate 1,225,343 of NZ_CP117466.1, read as the reverse complement.
GGGCACGCAGCTGGACAGCATCGCGGCACAGACGCACGCGGATTGGTCGCTGATCGTGTCCGATGATGGGTCGACCGATGAAACCCGGCAGATCGTCGAACGGTTCGCGGCGGATCGGCCCGCAGGACAGGTGCGCCTGGTCGACGGACCGCGCGCGGGCGCCACGCGGAACTTCCTGTCGCTGCTGGATCACGTGCCCCCCGACGCATCGGCCGCGTTCTGCGATCAGGACGACCAGTGGCTGCCGCACAAGCTGGCCCGCGCAGTGTCCGCCCTGCAGGGGTTGGCCGGACCCGCCCATTACGCCGCCCGGACCATCATCACCGATGCGGACCTGCGCCCCCTGGCACCATCGCGCCGGTTCCTGCGTCCCTTGGGCTTTCGCAACGCGCTGGTCCAGGCCTGCATGGCGGGCAACACCTCGGTGTTCAACCGGCACGCCGTGGCGCTGCTGCAGCACGCCGCGCCGCATGCGATGCGGGCGGGGGTGATCTCTCATGACTGGTGGGCCTATCAGGTCAGCGCGGGCTACGGCGCGACGCTGATCCATGACCCGGAACCCGGGTTGCTGTACCGCCAGCATGCCCGATCCGAGGTCGGGCGCAACGATACCTTGCCTGCGCTGGCTGCGCGGCTGCGCAAGCTGATGGCCGGGCAGTTCGGCGGCTGGCTGCGGGCCAACCGCGCCAGCCTATTGCCCCTGGATCTTCCGTCCGACAGCCGCGCGACGCTGGCGCATCTGGGCCGGATGCTGGACAGCACCGGGCCGCAGGCCATGATGGCCATGCGGCGTGGCGGATTTTATCGGCAGACGCGGCCCGGGACGGCGGCCCTTGCGCTGTCGGCGCTGACCGGCGCCCTGCGCGCCTGATCGTTACTCGACGATCAGGTCCGCGTGCAGGGCACCTGCCGAATGGATCGACTTCAGGATGTCGATCATGTCGCGAGGCCGCACACCCAAGGCATTCAGACCGTCGACAAGATCCGACAGGTTGGTCTCTCCGGCCACCTCCACAAAGCCGATGCCGGGTTCCTGGTTCACGTCGACGGCGGTGCGGGGCACGGTCACTGTCTCTCCAGCGGCAAACGGGTTGGGCTGGGATACCAGCGGCGCCTCGGCCACGCGCAGGGTCAGGTTGCCCTGCGACACCGCCACCCGGGAAATGCGCACGCGTTCGCCCACCACGATCGTCCCGGACTTGTGGTCGATCACCACCTTGGCCCGGTCTTCGGGTTCGATCAGCAGGTTCTCGATCCGGCCGACGACGCGGGCGGGGTTCACGTCGCCCAGGCCGCGGAAGTTCACGACGACCGTGCCGCTGTCCAGCGTGACGGCCAGTTGGCGGTTGAAGTCACGGTTGATCGCGTCCTCGACCCGCGTGGCGGTGGTGAAATCGGCATTGCGCAGCGCGATGCGGATGTCGTCGATGCCGGCGAAATCGAACTCTACCTCGCGCTCGACCCGGGCGCCGACCGGGATGCTGCCGGTGGTGGGCACGCCCTCGACCACGCGGGCCGCGTCGCCCTGCGCCGCGACCCCGCCCGCGATGATCGATCCCTGGGCCACGGCATAGATGTTGCCATCCGCGGCCTTCAGCGGGGTCATCACCAGCGTACCGCCCAGCAGGCTTTTCGCGTCGCCGATCGCAGAGACGCTCACGTCGATCCTGCTGCCCGACCGCGCAAAGGGCGGCAGGGTGGCCGTCACGATCACCGCCGCCACGTTCTTGGACCTCAGGGCGTCATCGGTGACGTTCACCCCAAGCCGTTCCAGCAGGCCGGCCAGCATCTCTTCGGTGAAGGGGGCATTGCGCATGCCGTCGCCCGACCCGTCCAAGCCGACGACAAGCCCATAGCCGACCAGATCGTTGCCCCGAACGCCGTCGAAATCGGCCAGATCCTTGATGCGCACGGGCACAGCCAGGGCCGAGGTCGCCACGGCCATCCACAGGATCAGTGCTTGCAGAACTGTCTTCATCGCAGGAAATCCACCAGCTTGAGGTTCGCCAGCCGCGCCTGGACCGCATAGAGAGATTCCAGCTGGCTTTGCACTTCGGTCAGGGCTGCTGCCGTCTCGAACGGGTCGGCGCTGCGGATGTCGCCGCGGGCCCGTTCCAGCGTGTTCAGGGTCGAGGTCCCGGTGACCTGCGCGCGCTCGACGGTCTGCTGGGCAAGGCCCACACGCCCCATCTCTCCCAGAACGGCGCTGTCCGCGGCGACCATCAGGGTGCCGCCCGTGGACAACAGCTCCCTCCGCTCGGCCACGTTGCCCGCCAGGATACCGCGGTCCAGGATGGCTGCGGTCGCCAGGCCCTTCAGCAGGTCGCGCACCGGGCCAGACGCACCGGTCGTCTGCATCTCGACCGAGACGCCCTCTCCGACGGTGATCCGCTGCGGCTGGCCCAAGGTCCCGTGATAGGCCGTGTCCAGAAACCCGCCGCCCCCGGCCGGAGCGTCGAACCAGTCGGATACCGCCTGTGCGACGTCTGCGGCCGTGGTCAGCGGCGCGACGATGGCCTGCAGGCTGTCCAGGATGCTGGTCGCATCCGACAGGGGGGCCACGTCTGACGCCTCTCCGGACAGAAGGTACCGGTTGCTGTTCGTGCCGTTCAGCCTCTGGATCACCGAATCGAACGCATTGGCCACTTCTGTCGACCGCGTCCCCAGCAGGGCCTGGTCGTTGAACGGGTCGGTGGCCAGAGCCAGGCCCAGCTCCGTCGTGCTGAGCCGGACAGCGTCGAACATGTCCTGCACCGCCTGCAGCCGGATGCCCGCATCCTGGCCGTTCTGGCGCAACTGCCCTGCCAGCTGGATGCGGCCTTCGATCTCGTTCAGGGCGCGGGTGTTGCCGCCGACGCGCTGGCCCACATCCGCGACCTGCCCGGACGCAACCTCCTGGGTCAGGGTGGACAGGGTTGTCTTGATCCGGTTCGAGGCGACCTGCAGCGCATAGGCGCGGGCTTGGTCACCGATACTGTTCAGGGTCACGGCTACATCCTCAGGATCTGGTTGATCATCTCGTCCACGGCGACCAGCACGCGAGCATTGGCGGCATAGGACTGTTCGTATTGCAGCAGGCGTTGCATCTCGGCGTCGCTGTCCACGCCCTCGGCCATCATGCTGGAGGCGATGGTCGACTGGCGGCTGCTGCGGATGGTCAGGTCGGCCTCGGCCTCGACGCGCCGCGTCGACACCCGCGACTCGACCGACCCGAACCGGGCGGTCAACGTGCCGTTCCCCTCGAAGCCGCTGCCCGCCTGCGCCGGGCGCGAGGCGTCCAGTGCCTGGACCAGCGCCGAAAGGATCGCGGATTGGCCTGTCGGTTCGCCGTTCGCCGCCTGCAGGCCCGACCTCAGGCGCCACAGTTGGCCCCCCTGTCCCGGATCGACCGTCGCATTCAGCGCGATCCGACCGGACAGGCCCACGACCGTCGCTGCGGTCGCGCGCGCACCGCCGTCGGTGAACAGCCCGGCATCGGCAGCCCCGAGGGACGGATCGACGGCGGGATCGACCAAACGCTGGTGCAGGTCAAAGGCCATGTCGTCCAGTTCCGACTGCATCTGCGGGGCCAGCTGATCGCGAATCTGGAAGTTGGCGGCCAAGGACCCGCCGCCGAACAGGCGCATCTGCGCCGCGGTAACCGGCGTCCCGTTCAGGGTCAGCAGTTCCAGGGGTGCGCCAACGACCTGGCCCGCGGTCACCTGATCCGCGCCTGAAAATCCTAGCCGGGCCGGCACGCTGCCATCCAGCAGCACCGCACCCTCGGCGCTGAACAGGGCGACCTTGCCCGAGTCGCGCGAGACCTCCTGGATCGGAATGATGCTTGCGATGCGGTCGATCACCTGCTGGCGTTCGTCCATCAACGGGGTAGCATCCTTGCCGTCGGAATCCAGGACGGAGATGCGCGCATTCAGATAGGCCACCCGCTCCAGCGAGGCGTTCACCGTCGCCACGTCGGACGCGATGCCCTGCTGCGCGGCGCTGCGCGCGCCCTGAACCGCGGTCGACGCCGCGTTCAGCCGGTCCGCCAGCGCCGAGGCCGTGCTGACGACCTGCGACAGGCGGATCTCGTCATCGGGCCGCGTCGCCGCACTGCTGAGCGCGGCCTGGAAATCGGTCAGCGCACCCGACAGGGAATGCGCCTCTCCGGGAAGACCGATGACCTTTTCCATCGACCGGTGAAACGACGCGCGTGCGGCGCCGTCACCGACGGACGAGGCCGCCAGGCGCGATTCGGAGAGCAGGCTGGAATTGACGATCCTAGTGATGCCGTCGATGCGCACGCCCCCGCCGTGCAGTTGGGCGGACACCACCATGTCGCGCCGGGCATAACCGGGCGTCATGACGTTGGCGATGTTCGACGCCACCGTCTCGGTGCCGCGCGCGGTGGCGGTCAGCCCCGACATCGCGTTCGATATCGCCTTGGCAATGCTCATGTCCGGCCTCCTTCACCCGATCCCCTGCGGGACGGATCAGCGCTTGATGTTCGTGGTTTCCTGCAGCATCTCGTCGACCGTCTGGATGATCTTGGCGTTCGACGAATAGGCGCGTTGCGTGGTGATCAGATGCGTCAGTTCCTGCGCAATGTCGGTGGTCGACGCCTCGCGCGCATAGCCGGCGATGGCGCCCGTCGGCCCGTCGCCCGCATCCCACAGGAAGAAGCCGCCTGAATCGGGCGATGTCTTGAAGGCCTGCCCCTCGACCGCCACCAGGCCGTTGGGATTCGGGACGTCGATGACGGGGATCTTGTACAGCGCCTTGACGAAACCGGTGTCGTAGGTCGCCTTGACATAGCCCTGCGGGTCAACCTCGACCGCGACCAGCTGCCCCACCGGAGAGCCGTTCTTGACCACGTTCGACGGAGAGAAGCTGGCCGCCAGCTGCTTCAGGCCCGAGGCCCCGCCCGGCACGCCGATGGAAAGCTCTATGTTGCCACCCCCGACGGTCAGCGGGATCGCCCCGGTTGCCGGATCATAGCCGCCGCCGACGACGTTCAGCAGTGCGCCGCCCGCCCCCTGGCTGTCGTCGAACGTCACCTGGAAGGTGGAGATCGGGTTGGCCCCGGGATCACTGGCACTGTCGCTGATGCTGACCGTCCAGGTGTTCGACATGCCGGTTGCATCGCTGGTGTCGGGCGTGAAGGTGATGTCCAGCGATTCCGAGGTTCCCAGGTTGCCGAAATACTCGACACGCAGCGGCAGCGGGTCGCCCGAGCCGGTGGGCAGGGTCTCTGTCGCGGGCAGGTTGGCGCCAAGCGACACCTGCGTCGTCGGATCCCCGACAGGGCGGTTCGATTCGATGCGGATCGGCTGCAGTGCGGCCGACGTGTCGCGCGCGACAAGCGGCATGCTGCCGTCCGCGGCCGTGGGCCAGCCCATCAGCACCAGCCCGCTTTCGGTGCGCAGCAAGCCGCCCGCATCGGGACGGAACGCACCGGTCCGCGTCATCATCAGCGACGGCGTCCCCCCACCGGTTGCATCGTTCAGGGTCGTCACGGGCAGCATGCCCCGCCCGGTCATCGCAAGATCCAGCGCATTCGAGGTGGTCACGATCGCACCGTCCTGCGACACCGATCGCGTCGTCGACGCGCGAACGCCGCCTGCGGTGTAAAGGCCCGCCCCCTGCCCCACGACCAGCGCATTGAAGTCGGTCTCGACGCGCTTGTACCCGAAGGTCGATGCGTTCGCGATATTGTCCGAGATGGTTCCCAGCCGCGACGAGTTCGCGGCAAGGCCGGACACGCCGGCATTCATCGCAGAGGAGATGGACATGGACAGACACCCTTCTGATTTCGGTCTTGTCCGTCACCCTGCCCGTGAACGCTTAAGATAAGGCTAACCGCGACGGCTACCTAAGTAAAATCAGCTCTATCCGGTTGTTCAGCGGGTCCATCGGGTTGCCCTGCCGGTTCTTGCGGTCCGCATAGCCGCTGACCCGCTGCACGCGCTTGCCGTCGAAACCCTGCTGTTCCAGCAGGTTGCGCACCGTATGCGCCCGGGCATCCGACAGCGGCCAGACCGGCGATGCGACCAGGGTTTCTGGATAGGCGCGCACATGGCCCGAGATCGCCACGTCGTTCCTGACATGCCGGATGACCCGCGCGATGATTCCCATCAGTTCGGACAGGGCGGGCTGGGGCTGGGCGGTGTCCTCGACGAACAGGGGGGCGTCGGTCAGATCGCCCAGCTCGATCACCAGCCCCTCGTCGGTCATGCGGGTCACGACATGCTGCAGCAGGTTGGTCAGCTGGGACGATTCGGCGCCCGTGCCGGTCAGGCTGTCCTGGACGGCGCGAGCGACCTCCTCGAAGTCGCCTGCACTGTCGCTGTCGGGCAGCGGCGCCTCGACCGCGTGACGGACGCCGTCCTCGGTCCCGTCGCCGCCGCCGCTGATGGTGGCGTTCGGCGTCTGGATCACCGTCGGTGCGAAGTAGTCGGCCAGACCGGTCTTCTGCTCCTCGGTGGTGGCGTTCAGCAGCCACATCAGCAGGAAGAACGCCATCATCGCGGTCACGAAATCCGCATAGGCGACCTTCCACGCGCCGCCGTGGTGGCCGCCGTCGGACGACGCCTCGACGCGCTTGATGATGATGGACGGCCCGTTCAGCCCCTTGCCCGCAGCCATGATGTCTACCCTTCGTTCCGGTCAGGCATCCTTGTCGCCGGGTCAAAGGTTTCGATCAAGTTAACGGATCAAATGCGTCCTATTCATAGCTGCGGCGATCCTCGATGACCTTGCCGTCATTGGGCAGGCTGCCCGGTGCCACCAGTTCGATGTCGCCACGCAGCTTCAGCGTGTCCATGACGGATGCGGCATAGTCGCCCCCCTGACCCGCGGTTTCCAGTTGCACGGTCATCACGTCCATCTCTCCGCGACGATCGGCGATCACGCGGGCGCGGGACACGTCCGCATGGCGCGCGACCAGGGCTGCCACCTGTTCGGGGCGCACGAACATGCCCTTGATCTTTGTCGTCTGATCGGCGCGCCCCATCCACCCCTTGATGCGCATGTTGGTGCGACCACAAGGACTGGTACCTGCAAGGACCGCAGACAGGTCACCCGTCGCGAAACGAACCAGCGGATAATCCGGGTTCAGCGTGGTCACCAGCACTTCGCCGACCTCGCCGTCGGGAACCGGATCGCCGGTGCCGGGGCGCACGATCTCGACAATCACACCCTCGTCCACGATCATTCCCTCCATCGCCTCGCTCTCATAGGCGATGTTACCCAGATCGGCGGTGGCATAGCATTGCCGCGTGACGATCCCCCGGTCGGCATACATCTGGCGCAGCGACGGGAACAGCGCGCCGCCGCCCACCACGGCCTTGGTGAAGGACAGCACCTCGCCCATCTCGTCGGCACGGTCCAGGATCACCTTGAGGAAATCGGGCGTGCCGGCATAGCAGGTCGTGCCGATGTCGACAGCCGCGCGCACCTGCAGTTCTGTCTGCCCGGTGCCGGCGGGCAGGACCGCCGCATCGACGGCACGCGCGCCCGATTCGAACATCATCCCGGCAGGCGTCAGGTGATAGCCGAAGCAGTTCTGGACGATGTCTCCCTGCCCCACGCCCGCGGCATGCAGGAAGCGGCCAAGCCGCCACCAGTCGCCATCGCGCCGACCGGGTTCATAGATCGGGCCGGGGCTTTGAAAGATATGGTCGAACTGCGCGGCGGGGCGGGTGGTATAGCCGCCGAAGGGGGGCTGCTTGCGCTGCGCCTCGGACAGCTCGGCCTTGCGGATCACCGGCAGGCGGGCCAGCGCGGCGCGGTCGGTCACCGCCTCCGGCTCCACGTCGCGCAGAAGGCGCGCCATCGCGGGGGCCAGCTTGGCGCGGCTCAGCGCCAGCGGCAGGGCCTGGGCCAGCGCCTCGGCGCGCTGACCCTCGTCGCGCGTTTCCAGATCGTCGTAATATCCCATGATGACCCCCTCAGGCCAGCCAGCGCTTGCGCCGGCGATAGCTGCGCACCTCACGGAAGGACTTGCGCCCCTCGTCCGACATGCCCAGGTAGAATTCCTTGACGTCCGGGTTCTCGCGCAGCTGCGCGGCCGGGCCCTCCATCACGACGCGCCCGTTCTCCAGGATGTAGCCCTGATGCGCATAGCGCAGCGCGACGTTGGTGTTCTGCTCGGCCAGAAGGAAGGTGACGCCCTCGCCCTCGTTCACGGCCTTGACGATCTGGAAGATCTGCTCGACCAGCTGCGGGGCCAGGCCCATCGACGGCTCGTCCAAGAGGATCATCTGCGGGCGCGACATCAGCGCGCGACCCATCGCGGTCATCTGCTGTTCGCCGCCCGAGGTGTATCCGGCCTGGCTCTTCCGCCGCTCGCGCAGGCGCGGGAAATAGTCATAGACCATCTCCAGATCGCGCTTGATGGCGGCCGACCCGTCGCGGCGGGTATAGGCGCCGGTCAGCAGGTTCTCCTCGACCGTCAGGTGCTCGAAGCAGTGGCGCCCCTCCATCACCTGGATGACGCCGCGCCGCACCAGGGCGGCGGGGTCCAGCGCGGTGATGTCGTCGCCCTGATAGGTGATCGACCCCTTGGTCACCTCTCCGCGCTCACTGGCCAGCAGGTTCGAGATCGCCTTGAGCGTCGTCGTCTTGCCCGCCCCGTTGCCCCCCAGCAGCGCGGTGATGCCGCCCTTGGGGACCGTCAGGCTGACACCCTTCAGGACCAGGATGACGTGGTTGTAGATCACCTCGATGTTGTTGACGTCCAGCAGCGTCTCTTGGGTCCGGGTATCGAACATGGGCAGCCCCCTTGGATGCGGAACCGGCGGCGGAATGACCGCCGCCGGTCGTGGATCAGTTGCAGCGCGCGGTCAGGCCCGCCTCGGCGGCATAGGCGGCGCTGTCTTCCTTGATCAGCGGGTCCAGGATCTCGGCATCCGGCTCGATGAAGTCGGTGATCAGCGACCACGTCCCCTCGGCGGCGTTCCACTGCTGCACGCGGGCCAGGCCGTCGCCACCGTGGTTCTGACAGGACAGCGCGATGGGCGCGCCGAAATCGGGCAGGCCAAGCTCGGCCATGCGTTCGGCGGTGATGTCCAGCGCCTCGAAGCCGTCGCGCATCTGCGCGGGCGTGATCTCGGGGGTGCCGGCCAGCTCCTGCGCCTTGGCGATGGCCTCGGCGATCACCAGCGCCGCATAGGCGCCGCGCGAATAGAGAACGCTGCCCGCCTGATCGCCTGCACCGGCCGCCAGACCCTTGTCATAGACATGCGTCTGCAGGTCCTCGTACAGCGGATAATCGCGGCCGACGCCGTGGAAGGTCAGCGCCTTGTAGCCCTCGGCCCCGGCCCCCGCCGCGCGCACGTCGTTCTCCGATCCCGACCACCAGATGCCGATGAACTTGTCCATCGGGAAGCGGATGTTCACGGCCTCCTGGATGGCGACCTGGTTCATCACGCCCCAGGCATACATGATCACGTAATCGGGCCGGTCGCGGCGGATCTGCAGCCATTGCGACTTCTGCTCCTGGCCGGGTGCGTCCACGGGCAGCAGGCTCAGTTCGAACCCGTGCTTTTCGGACAGCTCCTCCAGCGTACGGATCGGCTCCTTGCCATAGGCCGAGTTGTGATAGACCAGCGCGATCTTCTTGCCGGACAGGTCGCCCCCCTCCTGGTCCAGGATATGCTTGACCGCGACCGAGGCGCCGTCCCAATAGTTCGCCGGCGCGTTGAACACCCATTCGAAGACAGAGCCGTCCTTGGCCGAGGTGCGGCCATAGCCCGGCGTGTAGAGCGGGATGCCGTCCTGGGTGATCCGCGGGATCAGCTGATAGGTGATGCCGGTCGACAGCGGATTCAGGACCAGCGGGTTCTGGGTGCGCAGCGATTCATAGCACTCGACCCCCTTCTCGGTGTTGTAGGCGGTCTCGCATTCCGGGACCTGGATGCGCTGGCCGCCGATGCCGCCGTCGCGTTCGTTGAGCAGCGTGAAGTAATCGGCAAAGCCGTCGGCATAGGGGATGCCGTTCGCGGCATAGGGGCCGGTCCGATAGGACATGTTCGGCACGATAAGGTCCGCCAGTGCGGGGCTTGCGACCATCATCGTGGTGGCCAGGGCGGCAAGGGTCAGTTTCATTGCGGGTCTCCTCCCAGAGATGCGATGCCGGTTGCCCGGTCTTGACGTTAATGCGGGAACGGCCACAGCCGCAGCTTGTCCTTGGCCAGGCGCCACAGGCGCGCCAGGCCGTGCGGCTCGACGATGAGGAAGGTCACGATCAGCGCGCCCACGATCATCAGCTCGATATGGGCGGCCAGGTCGGTGGGCCAGCCCATGTTGCCGACCAGGAAGTTCTTGAGTAGCACCGGCAGCAGCACCAGGAAGGCCGCGCCGGCAAAGCTGCCGAAGATGCTGCCCAGGCCGCCGATGATGATCATGAACAGCACCAGGAAGCTCTTGTTGATGCCGAAGGCCTCGCCGACCTCGGCCGCGCCCAGGTAGACCGCGAACAGAAGCGCGCCCGCGATGCCGATGAAGAAGCTGCTGACCGCGAAGGCCGACAGTTTCGCGCGCAGGGGATTCACGCCGATGATCTCGGCCGCGATGTCCATGTCGCGGATGGCCATCCACTTGCGCCCCAGGCTGCCGCGCGTCAGGTTGCGCGCGACCCACGCCAGCACGAAGGCGAAGACCAGGCAGATGAGGTATTTCGCGGGCGCGGTCGCGGCCGGGCCGGTCACCGCCTGATCGAACACAGTGCGCGTCGGCGCGGTGATCTGGCCCGAGGCCGAATAGTTGTAGAACCACGGCACCTTGTTGAACAGCCAGACCAGGAAGAACTGCGCGGCCAGCGTGGCGACGGCCAGATAGAAGCCCTTGATCCGAAGGCTGGGCAGGCCGAACAGGACGCCCACCCCGGCGGTGATGCCGCCCGCCAGCAGGATGTGGATGACGATGCTGACATCCGGGAATGCCGTCATCAGCTTGTAGACCGCATAGGCCCCCACCGCCATGAAGCCGCCGGTTCCCAGGCTGACCTGGCCGGCATAGCCGGTCAGCACGTTCAGCCCCAGGGCGGCGATGGCATAGATCAGGAAGGGCACCAGGACCGCATTGGCCCAATAGTCGTTGATGACGAAGGGGATGATCCCGAAGGCCACGGCCAGGATCGCGTAATAGCCCCAGCGGTCCAGACGGATCGGAAAGGTCTGGCTGTCGTCGCGGTAGCTGGTCTTGAAGTCGCCGGCCTCACGATAGATCATCGGGTGTTCCTTTCAGCGCGGTCGGCGGGGGCCAGCCCCCGCACCCCCGGGGTATTTCTGCAATGAAGAAGCGCCATGGTCACACCCGTTCGATGATGCGTTCGCCGAACAGGCCCTGGGGCCGGAACACCAGGAAGATCAGCGCCAGGACATAGGCGAACCAGTTCTCTGTCGCGCCGCCGACCATCGGGCCGATGGTGAATTCGAACAGTTTCTCGCCCACGCCGATGATCAGCCCGCCCACGATGGCGCCGGGGATCGAAGTGAAGCCCCCCAGCATCAGCACCGGCAGCGCCTTGAGCGCGATCAGCGACAGGCTGAACTGCACCCCCGACTTCGTGCCCCACATGATGCCTGCGACCAGCGCCACGAAGCCTGCGATCGACCAGACCATCACCCAGATGAAGCGCAGCGAGATGCCCACGGACATCGCCGCCTGGTGGTCGTCGGCCACGGCGCGCATGGCGCGGCCCTGCTTGGTGTATTGCGCGAAGGCCACCAGTGCGGCCACCAGGATCGCCGCGATCAGCGTGGCCCACAGGTCCAGCCGGTCGATGAAGAAGCCATAGCCGAACCATTGCGCGGTGACGGCCTCGATCCCGTCCGAGATGCCCTGCGGCAGTCCCACGTCCAGCGTCTTGATGTCGGCGCCCCACATCACGTCGCCCAGGCCTTCAAGGAAATAGGCAAGGCCGATGGTCGCCATGAAGAGGATGATCGGTTCCTGCCCCACCAGGTGCTGCAGAACCAGCTTCTCGATCAGGAAGGCCAGGCCGACCATCACCAGCGCGGTCAGGGCCACGGCCAGGACCGCGGGCACCGTCCAGCCGAAATGGTGCAGCTGCGTGCCGAAGGCCGCGTTGATCAGATGCGCGAAGGGCACCTGGCCGTTCTGGATGCCCACCAGCGTCAGCGCCGCGAACAGCGCCAGCACCCCCTGGGCATAGTTGAAGACGCCCGACGCCTTGAAGATCAGCACGAAGCCCAGCGCCACCAGCGCGTACATGACCCCGGTCATCAGGCCGTTCAGCACGACCTCGGCGGCGAAGATCAGCTGGTCCATGGGTCGCGTCCTTTCACTGCTGCACGGATCGGATCAGTCATGGGCCACCCCCAGATAGGCGTCGATCACCGCCTGATTGCTGCGCACCTCGGCCGGCGTGCCGTCGCCGATCTTCTTGCCGTAATCCATCACCACCACCCGGTCGCTGAGGTCCATGACCACGCCCATGTCGTGCTCGATCAGGCAGATCGTGGTGCCGAACTCGTCGTTCACCGACAGGATGAAGCGGGACATGTCCTCCTTCTCCTCGACGTTCATGCCGGCCATCGGCTCGTCCAGAAGCAGCAGGTTCGGTTCCGCCGCCAGCGCGCGGGCCAGCTCGACCCGCTTCTTCAGGCCGTAGGGCAAACGGCCGACGGGCGTCTTGCGGATGTTCTGGATCTCCAGGAAGTCGATGATGCGTTCGACCACGGCGCGGTTCTCGTTCTCCTCGCGCTCGGCCGCGCCCCACCACAGGGCCTGGGACAGGAAGCCCGCCTTCATCTTGTTCAGGCGCCCGGTCATGATGTTGTCCAGAACCGACATGCCGTCGAACAGCGCGATGTTCTGGAAGGTGCGGGCGATACCCAGGCGCGCGACCTGATAGGGCTTCATCGCCGGGCGCGGCTGGCCCTTGAAGATGACCTGCCCCTCCTGCGGGTTGTAGAACCCCGAGATGATGTTCAGCATCGACGACTTGCCCGCGCCGTTCGGGCCGATGATCGCGCGGATCTCTCCCTGGCGGATGTCGAAGCTGATGTCCTTGATGGCTGTCACGCCGCCGAACCGCAGGGTGATGTTTCGCAGCTCCATCACCACGGGGCCGATCTGGCGGCCGTCGGCGGTCACGTAGCCGTCCTGGGTCATCGCGTTCATTGGGCTGCTACCTTCTGACGGGCGGCGTCGCCGAAGACACGGACATCCTCGATGCGCAGGGTCGCGCTGATGGCGCCCTTGCGGCCGTCCTCGTAGGTGACCTCGGTCCGGGTATGGACGCTGGACGATCCGTCATAGAGCGCGGTGACCAGGTCGTGGAACTTCTCGGTGATGACGGCGCGGCGGACCTTGCGGGTGCGGGTCATCTCTCCGTCGTCGGGGTCCAGCTCCTTGTGCAGCACCAGAAAGCGGTGGACCTGACAGCCCGACAGCATCGGGTCCCGCGCGACGGATTCGTTCACCGCCTCGACATGGCCGCGGATGGTCTCATAGACCTGCGGGTGGCCGGCCAGTTCCTGATAGCTGCCATAGGCGATGTTGTTGCGTTCGGCCCAGTTGCCGACGGCGGTCAGGTCGATGTTGATCATCGCGGTGCAGAAGTCGCGGCCGTTGCCGATGACCACGGCCTCCAGGATGTTGGGATAGAACTTCAGCTTGTTCTCGACATATTTGGGGGCGAACATCGCGCCACTGGCCATGCGGCCCACATCCTTGGCGCGGTCGATGATGCGCAGATGGCCGCTGCCCTCCTCGAAGAAGCCCGCGTCGCCCGTGGCGACCCAGCCCTCGGCATCCTTGGTCGATGCGGTGCTGTCGGCGTTCTTGTAATATTCGACGAAGGTGCCGGGGCTGCGGTAATAGACCTCGCCGTTCTCGCCGATGCGGACCTCGACCCCGGGGCTGGGAACGCCCACCGTGTCCGAGCGCACCTGCCCGTCGGGCTGCTGGGTGATGAAGACGCTTGCCTCGGTCTGCCCGTAAAGCTGCTTCAGGTTGATGCCGAGGCTGCGGTAGAAATCGAAGATCTCGGGGCCGATCGCCTCTCCGGCGGTATAGCCCACGCGCACGCGGCTGAGGCCCAGCGTGTTCTTCAGCGGGCCGAAGACGAAGATCTTGCCCAGCGCATAGGCCAGCTTGTCGCCCAAGCCGACCGTCTTGCCGTCCAGCAGCGCGGGGCCCGCGCGATGCGCCACCGCCATGCCGCGCTTGAACAGCCAGCGCTTCAGGCGGCTGGCATCTTCCATGCGGATCATCACGGATGTCAGCTGCCCTTCGAAGACGCGGGGCGGGGCAAAGAAGTAGGTCGGGCCGATCTCGCGCATGTCGGTCATCATCGTATGCGCGCCCTCGGGGCAGTTCACGGTGAAGCCCGACCACATCGCCTGGCCCATCGAAAAGATGAAGTCGCCCACCCAGGCCATCGGCAGATAGGCCACGATCTCCTCGACCTCGGTCAGATGGTCGAAATCGGCGGTGTTGCGGGCGGTCTCGATGATGTTTCGGTTGGACAGGACCACGCCCTTGGGCTTGCCCGTCGTGCCGCTGGTGTACAGCATCACGCAGGTGCTGTCGTAATCCAGCCCGGCGATGATCGCGTCCAGCCGCGGCCCCAAGGTGGCGGCCCCCGCCCGGCCCTGCGCCTGCACGTCGGCCAGCGACGCCATGTTGGCATGGTCGTACTTCCTCAGGCCCCGCCCGTCGGTATAGATGATGCGGGCCCGCGCGCCGGTGGTCTGCTCGACCTCCAGCACCTTGTCGACCTGCTCCTGATCGCCGCACAGCACGAAGCGCGCGCCGCAATGATCCAGGACATAGGCCATCTCCTCGGCCACGGCGTCCTGGTACAGGGGCACCGGGATCGCGCCGCACATCTGCGCCGCGATCATGCCCCAGTAATGCGCCGGACGGTTGCGCCCGATGATCGCCATGTGATCGCCCGGCGCCAGCCCCTGCGCCATCAGCCCCATCGCCAGGGCGCGGATCTCGTCCGCGGCCTGGGTCCAGGTCCAGCTTTGCCAGATCCCGTATTCCTTCTCGCGATAGGCGGGGCGGTCGCCAAAGCGGGCGACGTTGCGCGCCAGCAGCGCGGGCACGGATTGCAGATCGCCCGGGGGCGTGTGCTGAACGGTCATGTATCCTCCCTCAAGGCGCGGACGCCCTGTCGCGCGGCACCTCCCCGTGCCCCGCGACACACATACCATTGGCGCCAAACCTTGCGCCAGTTTTACGCGATTCCTACGAAATGTTACGACGCTTTCGCACGCCCTGCACCGGTGCTAGGCCAACGGGCGGAGGAGACCGCCATGCACCACCCCGACCCCGTCACGCGGGCCGAGATTCGCGCCGACCTGACCCGGTCGGGGCTGAACCTGATCGGCCAGGCGCTGTCCATCTTCGACGCGGACCTGCGCCTGGCGGTGGCCAACCGGCAGTACCAGACGATGTTCGACCTGCCCGACGACCTGACCCTGCCGGGCAGCCATTTCGAGGACACGATCCGCTTTCTGGCCCGGCGCGGCGAATACGGCCCGACCGAGGACCCCGAACAGGCCGTCGCCCTGCGCGTGGCCCAGGCCCGCACGTTCCAGCCCCACTACTTCGAACGCGAACGCGCCGACGGCCGGTGGGTCGCGGTCGAGGGTGCGCCGCTGTCGCAAGGGGGCTGGGTCACCGTCTATACCGACATCACCGACATCAAGCGCCAGGAAGCGCTGCTTCGGGCGCGGTCGGACGCGCTGTCCGAACAGGTGCTGCTGAATGCCGAACGGCTGGCGGCGGCGAACCGCAAGTTGGCCGCGACGAACGCCGCCCTGTCCGAAGCGCAGCGCATCCTGACCCGGACCGAGGCCCGCACCCGCCAGGTGACCGAGATGGTCCCGGCCCATATCGCGCATATGGACGCGCAGTTCCGCTATACCTTCTCCAACCGGCGGCTGCCGGTGATCTTTCCGGGGGCCGAGGGCGACATCGTCGGGCTGACGCTGGAACAGGCCCTGGGGGCGGCCACCGCGCGAACCCTGCACCCGTTCATGGAGCGCGCGCTGGCGGGCGATCCCCAGGTGTTCGAGATCACCCACCCCACCTCGGGCCGACGCATCCGCATCGCGCTGACGCCGGACCGCGATGGTCAGGGGGTCTATATCCTCTCCACCGATGTCAGCGCCGAGGTCCAGTCGCGAGAGGCGCTGGCCCATGCCGCGCGGCGCAACCTGGCCGCCCAGCTGACCAGCGGCATGGCGCATGATTTCGGCAACCTGCTGACGATCATCCTGGGCCTGCAGGCCCGACTGGCCGCGCGCGACCTGCCACCGGACGCGGCCGAGGATGTCCAGGCGACACTGGCGGCCGCCCGGCGCGGGGCCTCGCTTCTGGACCGGCTGGCGCAGATCACCGGCGCGCGCGAACCCGCGCTGGAGCCGACGGACCTGCCGACATTGCTGTCCGATCTGGCGGTGCTGGCCCGCCCGTCGCTGTCCGAAGGGACGCGGCTGGACCTGGCCCTGGCCCTGCCGCCCGGACAGCTACTCTTGGACCCCGGCGCGCTGCAGGATTCGGCGCTGAACCTGATCCTGAACGCCAATGCGGCGATCACCCCACCCGGCGTCATCACGCTGAAGGCGCGGCGCAGCGGCGACTGGCTGGAACTGACGGTGGGCGATACCGGACCCGGCTTCACCCCCGAAGCTCTGTCCCGCGCGACTGAACCCTTCTTCACCACCAAGAAGGGCCAGGGCTCGGGTCTGGGTCTGTCGATGGTCTATGACCAGACCAAGATGGTCGGGGGCACCATGCGCCTGTCGAACGGGCCGCGCGGCGCGCAGGTGATGCTGCGCCTGCCTTGGCGGCCCGTGGCGCGGCGGATGGTGCTGCTGGTCGAGGATGACGACCAGATCCGCGCCCAGGTCCGCGACCAGCTGACCGGGCTGGGCCATGCGGTGATCGAGGCCGCGTCCCTGGCGGAGGCCCGCGCCCTGACCGACCTGCCGGGGCTGGAGGTGATCCTGTCGGACATCCAGCTGGGCGACGGGCTGGGACTGGATCTGGCGGGGACGGTGCCCCTGGTGATGATGACCTCGCTGCCACCGGGCGATCCGCTGCGCGCCCGCGCGCCGGGGCCGGTGCTGACCAAGCCCGTAACGGCCCCGCGCTTGGCCGCCGCACTGGCAGCCCCCGCAAAGGAGATGCCATGACCGACGCCCCCCTGATCGCGATCCTGGACGACGAGCCGCAGATCCGCCGCATCCTGTCCGCCGCGCTGGAACAGGCAGGCTTTCGCACGCAAAGCTTCGGCCGCGCGACCGAGTTCGAGGCCGCGCTGCGCCGCATCACGCCGGATGCCTGCCTGATCGATTTGGGCCTGCCGGACCGGGACGGGTTGGCGCTGGTCCATCGGCTCGCATCGGATTCGGGGGCGGTGATCATCATCGTGTCGGGACGGGCGCAGGTCCAAGACCGGGTGACGGGGTTGGAGCTGGGGGCGGACGACTACATCACCAAGCCCTTCGAGCCGGCCGAGGTCGTGGCCCGCATCCGCGCCCGCCTGCGACGGCCGTCCCAAAACGCGACCCAGCGCCCCCAGACGCTGCGCTTTGCGGGCTGGACGGCGGATTTCGACCGTTACCTGCTGACCGCGCCCGACGGCATCGAGACACCGCTGAGCCACGCCGAGGCAGAGGTGCTGCGCCTGTTCACCGACAATCCCCGCCGCCTGATCACCCGCGCACAGATGCTGGAAACCCTGGGCGGCACGGCCGGCGACAGCTTTGATCGGGCGATGGACGTGCGCATCTCGCGCCTGCGGACCAAGCTGGGCGAGGATCCCAAGAACCCGCGGCTGATCAAGACGATCTATGGCGCGGGCTACATTTTCCTAGCAGAGATCGGCTGAGTTCCGCACCGGATCGCAGTTTGCCCTGCCGGGCGGTAGCGGCGCAATCCTGCACCGCTGTCGCATCTTGACCCGGTCCTTGGGGTATTTCCGCAGGGGGGTCCGGGGGGACGGGAAGTCCCCCCGGCACGTCGCGGGACGCAGATGGCCCGACGGTCAGGCGTCGCGGTCCCATCCGCTGATGGCCTTGCTGTCCATGAACTCCTCCAGCCCCATCACGCCGCCTTCGCGCGCCCGGCCGGATTTCTTGACCCCGCCGAAGGCCGATCCGGCCCCGCGCGATTCGCCGTTCATCTCGACCATGCCCGCCCGCAGCTGCCGCGCCACGCGGTTGCGGCGTGCGCCGTCCTGGCTCTGGACATAGTTCGTCAGCCCGTAGGGCGTGTCATTGGCGATGGCCACGGCCTCCTCCTCGCTGTCGAAGGGGATGATTGACAGAACCGGGCCAAAGATCTCCTGCTGCGCGACTGTCATGTCGTTCGACACATCCGCAAAGACCGTCGGCCGCACGAAATAGCCGCGGTTCACCCCCTCGGGCAGGCCCGGCCCGCCCGCGACCAAGCGCGCGCCCTCGTCGATGCCCGCTTGGATCAGGCCCTGGATCTTGTCCCATTGCTGGCGGCTGACCACCGGGCCGATATGCTTGCCCGGCTGATGGGCCGTCGCCACGGCGGTCTCCTCGGCCACCTTGGCCGCGACCTCGACCGCGCGATCATAGACCGAGCGTTCGACCAGCATCCGCGTCGGGGCGTTGCAGGACTGCCCGCTGTTGTAGAAGCAGTGCCGCGCCCCCCGCACCACGGCCTTGTCGTCGGCATCGGCAAAGACGATGTTGGCGCCCTTGCCACCCAGCTCCAGAACGACCTTCTTCAGGCTGTCGGCCGCGGCCTTGCTGATCGCTATCCCGGCGCGCGTAGAACCGGTGAAGCTGATCATCTCGACATCCGGATGCACCGACAGCTGGCTGCCGACCCCCGCCCCGTCGCCGTTCACCAGGTTGAAGACGCCCGCGGGCACGCCAGCCTCGTCCAGCACCTCGGCAAAGACCATCGACGACAAAGGCGCGATCTCGGAGGGCTTGAGCACGCAGGTATCCCCCGCCAGCAGCGCCGGGATGACCTTCAGCGTCACCTGGTTCATCGGCCAGTTCCAGGGCGTGATCAGGCCCACCACGCCCACCGGCTCCCACGCGACCATGCTGGTCGGCGCATGCGCCCCCAAGGGCCGCACGAACTGGAACTCCTTGAAGGCGGTGATGAAATTACGGGTATGCCATGCCCCGGCCTCGGCCTGGTCGGCCAAGGACATGTCCTCGGGCGCGCCCATCTCCATGCTGATCGCACGGGCGATGTCGGGCATGCGCCGCTCATAGATCGCCAGGATGCGCTCGACCACGGCCAGGCGTTCGGCGGGCGGCGTCGCGGCCCAGGCCGGAAAGGCACGCTTGGCCGCGGCCACCGCGGCATCGGTATCCGCCTGATCGCCGATCGAGATGACCGCGACCGCATCCTCGGTCGACGGGTCGATCACCTCCAGGTCGCGTGCCTGCACGGGGTCCACCCAGGCTCCGTCGATATAGAATTTCCGCTGGTCCAGCATCTGGTCCTCCTGACTGGCATTCGGGCAAAGCCTGTCACCCCGCAGGCCGCGCCGCAACCCCGGCCGCATGGCGCCCCCACTGGCATTCCGCGCCGCGGCGCTTATCTATGGGGCGACGCAACCAACCGGAAAAGGAGCGCCCATGTCCCTGCGCATCAATGACACGGCCCCCGACTTCACCGCCAATTCGACCGAAGGGCAGATCCGCTTCCACGACTGGATCGGCGACAGCTATGCCATCGTCTTCAGCCATCCGCGCGACTTCACCCCGGTCTGCACCACCGAATTCGGCGCCGTGGCGCAACTGGCTCCCGAATTCGAAAAGCGCAACACCAAGGTGCTGGGCGTGTCCGTGGACAGCGTGGATGACCACCAGAAATGGAAGGCCGATATCGGCAAGGTCGCGGGCGTTCCTGCGAACTTCGCCATCATCGACGACAGCGACCTAAGCGTCGCCAAGGCCTATGACATGCTGCCGGCCGAATACTACCTGCCGACCGAAGGTCGCACGCCCGCCCATTCCGCCACCGTGCGCACCGTCTTCATCATCGGGCCGGACAAGAAGGTCCGCCTGACCATGACCTATCCCATGTCCGTGGGCCGCAACTTTGCCGAGATCCTGCGCGCGCTGGACGCGGTGCGCAAGACCGACGGCGTGCCGATCGCCACGCCCGCCAACTGGGTGCCGGGCCAGGACGTGATCGTGGCCCTGTCCCTGGACGATGCCGCGGCCGAGGCGAAATACGGCCCCCTGGACATCAAGCTGCCCTATCTGCGCTATGCCAAGGACCCGGCCTGATCACGGCCAACCGTAATGATCCAGCAGGGCGGCGATGGCACGGTCATTGCCGCCCTGCCCTGTGGCGGGCCGGTTCACCGAACGCAGGCTGACCGCCTGGCTGCCTTCCCATTCAAAGATGCGGGCACGTTCGCCGATCTTGACGGGCTGAGATCCGGCCATGCGATGCATCCAGTACAGCCAGATGTCGTCCGCACCCGGTGACAGTCGCATGAACAGGTCGTCGCGCGTCACGTCGGCATGGAACACGCCGGGCGCATAGATCACCCCCGACACGCCGGTTGGAAAGACCAGCGGCCCGGTCTGCGGCGTCCGCAGATTGTGATACCAGCCCTCGTAAGGGGCGGGACGGCTGCCTTCCATCACCACGCCATGCGCCCGCAGGCAGGCGACGCCCGCGCCCCGATGCGCGGCTTCGACCAGACGCTCCAGCCAGTCGGCAGGATAGTACAGGTCGTCATCCGCCGTGGCGACATAGGCGTCGGGGTGCTCCAGCAGGGTCGGCACGATCTTCTTGTAGGACCGCCACAGCGGGCAGATGCGGATCTCCAACCGAGACATCCCCCGGACCTCGGGGGGCAGGTGCTGCTGATCGCCCTCGTCCAGCCACAGGATCACGCGATCGGGCTGCACCGTCTGGCGCAGCAGCGCGCGCAGCGTCGGTGCCAGCGTCGCGAACCGCGCTCGGTGGCTGGTTAGCGACACGATCAGCGGCGCAGGCAGGCCGTGCGGCCTGCCGGGACGGTCCGGGCGGCTGCCGGTTTCCGCCAGCGCGCGGGCCAGCCTGCGGCGGTGCTTGAACCGGCGGAACGCGTCGCGGATCACGGGTTTTCCCATGCGCGGCGCAGCCAGCCGATGTCGCCGATGCGGCGATACCACTTGTGCCCGCGCCCGGCAAAGACGTCCTCCATCTTGGGCGCGCCGGCGAACAGCACGATCCTTGCCCCCTGGGGCAGCGACGGATTGCGCAGATAGCTGGCCAGATTGCGCGGCACGCAGTCGTTCTTGAAGCTGACGCACCAGCCCTTGGGCCAGTAATGCAGGTCCCCATGCGCGGCCAGCTGCGCCGACTGGAACTGCTGGCTGATCTCATAGTCCCGGGTCGCGGCCGCCGGATCGGCCAGATAGGCGTCCAGCACATAGCCATGATCGCCCACCCGATAGCGGAACACGCTGGAATTGCCGACGCTGTGCAGGAACCGGTCGCGGTTCGGATTCACCTTGCGCAGGGGTTTTGCCCGGAACAGGTCGTCGTCACGGATGATGAAGAAGTCGCCCGGCAGATCGAAGAACGGGCCCAGGTCATCCACCACCACCAGGTCGATGTCCAAGAACAGCGCAGTCCCCGACAGGGCGGCATCGGCGCCGCCCAGGTCGCGCCGGAACAGGGCCAGCTTGCGCCAGCGGGTGTCCGAATGGCCCTGGGGCAGCCCCAGCTCGGGCAGCGGCAACGCCTCGACCTGCGGATCGAGGCCCGCCGCATCCTCCGTGAAGCAGATGAACCGGTGCGGCCGGTCCAGATGCCGCCGGACCTGTGCCGCAAGCCGGTTCACATCGGCACTGCTGTAGAGCGTGCCCCATTTCATCGTCAGGATCAGCAGGGGTTCGGTCATCGCTTGTCCCACATTTCGACTTCGCGCCGGATCGGTTCGGGATAGGCGGCGTGCAGGCCTAGCTCGATCATCTTGGCACGCTTGCCGACCATCATCTCGACGCGCTGCTTCTTGAGGAACGGAAACCCGAGCGAGGTCATGACCGCCGGATGCAGCGCGGTCGAAAAGACCAGCAGTTCGGTGTTGTCGATACGCTCGCGCAGCATGTCGCGGATCTGCAGCGCGCTGAGCGTCGGGTCCGCCAGCAACGGATCCAGCAGGCGCGAATCCTTGCGGTTCACCTGCGCCTGGTGGTGCAGGATGTCGCGCATCATCTGTTCGTCATCCAGCGTCAGCAGGAATTGCACCACCTCGCGCCAGCTGTGCAATCCGCCGACGGAGTAGCCCAGCTTGCGGAAATGGCGGGTCAGACCCAGTTCGCGCAGCTGGATCACGATGCGCTTCTCGTTGACCAACGACATCTTGCGCCAATAGCGGTCGAAATCCGGGTCGCGCACCATCCGGCCCGAAAAGCGGAAGAAATATGACTGCACATGCTGGGCGTTCATGTCGCCCGTCTCTCGATGCTGCTGGTCCAGGTCGATGAACAGGCCCCACAGATCCTCGGGCGCGGCACGGCTGCGCTTCAGCACGTCGGAATCCTCGGACAGGGGGAACCACATGCTGTCGTTCATGATGTACAGCGCCTTGGGGCGAATGCCGCGGTCAAGAACCTGCAGCACGCCCTCGCGGTATCCGCCGAAATCATAGCCCAGGTTGGGCCGTTCGACGACAAGATGGGACAGCTCTGCCAGACGCGCGCGGTCATCCGCCGCCAGCGGTGCATTGGTCACCACGACCACTGACACGCCCTGCGACGCCATCCAGCGCAGCTGCCACAGCGTCGAATCCAGCAACCCGCGCGGCTGATAGATCAGAAGGACCGCGACCTCGTCCATCAGGGGCTGGGCGCCTTCTGTCACGTGAACCGTCTTGTGGCGCCGCAGATCGTGCGCCGCCCGCGCGACGTGGCCCCAGGACGGCAGCACCAAGGCCGCGATCTGACGACCGACGCGCCGCGTCTCTCGGACCAGCTTTTCGGAAAGCGTCTTCTCGGGCGGCATGAAGGGTTTTTCGGTCACGACACTGGCCTTGTGCAGCGTGCACGCCACGGCGTGCGGAACGTCGAAAGGGGGCAGATGCCCTGCCCCCTTCTGTCTTTCGGTGCGGATATCAGCCTTCGGCCGACTGGTCCTGCTTTTCCTCTATCTCGGCGCCGGTCTCCTGGTCGACCATCTTCATGCCCAGACGAACCTTGCCGCGATCGTCGAAGCCCAGCAGCTTGACCTTGACCTCCTGGCCCTCCTTCAGGATCTCGTTCGGATGACCCAGGCGGCGGTTGGCGATCTGGCTGACATGGACCAGCCCGTCGCGCTTGCCGAAGAAGTTCACGAAGGCGCCGAAGTCGACCAGCTTGACGACCTTGCCGGTATAGACCTTGCCCTCTTCCGGCTCGGCCACGATCGAATAGATCATGTCATAGGCCTTCTTGATCGAATCGGCGTTGGCCGACGCGATCTTGATGATGCCGTCGTCGTTGATGTCGACCTTGGCACCCGAAACCTCGACGATCTCGCGGATGACCTTGCCGCCAGAACCGATCACTTCGCGGATCTTGTCGGTCGGGATCTGCATCGTCTCGATGCGCGGCGCATGGGCGCTGAACTCGGTCCGGCCTGCGGTCAGGGCGTTGGCCATTTCCGACAGGATGTGCAGACGACCGTCCTTGGCCTGGGCCAGGGCCTGCTCCATGATCTCGGGCGTGATGCCCGCGACCTTGATGTCCATCTGCAGCGACGTGATCCCGTTCTCGGTCCCCGCCACCTTGAAGTCCATGTCGCCTAGGTGGTCTTCGTCACCCAGGATGTCGGTCAGCACGGCAAAGCGGCCGTCCTCTTCCAGGATCAGGCCCATCGCCACGCCCGCGACCGGCGCCTTGAGCGGCACGCCCGCATCCATCATCGACAGCGAACCGCCGCAGACCGACGCCATCGACGACGATCCGTTCGATTCGGTGATCTCGGACACGACGCGGATGGTGTAGGGGAAGTCCGTCGCCGCGGGCAGAACCGCCTGCAGCGCGCGCCATGCCAGCTTGCCGTGGCCGATTTCGCGACGGCCGGGGCTGCCCACGCGACCCACTTCGCCGACCGAATACGGCGGGAAGTTGTAGTGCAGCAGGAAGTTCGAGCGCGAGTTGCCATGCAGCGCGTCGATGATCTGTTCGTCATCGCCGGTGCCCAGGGTCGTCACGACCAGCGCCTGCGTCTCGCCCCGCGTGAACAGCGACGAACCGTGGGTGCGCGGCAGGATGCCGACCTGGCTGACGATCGGACGAACGGTCTTGGTGTCCCGGCCGTCGATGCGGGCGCCGCCGCTGATGATGTCGCCGCGCAGGATGCCCGATTCCAGCTTCTTCAGCGCCGAACCCAGGTTGGCATCGGCCAGCTCTTCCTCGGTCAGGGCGTCCTTGACCTTGGTCTTGGCGGCGGCGATGGCGTCCTGACGCTCGGACTTGTCGCGGATCGCGTAAGCCGCGCGCATGTCGGCCTCGCCCAGCGTCTTCACGCGGTTGTAGAGCGCGCTGTAGTCGGGCGACTGGAAGTCGAACGGCTCCTTGGCGGCATCCTCGGCCAGGTCGATGATCAGGTCGATCACCGGCTTGATCGCGTCATGGCCGAACTTGACCGCGCCCAGCATCTCCTGCTCGGTCAGCTCATAGGCCTCGGATTCGACCATCATCACGGCGTCGGCGGTGCCGGCGATGACCAGGTCCAGGCGCTGTTCGGGGTTGTTGCGCAGGCCGTCCATGTCCTGAACCTCGGGGTTCAGCACGTATTCGCCGTTCGAGAAGCCGACGCGGGCGCCCGCGATCGGGCCCATGAAGGGCACGCCCGAGATGGTCAGCGCGGCGCTGGCCGCGATCATCGCGACGATGTCGGGATCGTTGACCAGGTCGTGGCTCAGCACGGTGCACATCACCAGCACTTCATGCTTGAAGCCGGGGGCGAACAGCGGGCGGATCGGACGGTCGATCAGGCGCGCGGTCAGCGTCTCCTTTTCGGACGGACGCGCCTCGCGCTTGAAGAAGCCGCCCGGGACCTTGCCGGCGGCATAGTATTTTTCCTGGTAATGCACCGTCAGCGGAAAGAAGTCCTGTCCGGGCTTCGGCGCCTTCGCGAAGGTGACGTTGGCCATGACGCTGGTCTCGCCCAAAGTGGCGATGACGCTGCCGTCGGCCTGACGGGCAACCTTGCCCGTTTCCAGCGTCAGGGTTTCCTGGCCCCACTGGATCGATTTCTTCACTTCATCAAACATCTGATTTCCTCAAAGGGTGCTCCGGCCCTCCGGCCACCCATGTCATGTATCGCGGCCCCATTGCCGCCGCCCCTATCCTTTGCATGTGCCCCGGGGCAGGACCTCACGTCACAGATGACAGGGGCCATACAGGAAAACGCCGGATTTGGGAAGGGCGGCGACGGATGCGTCAAAGGCGGCCGGACCACGGTGCGGCCGCCCGTTTCCGGCCCGCCGACCGGGCGGTCGCGTCAGGCGGCGACCGGAACGCGGCGATCGGCCACCGGGGCGGCGGTGGCCGAAATCGGGGCCGCGGCCTCTGGCGCGCGGAACAGGTCGCGCAGTTCGGCATAGCCCGTCCTGGCAAGGTTCAGCAGACGGTCGCGCTGCAGCTGGCTTTCGGCAAAGCTGCGCGCCTGCGCCTCCTCACCCAGACGCGGCTCGTCGGATTTGACGGCAGCGGGTACGGCATCCGCGACAGGCGCGGCCTCGCCCAGCGGCGCGGGGCGCGGGGCGGCGGGGGCTGCCGCGGGCGTCGCATCGGGGGCAGGCTCCGTCCGGGCCGCCTGGCTGCCATCGGCGGCGCGTGCCATCGCGTCGGGATCATAGCCGGCCTCGGCGTCCGGCGCTGGTTCCGGTTGCACCGCCACGGGCTGCTCCTCGGCCGGGACGGGCTGGGTCTGCTGCGCCGGGGCAGTTTCCTGCGGTTGCTGCGGCGGGGGGCTGCTGGGTGCCGGGGCGGTGTTCGTACGCCAGCCACTGGTCAGACCACTGATCAACATGTCAACTCTCCTACGATGATGGCGGGCTGTTAACGTTTCAGTCACCACACGATCCAGAAGACGGTCCTGAAAGTTTTAGCGATTGCCGGGACGCGGCAAAGCCCCGCGATTGCCGGGCATGCAGGCTGTTTTCGACAGCATATTGATTTGACTTTGATTCTTTCCGCGTGGCTGCCCAGGTGGCACCACCGGGCCGTTCGGGGATCGCCAAGCGACCTGCCCTTAAGGACAGCCGCCGCCCGCAATGCAAAACGCCCGCGACAGGGTCGCGGGCGCGAGGGAAATGCGTGGTGCCGGTCTTAGCGACGCAGGCCCAGCTTGCCGATCAGGGCGGTGTAACGCGCCTCTTCCTTCTTCTTCAGATAGTCCAGCAGCTTGCGGCGCTGTGCGACCATCATCAGCAGACCACGACGCGAGTGGTTGTCTTTCTTGTGCGACTTGAAATGCTCGGTCAGGGTGGCGATGCGCGAGGACAGGATCGCGATCTGCACTTCCGGCGAACCGGTGTCGCCTTCCTTGGTGCCGAACTCTGCGATGACGCGGGCTTTTTCTTCGACGGTGATCGACATCGGGATCTCCTTTCGGATGAAGGGTGAGGGCACAGGCCGGGATGTCGTCCAGCAAGGTCCATGAAACACCGCACGGACCGGATGTCCGGCGGATGCGCGCGTCTAGCCCATCAGGGGCGAAAAGGAAAGTCCGTTCAGCCGCCGATGGCCACGATGCGAATGTCGCCCAGGCGCAGGGCCTCGGGGTTCAGCAGGCGCCCCACGGCCTGGCCGTTCACCTCCAGCAGCGTGCTGCCATCCGCGTCCTCGCGCAGCGACAGCTGCACGTCGCGCGCGACCTGCGCATCCAGGTGCAGGACCAGCTGGTCATGATCGCCGTGGAAATCGGCCAGCGTCGGAAAGCCCTCCTGGACCTGGCGCAGCAAGAAGGTGTCGTCGCCCGCGTTGCCCGACGCAAAGTCATGCGCGCCGGGCATCAGCGTGTCGTTGCCGTCCCCGCCGTTCATCCAGACGGTTTCGGGGCCGTCATGGCCGATCAGCACGTCGTCGCCAGCGCCTCCGTCCAGATCATCCGTGCCGCCGGTCGAGACCAGCAGGTCGTTACCCTCATGCCCGGCCACGACGTCGTCGCCCTCGCCTCCGAACAGCGAATCATCGCCCTCGCCGCCCATCAGGGTGTCGTCGCCATCCTCTCCGAACAGCATGTCATTGCCGCCCTGACCGGCCAGCAGGTCGTCGCCCTCGCCACCATAGATCAGGTCGTCGCCGCCAGGCCCATAGACCGCGTCGCCCTGAACCCAGTCATCACCGGCCCCCGCCTCGATCGTGTCGGCGCCCAGGCCGCCCCGCAGGTCGTCCGCGCCGCCCTGACCGCGAATCAGATCGTCGCCGGGCGTCCCCATCAGGAAATCCAACCCGTCCGATCCGTCGATCACCGATTCGTCCGGCGCGGCCGGCACCTCGGGCTCCGGTTCGGGCTCGGGCTCCGGCTGGGGTTCGGGCATGGTGGGGGGCAGGCTCTCGCCCTCCTCCTCATCGGGGACGGGGGTGTCGTCGTCGTCATCCTCTGCATGCCGACTGGTCAGCGCGCTGACATCGACCATCATCCCGGCCATCAGCACGCCCAGAATCCCGCCCAGAATGATCATCGACCCAGACCCCGTTCGCGACCGGCCCCATGCCGATGCCCCGATACTAACGCGCCATGGCCCGGCATCGTACGGAAAAGTTGATAAAACCTTAATGCGGGTTGGCGGCCCGGCATGAAAAAACCCGCCCTGTGAGGGGCGGGTGGTACTGTCGTTTCCGCGTGACCTGCCGGATGACCCGGCCAGGACCCGACCGATCAGCCTTGGCGGGCCTTGAAGCGGCGGTTGGTCTTGTTGATCACGTAGATGCGGCCCTTGCGGCGCACGACCTGGCAGTCGCGGTGCCGGCTCTTGAGCGAGCGGAGCGAGTTGCGAACCTTCATCGGTTTTCTCCATCGTCGCGGCGCGTCGCAGCCGCATTGGAAAACGAAATGCCCCCGGTTTTGGCCGGGGGCGGCGAAATAATGGTGGGCGGTACTGGGATCGAACCAGTGGCCACTACGATGTCAACGTAGTGCTCTACCGCTGAGCTAACCGCCCGTTCCTTGGTGATTCCATCACGTTTCCTTGCGAAAACCCGGTGCAATCCCCTCGGTCCGCAGGTCTTTAACCGAGGTGTCTGGGGTATTCAAGGCCTATCGGTGGGCAATTTTTCAGGTTTATATGCGATGACGCGCCGGATGCCGAGGTCTGCCTTGTCCCAGCCTGATCTGCCCTATGTCGTGACACGCCCCCGCCACTGGCTTTCGGGGGTGATCTTCGCGTCCCCGCATTCGGGCCATGACTATCCCAACTGGTTCCTGCAAGGCACCCGCCTGCCCATCCAGACCCTGCGATCGTCCGAGGACGCCTTCATCGATCGCCTGATCGCGCCCGCCACGGCCTTCGGCGCGGTCACGCTGGCCGCGCGCATCCCGCGCTGCATCGTGGACCTCAACCGCGGCGCGGACGAGATCGACCCCCTGGTCGTGCGCGGCGTGCCGCGCCACCCGCTGAACCAGCGCACCCTGGCCGGGCTGGGGGTGATTCCCCGCGTGGTCAGCCAGGGCCGGGTGATTCACGACCGCCAGATCGACCGGGCCGAGGCCGACCGCCGGATCGACGCCTGCTGGCGCCCCTATCACGCGGCGCTGTCCGGGCTGATCGCGCAGGCCCGCGCCCGATTCGGGCAGGCAATCCTGATCGACATGCACTCCATGCCCCATGATGCGCTGTCGCATCTGCAGGGGACGCGGCCCGACATGGTGCTGGGCAACCGTCACGGCCTGTCGGCGGCGGCGCGCATCTCGGACGCGGTCAGCGCCGCGGTCGAGGCCGAGGGCTGGACCCTGCGCCGCAATGCTCCCTTCTCGGGGGCCTACATCTGCTCGGCCTATGGCCGCCCCGCCCAGAACGTCCATGTCGTGCAGCTGGAGATCGACCGCTCGCTCTACATGGACGAGGCGACGATCACCCCCCGCCCCGACTTCGACGACTTCGCGGCGCGAATCGCCCGGGTGATCGGCCGCCTGTCCGGCCTGGGCCAGGATCAGTCGGGCGGGCGCGTCGCCGCGGAATGACCGCCGCGGCCTTCAACGGTGCCAAGCTGCTGCTGACCCATGGCGACCGGCTGCTGACCTGCCTGCGCGACGATCGCCCCGACATTCCCTTTCCGGCGCATTGGGACCTGCCCGGCGGCGGCCGCGAAGGACAGGAGACGCCCGTCCAATGCGCCCTGCGCGAGCTGGACGAGGAGTTCGGGCTGCACCTGTCCCCGCAGGCGCTGACCGGTCGGGCGTTTCCGTCGCATTCCGCGACCGGACTGATGTCCTGGCTGTTTGCGGGGCAGATCAGCGCGGCCCAGATCGCCGCGATCCGGTTCGGGGACGAAGGTCAGGGGTGGTGCATGATGCCGGTGGCCGACTATCTGGCCCATCCGCGCGCGATCCCGCATTTCTGCCGCTGGATCACCGCGATGCGGCGATGACGGCGCGGGTCAGCGGGCGCAGGCTGTCGCCCTTGACTGCCCAACTGGTCGCAAAGGCGAAGGTGGCCGCC
Source organism: Paracoccus marcusii (assembly GCF_028621715.1). Classification (NCBI taxonomy): domain Bacteria; kingdom Pseudomonadati; phylum Pseudomonadota; class Alphaproteobacteria; order Rhodobacterales; family Paracoccaceae; genus Paracoccus; species Paracoccus marcusii. The sequence goes on along the minus strand of NZ_CP117466.1, from coordinate 1,195,723 downwards.
GTCTCCAGCCAGAAGACCGGGCGCAGGCGCGCCAGCGTATCGTCCAGGCCCGTCGCGAACAAAAGCCCGATCAGGCCGATGCTGACGATGATCGTCCAGCCGCAGATGCGATAGATGCGGTTCGACGCGGCCTTTTCCGGGCCGTCCACGGTACCCCTGACGAACAGCACCAGGCAGAACACCGCCAGCGCGGCAAAGAACAGTCCCGCCGCGACGACATGGATCAGCGCCGACAGGCTCGGACCCGCGATGCATTCCAGCGCGGTGCAGGGCCCGTCCGGCCCGTCGGTGGGCACCAGGGCCACCAGCGCGATGGAGACCGCCGCCAGCCGCGCCATGGCCTTGTCGGTGATCCATTCGCCCGCATCGGGGCGGAACCCCTCATAGCTCCACAGGAACACGGCCTGCGCGATCAGCGTGCCGACGAAGACCTCGCGCATCGGCGAATAGTAATAGGCCGAGATGCTGGTCCGCAGTGGCTCGGGCCACAGCACCGCATAGGCGATCAGCGCCAGCGGCAGAAAGAACCCCAGGGCGCCGATGGCGCGGCGCACCGCCAGAAAGGACAGGACCAGCTCGTTGCGGACCTTCTGCACGCCGCCGTCATCGTCCATCGCCACCCCCGCGTTTCGCGCCATGCTGGGACGCGGGGGCGCCGGGCGTCAAGCCAGTTCGGCCAGGATCGCCTGCGCCGCCGCGCGCGGATCGGCGGCCTGCCAGACCGGGCGGCCCACCACAATGTGGTCGACCCCGGCGGCGATGGCCGATGCGGGCGTCTCGACCCGTTTCTGGTCGCCCAAGGCGCTGCCCGCGGGGCGCACGCCCGGCGTCACGATCAGGCGCGATCCCGGCAGGGCGCGGATGTCGGCCGCCTCGCGCGGGGAGCAGATGATGCCGTCGGCCCCCGCCTCGAAGGCGCGGGCGGCGCGTTCCACGGTGATGTCGTGCAGATCGCCCGCCTGCATCAGCCCCGCGTCCAGGTCGGCCCGGTCCAGCGAGGTCAGGATGGTCACGCCCAGGATCTTCAGGTTCGACCCCGCAGCCCCCTGCTTGGCCGCCGCCACCACATGCGGGTCGCCATGCACGGTCAGGAAGTCCAGGTCGAACTGCGCCAGCCCCCGCACAGCGGCCTCGACGGTCGCGCCGATGTCGAACAGTTTCATGTCCAGGAAGATGCGCTTGCCGTGCTCCTGCTTCAGCTCGTTGGCCAGGGCCAGGCCGCCGCCGGTCAGCATGCCCAGCCCGATCTTGTAGAAGCCCACGGCGTCGCCCAGGCGTCCCGCCAGGTCCAGCCCCGCCACGGCATTCGGCACGTCCAGCGCCACGATCAGCCGGTCATCCATCACGCATCCCCTTCTTTGTTCCGCGGGCCTTATGACATGCTTGAAACCACCCCGCGACCCCCCCAAATCTGATCCATCAGACCCGGACCGGGGCGTGCCGCAACAGGGCGCCACCAGCACGGGGGCTTTGCAAAAGGAGTACTGCCGATGAACATGGAAAAGTTCACGGAACGGTCGCGCGGCTTCCTGCAATCCGCCCAGACCATCGCGATCCGCGAGAATCAGCAGCGCGTGATGCCCGAGCATCTGCTGAAGGCGCTGATGGATGACGACCAGGGACTGGCCTCGAACCTGATCACCCGTGCGGGCGGCGACGCCAAGCGCGTGCGCGAGGCGGTGGATGCCGCCGTGGCGAAACAGCCCAAGGTCAGCGGGTCGGGCAGCGGTCAGGTCTATGTCGACCCCACCCTGGTCCGCGTGCTGGACGAGGCGGAGTCGGTGGCCAAGAAGGCCGGCGACAGCTTCGTGCCCGCCGAACGGGTGCTGATGGCGCTGGCCATGGTCAACACGAACGCCCGCGATGCGCTGGCTGCGGGTTCGGTTAACGCGCAAGCACTGAACGCCGCGATCAACGACATCCGCAAGGGACGCACCGCCGACACGGCATCCGCCGAGGACAGCTATGAGGCGTTGGAGAAGTATGCCCGCGACCTGACGGCGGCCGCGCGCGACGGCAAGATCGACCCGATCATCGGCCGCGACGAGGAGATCCGCCGCGCCATGCAGGTCCTGTCGCGGCGCACCAAGAACAACCCCGTCCTGATCGGCGAACCCGGCGTCGGCAAGACCGCCATCGCCGAGGGCCTCGCGTTGCGCATCATCGACGGCGACGTGCCGGAATCCCTGCGCAACAAGCGGCTGATGGCGCTGGACATGGGCGCGCTGATCGCGGGCGCGAAGTATCGCGGCGATTTCGAGGAGCGGCTGAAGTCGATCCTGAAGGAGATCGAGACCGCCGCCGGCGAGATCATCCTGTTCATCGACGAGCTGCACACGCTGGTCGGCGCGGGCAAGGGCGACGGCGCGATGGATGCCGCCAACCTGATCAAGCCGGCCCTGGCGCGGGGCGAGCTGCATTGCGTCGGCGCCACCACGCTGGACGAATATCGCAAGTATATCGAGAAGGACGCGGCCCTGGCCCGGCGCTTCCAGCCCGTGCTGGTCGAGGAGCCGACGGTCGAGGACACGATCAGCATCCTGCGCGGCATCAAGGAGAAGTACGAGCTGCACCACGGCGTGCGGATCAGCGACGCGGCCCTGGTCGCGGCGGCGACGCTGTCGCATCGCTACATCACCGACCGTTTCCTGCCCGACAAGGCCATCGACCTGATGGACGAGGCAGCCTCGCGCCTGCGCATGGAGGTCGACAGCAAGCCCGAGGAGCTGGACCAGCTGGATCGCCAGATCCTGCAGCTGCAGATCGAGGCCGAGGCGCTGAAGAAGGAGGACGACGCGGCATCGAAGGACCGTCTGGAGCGACTGGAGAAGGACCTGTCCGGCCTGCAGGAGCGCAGCGCCGAGATGACCGCCCGCTGGCAGGCGGAACGCGACAAGCTGCAGGGGTCGCGCGACCTCAAGGAGCAGCTGGACCGCGCCCGCGCCGACCTGGATCAGGCCAAGCGTGAGGGGAACCTGGCCCGCGCCGGAGAGCTGTCCTATGGCATCATCCCCGGACTGGAGAAGCAATTGGCCGAAGCCGAGCAGGGCGACGGTCTGATGGTCGAGGAGGCCGTCCGCCCCGAACAGATCGCCGAGGTCGTGGAACGCTGGACCGGCATCCCCACCGCCAAGATGCTGGAGGGCGAGCGCGACAAGCTGTTGAAGATGGAGGAGCAGATCGGCAAGCGCGTGATCGGCCAGCAGGAGGCCGTCACCGCGGTCAGCAATGCCGTCCGCCGCGCCCGCGCGGGCCTGAACGACGAGAACCGGCCGCTTGGCAGCTTCCTGTTCCTGGGGCCCACCGGCGTCGGCAAGACGGAACTGACCAAGGCGCTGGCCGAATACATGTTCGACGATGACAGCGCGATGGTCCGCATCGACATGTCCGAGTTCATGGAAAAGCATTCCGTGGCCCGGCTGATCGGCGCGCCTCCGGGCTATGTGGGTTACGACGAGGGCGGCGTGCTGACCGAGGCCGTGCGGCGGCGTCCCTATCAGGTGATCCTGTTCGACGAGGTCGAAAAGGCGCATCCGGACGTCTTCAACGTGCTGCTCCAGGTGCTGGATGACGGGGTGCTGACGGACGGCCAGGGCCGGACGGTGGACTTCAAGCAGACGCTGATCATCCTGACCTCGAACCTGGGCTCTCAGGCGCTGTCGCATCTGCCCGAGGAGGCGGATGCGTCGGACGCCCGCCATCAGGTGATGGAGGCGGTGCGCGGCCATTTCCGCCCCGAATTCCTGAACCGCCTGGACGAGATCATCATCTTCCGCAGGCTCTCGCGGACGAACATGGACGGGATCGTCAAGGTACAGATGGCGCGGCTGGAAAAGCGCTTGGCGGGTCGCAAGATCACGCTGGACATGGACGACGCGGCGCGGATGTGGCTGGCCGATCAGGGTTACGACCCGGTCTTCGGCGCGCGTCCGCTGAAGCGTGTGATCCAGCGCGCCCTGCAGGACCCGCTGGCGGAACTGCTCTTGTCCGGAGAGGTCATGGACGGGGCGACCGTCCATGTCAGCGCCGGGCCGGACGGCCTGCTGGTCGGCAACCGTGTGGGCCAGGCGGGACCGCGGCTTGGCGCGATCGGCGAAGGCCCGCGCCCGAAGGTCCACTGAAAAGACGGCCCCCGGAGCGATCCGGGGGCCGTTTCCGTCAGGGCATCTCGGCCAGGAAGGCCTTGACCAGCGCCGCCGAATTGTCGGAGGCCAGCGACATGAAGACGCCCATCTCGTTCTCGCCCTCGCCGCCGCCGGCCAGGTCCGACAGCGAGCGGAAGGCGATGAAGGGCACCTGGTTCGCCCAGGCCACCTGCGCCACGGCGGCCGATTCCATATCCACGACCTGCGCCTCGAAGGTCGTGGACAGCCAGTCGCGCACCCCGGCATTGTCCATGAAGGACGACCCCGACACGCCGTTTCCGCCGACCCGAATCTGCGGCGCGGTGGTCAGGCAGTCGTTCTGGGCATTGCAGTCGGCCAGATCGGTCGTCTCGGCCACGCGGGCGGCGACCTCCAGAAGGGCCGGGTCGGCGGGAAACCAGAACCGCGTCTCGGGCTCGCCCCGGTCCGAGGCCACGGTCGTTTCGCGCGTGTAGATCATGTCATAGTTCGGAAAGGGCGATTCCAGGAATCCCGGCAGGGCGAAGCCCTCCTCGGTCCGGCGCGCCATGACCGTCTCCAGCCACTGGCCCCACTGGTCCGCCACGACCACGTCGCCGATGTTCAGCGCCGGATCGACCCCGCCCGCGATGCCCGAGAACACGATCGCCTCGATGTCGAACTGCTCCAGCGCCATCTGGGTGGTCATGGCCGCGTTCACCATCGACACGCCCGACAGGAACAGCACGACCTCCTGCCCCGACAGGGTGCCGGTGATGAACTCGGTGCCGTTGATGGCCTGGGTTTCCGCGCCCTCGAGGTCAGCCTGCAGGCTGATCCATTCTGGCTCGAAGGCCGACATGACGGCGATGCGGGGCGTGTCGTCGACACCATGCGCGGCCAGGGGGGCGGCAGACAGCATCAGGGCTAGGGCGGGACGGATCATGGGGCGGGCCTTTCACGATATGCAATTCCGCCCCGGCTTACGCTGCAGCACCCGCGATGGCCAGTGCCGCCGCCCTGTCGCCGCGTCACGGCTTGCCCGCTGCCCAAGGCGCGGGCATCGTGACGCAAATCCAAGGGAGATCATCCATGCTGCCACCGATCCTGCAGGGCCTGCGCATTCCGGTCGTTGCCTCGCCCATGTTCATCGTCTCGGGGCCCGATCTGGTCATCGCGCAGTGCAAGGCGGGCATCGTCGGCAGCTTTCCGGCGCTGAACGCCCGCGAAAAGGACGGCGAGCCCTCCATGCTGGACGCCTGGCTGACCCGGATCGAGGAGGAGCTGGACCGTCACAACCAAGCGAATCCCGACCACCCCGCTGCCCCCTTCGCGGTCAACCAGATCGTGCATCGCAGCAACGCGCGGCTGGAGCGTGACATTGAGATCTGTCACCGCCACAAGGTGCCGATCTGGATCACCTCGCTTGGCGCGCGGGTCGAGGTGAACCAGGCCGCCCATGACTGCGGCGGGATCGCGCTGCATGACGTGATCAACAACATGTTCGCGAAGAAGGCCATCGAGAAGGGCGCCGACGGGCTGATTGCGGTGGCGGCGGGTGCGGGAGGCCATGCCGGGCCGCAATCGCCCTTCGCGCTGATCCAGGAGATCCGCGCGTGGTTCGACGGGCCGCTGCTGCTGTCGGGCTCGATCGCCACCGGGCGGGCGGTGCTGGCGGCGCAGGTGATGGGGGCGGATCTGGCCTATATCGGCAGCCCCTTCATCGCGACCGAGGAGGCGAATGCCCAGCCCGACTACAAGCAGATGATCGTGGACAGCACGGCGGAGGACATCGTGACCTCGTCCCTGTTCACGGGCGTCTCGGGCAACTACCTGGCGCCGTCGATCCGCAAGGCGGGGCTGGACCCGGACAATCTGGCGGGGGCCGATGCCAGCGCGATGAATTTCAGCGACGGATCGTCGAAGCCCAAGGCCTGGTCCACCATCTGGGGCGCGGGCCAGGGGATCGGCGCGGTGCGGGCGGTGGAACCGGCGGGCGCGCGCATCGACCGGCTGGCTGCGGAATATCAAGCCGCGAAAGAGGCCGTTTCGCGCCTGTGACCTTTGCGGATGGGCGGGACGCTTCCCATATAGGGGATCGAACCGTCCCATCCGTGGAGGACCAGATGGCCTATGAGAAAACCCCCGACGCGATCGCCCGGCTGACCCCGGAGCAGTATCGCGTCACCCAGGAGAACGGCACCGAGCGGGCCTTCACCGGCGAATACGACCACCATTTCGATGCGGGCATCTATGTCGATGTCGTCTCGGGAGAGCCGCTGTTCGTCAGCAGCACGAAATACAATTCCGGCTGCGGCTGGCCCGCCTTCACCAAGCCCATCGAGGGCAACGTGACCGAGCATCGCGACACCACCCACGGCATGGTCCGGGTCGAGGTGCGGTCCAAGCACGGCGACAGCCATCTGGGCCACGTCTTCCCGGACGGTCCGCGCGATCAGGGCGGGCTGCGCTATTGCATCAATTCGGCGTCGCTGCGCTTTGTCCCCAAGGACCGGATGGAGGCCGAGGGTTACGGCGACTATCTGGCCCAGGTCGAGGAGGCGCATCATGGTTGAACGTGCGGTTCTGGCCGGTGGCTGCTTCTGGGGCATGCAGGACCTGATCCGGCGCATGCCGGGCGTGATCGCGACGCGCGTCGGTTATTCCGGCGGCGACGTGCCCAATGCGACCTATCGCAACCACGGCACCCATGCCGAGGCGATCGAGATCATGTTCGACCCCGACCTGATCAGTTATCGCCGGCTGCTGGAGTTCTTCTTCCAGATCCACGACCCGTCCACGCCGAACCGGCAGGGCAACGACATCGGGCCGGGCTATCGTTCCGCGATCTATTACGCGGACGAGGCACAGAAGCAGGTGGCGCTGGACACGATCGCGGATGTGGACGCATCCGGCATCTGGCCGGGACGCGTCGTGACCGAGGTCGAGCCGGTGGGCGATTTCTGGGAGGCCGAGCCCGAGCACCAGGATTATCTGGAGCGGTTCCCCAACGGCTATACCTGCCATTTCCCGCGCCCCGATTGGGTCCTGCCCAAACGCGACGCGGCCGAGTGAGGCACGGGCGCCCCGGAACGCGGTTCCGGGGCGTTCTCTTGCGTCCCGCGACGGCCGGGGGGCTGCCGCCCCCCGGACCCCCCGCACGGACGGTTCCGGTCAAAACGGTTCAGGCCCGATTGGTTCCGGGACGGACGTTTCAGGAGCGGGGCGGCCTGACCCGGAACACCGCGCAGTAAAGCGCGGGCACGAAGACCAGCGTGACCAGCGTGCCGGCGATGATGCCGCCCATCATCGCATAGGCCATCGGCCCCCAGAACACCTGCCGCGAGATCGGGATCAGCGCCAGCGACGCCGCAGCCGCGGTCAGCAGAATGGGGCGGGCGCGGCTGTCAGAGGCCTCGAACACGGCGTCCCACTGGCTGCGGCCCTTGTGCAGCAGCTCCTGGATCTCGTGGACCAAGATGACCGAGTTACGGATCAGGATGCCGATCAGCGCCAGGATCCCCAGGATCGCCACGAAACCCATCGGCACGCCAAAGGGCACCAGCACCGCCACCACGCCGATCAGGCCAAGGGGGGCTGCGGCGATCACCACCAGCGACATCCGAAAGCTTTGCATCTGCGCCATGACCAGGACGGCCATGATCAGCAGCATCACCGGCACCACCGCGGCGATCGGCGCCTGGCTGTCGGCCGAGGTCTCGACGCTGCCGCCGACCTCGATGCGGACATCGGGGGGCAGGGTTTCCTGGTATTCGGCCACCTGAGCAGCCAGCGCCGTGACCAGGGTCGCGGGCTGGTCGGCGGTGCCGATGGCGGCCTTGACCGTGACGGTGGGCAGGCCGTTTCTCTGCATGATCAAAGGCTGTTCGGATCCGTATTCCAGCGTCACCAGCGCGGCCAGCGGCACGACCCGCCCGTCCGCCAGGTTCAGCTGCATGTTGCGGATCGAGGCCAGAGACTGGCGGTCGTCGGCCACGCCGCGGGCGACCACGTCGATCAGGAAGATGTCGTCGCGCAGCTGCGTCACGCTGGTGCCGCTGAATAGGGCCGACAGGGCCTGGGCGATGTCCTGGCTGGTCACGCTGAGCCGGCGGGCCTGGTCCTGGTCCACGACCAGGCGGACCATGCGCGCGGGCTCGTTCCAGTCCAGCGCGATGTCGCGCAGGCGCGGCTCGGAGGCGATCAGCGTGGCAAGACCCTGGGCCGCATCGCGGGCGGCGTCGGTATCGGGGCTGGTCACGCGGTACTGGACGGGCTTGCCCACGGGCGGGCCGATTTCCAGGTTCTTGACATAGATGTCGACGCCCGGAAATTCGGCGGCCGCCAGCGCGCTCAGCCGCGCCTTGACGCGGTCGCGCGCGGCCAGGTCGGGGGTCTGGATCACGATCTGGCCCATATGCGGCCCTGCCGTTGGCACGTCCATCGACAGCACGAAGCGCGGCGCCCCCTGCCCCACATAGGAGGTCCAGAACAGCACGTCGTCATCATCCGCCAGGCTCGCCTCCAGCCGGTCCATGTCGGCGCGGGTCCGCGCGATCGAGGCGTTCTGGCGTTCCGTGATGTCGACCAGCACCTCGGTCCGGTCGGAGGTGGGGAAGAACTGCTGTTCCACGAAGCGCATCCCCCAGACCGATGTCGCAAAGATCGCCAGCGTCACCGCGATGGTCAGCCACTTGAACCGCATCGCCGCCCGCAGCAGGCGGTGGAAGGCGCGCCGCAACCGGCCCGGCCCCTTGTGGCCATGCCCCATGTCGGCGCGCAGGAACGTGACCCCCAGCAGCGGCGCGAACAGCACCGCCACGATCCAGGACACGATCAGCGACACCGCGATCACCACGAACAGCGAGAACGTGAACTCTCCCGCGGCAGAGCTGTTCAGACCGATGGGGATGAAGCCCGCGACCGTCACCAGCGTGCCGGTCAGCATCGGAAAGGCGATCGAGGTCCAGGCATAGCTGGCCGCATCGGTCAGCGATTCCCCGATCTCCAGCCTTGAGATCATCGTCTCGATGGCGATCATCGCATCGTCGACCAGCAGGCCTAGGGCGATGATCAGCGCGCCCAGAGAGATCCGCTGCAGCGTGATGCCGTAAAGGTCCAGGATCACGAAGGTGATCGCCAGGCACAGCGGGATGGTCAGCGTCACCACCAGCCCCGCGCGCAGGCCCAGGCTGATGAAGCTGACGACCAGGACGATGGCCACGGCCTCGGCCAGGGCCTTGACGAAATGGCCCACGGCGTCTTCGACCACATGCGGCTGGTCGGCGAACTTCGCCATCTCGATGCCGATGGGCAGGTCGGCGGCGATGCGGTCCATCAGCGCCTCCAGTTCGGCGCCGAACTCCAGGATGTTGCCGCCCTGGCGCATGCCGATCTGCAGCCCGATCGCGGGCTGGCCGTTGTGGCGGAACAGCGATGTCGGCGGGTCCTGATAGCCGCGTGTGACGGTAGCCACGTCGCCCAGATTGAAGAACCGCTCTCCGACGCGCAGGTTCACGGCCTCGATCGATTCCGCCCCGTCGAACTGGCCGCCGACGCGCACCAGGATGCGTTCGGGCCCGGCCTGGATCACGCCGGACGGCGCAATGGCATTCTGTTGGGCCAGGGTCTGGATCACCTGCGCCTGGTTCAGGCCCAGGGCCGCCAGTCGCGCGGCGGAGAACTCCAGGAACACCTGTTCGTCCTGCACGCCCAGCAGCTCGGTCTTGCCGGCGGCGTCCAGGGCCGCGACCTGGCGACGGATCGCCTCGACCCGGTCGCGCAGCTCGCGCGGCGTGAACCCATCGGCGGTGAAGGCATAGATGTTGCCGAACACGTCGCCGAAATTGTCGTTGAACTGAAAGCCCGCGAATTCCTGGGGGAATTCGGGGCGGATGTCGCCCATCATCTGGCGGACCCGCTTCCACACCTCGGGGACGGCGGGGCCGCGGATGGTGGGGTCCAGCTCAACATAGACGACCGCCTGGCCGGGCGTCGTGACCGACCGGGTAAAGTCCAGCTCGTCCAGCTCCTCCAGCTTGGTCTCGATGCGGGTGGTGACCTGCTTCAGCGTCTCGTCGATGGTGGCGCCGGGAAGGGCCGCGCCGATGATCATCGTCTTGATCGTGAAGTCCGGGTCCTCCTCGCGGCCCAGGTTCAGATAGCTGATGGTGCCCGCGATCATCGACACGATCAGCAGGAACCACACGAAACTGCGATGTTTCAGTGCCCAGTCGGACAGGTTGAAGCGGGTCTTGGGGGTGCTCACGGCTCCAGCCTCCGGCCGACGGGCTGGCCGGGGGCCAGGGATTTCACGCCGCGGATCACGACCTCGTCGCCCGCGTCAAGGCCGTGGGTGATGGAGACGCGCCCGCGAAAGGGGGCCGCCGCCTGCACGGGGACCTGTTCGACCTGCGCCCCCGCATCGTCGCGGATCACCCGCCAGACGAAGGGCATGCCGTCGGTCGCGACCAACGCCTCGGCCGGCAGCGACAAAGACGGCGCATCGACCGTTCCGAACCGCGCCCGCACCAGCGCGCCAAGGCGGAACGGCGCGCCGGGCGGCAGCGTCAGGTACAGCCGCCGCGTCCGGGTGGCACTGTCGGCGATGGGGTCGACCCGGTCCAGCGTGGCCGCGATCTCGACCTGGGGGTCGCTGCGATGCCAGACGGTAAAGTCGGCGCCCGGCGCAAGCCCGACCAGCGCCTGTTCGGGCAGGTCGATCACCACCTCGGGGGTGTCCTGGGCCGACAGCTGGATCACAGGCGCGCCCGCATCCACGACTGCGCCCGGCGCCTCATAGACGGCGCTGACCACACCGGCGAAAGGCGCGGTCATCTTGGCGAACCCTTCGGCATCCTCGGCCTGCAGCAGCTGCGAGCGGGCCTGCTCGACCGCGGCGGCGGCGGCGCTGGCCTCCTGCTGGGCCTGTTCCAGCTGGGCGTTCGACGCGACGTTGCGCGCCGCCAGCGCCTGCGTGCGTTCCAGCGTCGCGCGCGCGGTGCGGTCCTGCACGTCCGCGGCATCGACCGCGGCGCGCGCGGCGCGGGTTGTCGCGGCCAGATCGTCCGTGGACAGCTGCGCCAGCAGATCGCCGGCCGCCACCTGATCGCCCAGATCGACGGGCCGCGCGATCATCCGGCCCAGGGTCTGAAAGCCCAGCTGGACCTGGGTGCGCGCCTCGACCACGCCGGGGATCCAGCGCGCGTCCAGGCCGCGATCGTCCACGATCACGCTGACCACCGGGCGCGGCGGGGCCGCGGGCTCCTCGGCCTGACCGCCAAGGCCCAGCCAGTCGGGCAGCGACAGTGCCGCGGCCGGCCCGCAGGCCAGCGCAAGCACGCCGGCCAGGATCAGCGCCCTCATTGCACGCCCTCCGCGACCGGCTGGACCCGGCGGCCGGGATACAGCAGCTGCGCCCCGTCGCCCACGACCCGCTGTCCGTCGGACAGGCCCTCGGACACGAAGATCGTGCTGTCCGCAAAATGGTTGATGACCACCTTGGTCAGCGCCACGCGCCCGTCATCGTCGACCACCCAGACGGCCGGATCGTCGCCCGACCGCATCAGGGCGGTCCAAGGCACGACCACGCCCTTTTCCATCGCCATGCTCAGATGCCCGCGCACCGACGCGCCCAGAAGGACGATCCCGGCATTGGGCGTCAGCAGCCGCGCGCGCACGGTCACCGTGCCGGTCTGCGGATCGACCAGGGGCGCGATCTCGGTCACGGTGCCGACCATGTCGGGACGGTCGACGTCCAGCGTCTCCATCCGCACGTCGCGGCCCAGGATGTCGTGCAGCAGCGGGTCGTCGGGCGCGTGAAAGACGGCCTCCAGCCCCGACAGCGCGGCCAGCGTCAGCACCGGCTGCGCGGCGGCGACCACCTGGCCGGGGGCCACCGACTTGTCGGTCACGACGGCATCCTCGGGCGCCCGCAACACCGCATCGTCGACGGCGCGCCGCGCCTGTTCGACCGCGGTTTCCGCGCGCTCCAGCGCCCCCTGGGTCTGGGACAGCGCCTGTTCGGCCTGATCGGCCGCCGCCCGCGTGCCGACCCCCCGCGCCAGCAGCGCATCGGCGCGATCGCGGGCCTGACGGGCTTGGTCGCTGCCCGCGCGCGCGGCGGCCAAGCCCGCCAGCGCGACGTTCAGCGCCTGATCCTGCTGGACCGCGTTCAGCCGGGCCAGGGGCTGGCCCGCGACGACGCGGTCGCCCTCGGCCACCAGCACCTCGGTCACGCGGCCGCCCTGACGAAAGCCCAGCTCCAGCGTGTCGACGGCCTCGATCTCTCCGGACAGCTGCATGTCCAGGTCCAGAGGCTGGGTGCGGGCGGTCACGATGCGCACGCGGATATCGTCGGGGGCGGCCTGGGCCGCCGCAAGCGCGGGAATCATCATGGCAAGGGCAAGGGGCAGCAGCTTGAACATCGGAACCGATCCACGACATCTGTGGCTCAATCTGTCGACGGTTTTGGCCGCCTTGGAAAGCCCCCTTACCCTAGGTCACCGCAGCCTTGCGACGGAATTCCGCACTGTCCCAGCTGCCGTCGCGCAGGATTCGCGCCAAGGTCGCGACCGCCTGCGACACGTCGTCCAGATCGTTGTAAAGCGGCGCGAACCCAAAGCGCAGCACGTCGGGCGCGCGAAAGTCGCCGACCACCCCCGCCGCGATCAGCGCCTGCATCACCGCATAGCCCTGCGGATGGCGGAACCCGACCTGCGATCCGCGCCGCGCCGGGTCGCGCGGGCTGTTCAGGACCAGGTCTGGGCATTGTGCCTCGACCCCCGCAATGAACGCCTCGGTCAGTTCGATCGATCGCGCCCGCAGCGCGGCCATGTCGACCGTGTCCCAGATGTCCAGCGACGCCTCCAACGCGCTCAGCGCGATGACGGGGGGCGTGCCCACGCGCATCCGCTCGATCCCCGGCGCGGGGCGGTATTCCTGGTCGAAGGCAAAGGGCGCGGCATGGCCCATCCAGCCCTGCAGGATCGGCTCGGCCTGTTCGGCGTGGCGCGGATGGGTCCAGATGAAGGCCGGCGCCCCCGGACCGCCGTTCAGGTATTTATAGGTGCAGCCCACCGCGAAATCGGCATCCGACCCCAGCAGGTCCACGTCCACGGCCCCCGCCGAATGGGCCAGATCCCAGATGGCCAGCGCGCCGGCGTCATGCGCGCGGGCAGTCAGGGTGGACATGTCGTGGCGGCGGCCGGTGCGGTAATCGACCTCGGTCAGCATCAGCACGGCCAGGTCGGGACCGATGGCCGCCTCGACCTCTTCGGGGGACACGACGCGCAGGGTCGCGCCCAGGGCGCGGGCGATCCCCTCGGCCACGTACAGGTCCGACGGAAAGTTGCCGCTGTCCGACAGGATCACCCGGCGGTCGGGCCGCAGGGCCAGGGCCGCGCTCAACGCCTGGAACACCTTGATGGACAGCGTGTCGCCCATGACCACCTGGCCATCCCCCGCGCCGATCAGCCGGGCAATGCGGTCGCCGACCTTGCGCGGCTGGACATACCAGCCCGCCTTGTTCCAGCCGGTGATCAGCATCTGGGACCATTCGTCGGCCATCATGGTCGCGACCCGGTCGGCGGCGGCGCGGGGCATCGGCCCGAGCGAATTACCGTCCAGATAGGTCATGCCGTCCGGCAGGTGGAACGCGGCGCGGGTCTTGGTGAAATCGGTCATCATGGGCTCCCTCTTGACGCGACGATAGCGCCGCGATTGGTTGCCCGAAAGAGGGGGAACCATGCTGTATCAGATCACCGACTGGGACGACGCCTATGCCAATGGCGCGCATATCCCGCATGCCGACACCTATGTCCCCCGCTGGACCGAGGCGGCGGCGGCCTTCCGCGCCGCCCATCCGCCGCAGGATCTGGGCCGGGGGCATCTGTTCCTGCCGGAGGGAGACCCGCGCGGGCTGATGGTGTTCATCCATGGCGGCTACTGGATGCGGTTCGACCCGACGCTGTGGTCGCATCTGGCGGGCGGTGCACTGGCGGCGGGATGGGCCTGCGCCATGCCGGGCTATCCCTTGGCGCCGGACGCGCGCATCGCCGACATGACCTGCATCGTTGCGGAGCAGATCGCAGAGGCGGCGGGTCGCATCGTAGGGCCCATCGCGCTGACCGGTCATTCGGCGGGCGGGCATCTGGCGGCGCGGATGATCTGTCCGGGGGTGCTGTCCGAGACGGTTGCCGCGCGGGTCACCGCCTGCGTGCCCATCTCTCCGCTGACCGACCTGCGCCCGCTGATGCGCACGGCGATGAACGACACCCTGCGCCTGGACGCGGCCGAGGCCGCATTGGAAAGCCCCGCCCTGCTGGAACCCCGCACGGGCATCCCGGTCACGACTTGGGTTGGGGGGGCCGAAAGACCCGAATTCATCCGCCATGCTCGGCTGCTGGCGAATGCCTGGGCGGGGCTGGGCGCGGCGACCGAATGCGTCATCGACCCCGGCCGCCACCATTTCGACGTGATCGAGGGACTGGCGGACCCCGCCAGCCCCCTGATGCGTCGCCTGCTGGGTTACAGCGGCTGACGATAGTCGAACGTGTCCGGGTCCGGCCCGGTGCGATGGCCGCGGTCCAGCGCGTCGATGGCCGACATCTCCTCGGGCGTCAGGGTAAAGTCCAGCACGTCGAAATTCTCGGCCAGGCGTTCGGGCTTTTCCGATTTCGGAATGACCGACAGCCCATGCTGGATGTGCCAGCGCAGGATCACCTGCGCCACCGTCCGCCCCGTGCGCGCCGCCGCATCGCGGATCGCGGGGGCGTCGAAGCTGTCGCCACGGCCCAGGGGGGTCCAGCTTTGCGTGACGATGCCAAGCTGCTTGTTCACCGCCCGCATGCGCTCCTGCGTCAGCGACGGGTGCAGCTCGATCTGGTTCAGCGCGGGCGCAACGCCCGTCTCGTCGATCAGGCGACGCAGATGCGGCTCGTGGAAGTTTGCGACGCCGATGGACCGTACGCGCCCTTCGTCGCGCAGGCGGATCAGCGCCTTCCAGCTGTCGACATAGGCGTCCATCGCCGGCAACGGCCAGTGGATCAGGTACAGGTCCAGATAATCCAGCCCCGACCGCTCCATCGTCGCGTCAAAGGCCCGCAGCGCGGCGTCATGCCCCTGCGCATCGTTCCACAGCTTGGACGTGACGAAGATTTGGTCGCGGGCCACGTCGCTGTCGCGGATGCCCCGGCCCATCCCGGCCTCGTTCTTGTAGGCAGCGGCACCGTCGATCAGCCGGTATCCGACGCGCAGCGCCTCGGCCACGACCTCGGGGGTCTTCGCATCCTCGATCTGCCAGATGCCGGTGCCCAGCTGGGGCATGGTCCGGCCGTCGTTCAGGGTCATCATGGGTTGGGTCATTGGGGCTTCCTTTCAGATGTCGCGTTCCAACGCCCCGGACCCGCCGCGGGGTTCATGCGACAAAATCACCGGTCCGTGCGGCGGTCACGGCCTGCAGCCGGTCGGGCGCGATGGCAAAGACGTGGCGCGGTGTGCCCGCCGCAGCCCAGACCTGCGCGAATTCGGCCAGGCGCGGGTCCAGAAAGGCCCTGACCGGCGACAGATGCCCCACCGGCGCGACGCCGCCGATGGCGAACCCCATGCGCGCCCGCACCAGCGCCGCATCGGCCCGGCTCAACGGCTCTCCGGCCAGCGTCGCGGCCTTGTCGGGATCGACCCTGTTGCCGCCCGCGGTCAGGAACAGCAGCACCGCTCCGCTGTCCTGGCCATGAAAGATGATCGACTTGGCGATCTGGTCCAGCGCGCAGCCGACCGCGTCCGCGGCCTCGGTGGCGGTGCGGGTGCTGCCCGGCATCTCGCGGATGTCGACAGCGACGCCGGCCGCGTCCAGGGCCGCGCGGACCCGCTCCAGACTGTCGCTCATGGCATGCCCCCCTGCTGCTGCGCGGACCCTAGCGGGCGGGACCGGGCGGCGGAACCCCTCGGTTCGGGCACGGTTATAGGTTGTGCAGCATTCACTGCCGCGAAAGGCCTTTCATGGACCAACCGGTCATCCCCTTCGATCTTGCCCGGATGTTCCTGGGCGAGCATCCACCCCTGTTCTATGCCGAGATCCTGGTCCGCACCGTGCTGGTCTATGTCTATGCGCTGCTGATGATCCGCTGGATCGGCGGGCGCGGCGTGGCGCAGCTGTCGATGGTCGAGTTCCTGCTGGTCATCGCTCTGGGGTCCGCTGTGGGCGACGCGATGTTCTATCCCGACGTGCCGCTGCTGGCGGCGATGGCGGTCATCACCGTGGTCGTCGGGCTGAACAAAGTCTTGGACCGGCTGATCGTGCGGTTCGACGGGGCCAAGCGCATCATCGACGGCCGCCCCGTGGCGCTGGTCCTGGACGGGCGCATCCTGCCCGAGGCGGCATCGCAGCGCGACCTGGGCCTGGCCGAAATCAAGGCGATGCTGCGCCTGGCCGGCGTCGGCAACCTTGGAGAGCTGCGCGCCGCCTATCTGGAGGCGGGCGGCGGACTGTCCGTCTTTCGCCGGTCGCAGGTGCAGCCCGGCCTGTCGCTGCTGCCGCCCGAACATCTGGTGAACGGCCCGCCCCCGCCCGCAAAGGCGCTTGCGATGGACGGGCAGACATGTTGTGCCATGTGCGGCGCGTCCGCGGGCGCGCAGATCATCGCCACCCGTGCGCCCTGCCCCGAATGCGGCAACCGCATGTGGCAGGCCCCCGAATGGCCCGAAGGGGCCGAAAGCGCCCAGGGCGGCGCCAAACCGATGGAGTAAGCCATGAAGGTCTTCACGCTGGTCATCGAGCTGGGCAGGCGGAAGGGCGACGGTCTGCCCAAGGGCGCCACCGGGGCGGGGCTGGTCTGCTATGCCCCCGCAAACGACGAACCCGAGGCCGTGCGAGAGACCGTGGCGATCCTGAAGCAGGCCGACATGGCCCCCCTGGACGTCACCGGCTACGGCACGCTGGACGAGCGTCTGGCCGACGGCCACGAGATCGACGAGGCGGAACGCGCGCTGATGGATCGGGCGCTGGCCGAAAACTCTGTCATCATCGCGCAGATGACGCCTTGGTTCGGGACCGCGCCGGACCCGGAATCGCTGCTGCACTAAGCGCGCCCGCGCCCTACCCAAGCGGGAGTGGTTCGTCTAGACTGCACGCAGAAGACCAAATCCGGGCCATCAAGATCCGGGCCAAGAAACCTCGGCAGTCCAAAACAGGCGATCCATAATGAGCTTTTCCCGCATTCTTCTGTCCACCACCCTGATCGGCGCGCTGGCCGCCTGTGCATCGCCGATGTCGCGCATGCCCGCCGCAGGCGGCCCCCGCGCGCCCGCCGACGTGACCGTGACCCCGATCCCGCCCGCCAATCCCGGCGACGAGGCCGGCCTGCAGCGGTTCGTCCAGCAGTTCCGCGCCCGCGCCCTGTCGTCGGGCGTGTCGGGCCCGACCTATGACCGCGCCATGGCGCTGGCCCGCTACAACCCCGAGGTGATCCGCCTGGACCGCCGCCAGGCCGAATTCTCGCGCCCCGTCTGGCTGTACCTGGACAGCGCCGTGTCGGACGTGCGCATCACCACCGGCCGCCAGAAGCTGGCGCAGCTGTCGCCCGTCCTGGCCCGGATCGAGGCGCAGTACGGCGTCCCGCGCGAGATCGTGCTGGCGGTCTGGGGGATGGAATCGAACTTCGGCGCCAACCGCGGCCGGATGCAGATCATCCCATCGCTGGCGACGCTGGCCTATGACGGCCGCCGCGGAGAGATGTTCCAGAACCAGCTGATCGCCGCCCTGCAGATCCTTCAGGCGGGCGACACCGACCCCCAGCACATGCTGGGCAGCTGGGCGGGCGCGATGGGGCATACCCAGTTCATGCCGACCTCCTATCTGGAATACGCGGTCGACTTCAACGGCGACGGCCGCCGCGACATCTGGTCCGAGGACCCGACCGATTCGCTGGCTTCGACCGCGGCCTATCTGGCGCGCAGCGGCTGGCAGCGCGGTGCGACCTGGGGCGCCGAGGTCCGCCTGCCCGCCAACTTTAACATGGGCCTGATCGGCAAGGGCACCCGTCGGTCGGCCGGCGACTGGTCGGCACAGGGCGTGCGCACAATGTCGGGCGGCGGGCTGCCGGCGGGCAACGGCTCGATCATCATGCCGGCGGGGGCGCGGGGGCCCGCGTTCTTCATCACCGACAACTTCCGGTCGATCCTGCGCTACAACAACTCGGACAACTACGCCCTGGGCGTGTCCTACCTGGCGGAACGCATCGCGGGCCGTCCGGGCATCCAGGGCGCTTGGCCGCGCCAGGACCGCACCCTGTCCACCGCCGAACGCCAGGAGATCCAGCAGCGCCTGGCACAGCGCGGCTTTTATCAGGGAGAGATCGACGGCCTGTTCGGATCGGCGACGATGGAGTCGGTCTCGGCCTTCCAGCGGTCCATCGGCGTGACGCCGGACGGCTATCCGACCTCGATCCTGCTGGACCAGCTGCGCCGGTGAGCGACGCCTGCGGCCTCGCCCCGGCGGGGCCGTTCTCGGATGCGGAGCGCGCGGCGGTCTATCGCGCGATCCGCGAACGCCGCGACGTGCGCGGCCAGTTCCGCCCCGACCCGGTCGATCCCGACACGTTGCGCCGCCTGCTGCAGGCGGCGCATGACGCGCCGTCCGTCGGGCTGTCGCAGCCGTGGAACTTCGTCCTGATCCGCGACGCGGCGCTGCGCGGACGCATCCATGACGCCTTCGCATCGGCCAATGCCGAGGCCGCCGACCGCTTTCCCGACCGCAAGGCGCTCTATTCATCGCTGAAGCTGGAGGGCATCCTGCAGGCGCCGGTCAACCTGTGCATCACCTGCGACCGGACGCGGGGCGGCGCGCATGTGCTGGGCCGCACCCATGACCCGGCGACCGACCTCTATTCCACCGCCTGCGCGGTGCAGAACCTGTGGCTGGCCGCGCGGGCCGAAGGCATCGGGGTGGGCTGGGTCAGCATCTTCCAGCCCGACGACCTTCGCGGTCTGCTGCACCTGCCCGACCATGTGGTGCCGGTGGCCTATCTGTGCATCGGCCATGTCACCGAACTCTACCGCCAGCCCGAACTGCAAAGCCGGGGCTGGGCGGCGCGCCTGCCGCTGGATGACCTGATCCTGGAGGATCGCTGGCCCGCGCCCTAGGCCAGATGGGGGCGAAACGCGCCCAGCACCTCGGCATAGACGGCGCGCTTGAAGGGCACGATGCTGTCCAGCACGTCCTCGGCCCGCATCCACCGCCATTGGTCGAACTCGGGATGGGCGGTATCGATGCGGATGTCGGTGTCCTGGCCCAGGAACCGCAGCGCCAGCCATTTCTGGCACTGCCCGCCATAACGGCCCTTCCAGATCCGGCCGACCATCTCGGGCGGCAGGTCGTAGAAGACCCAGTCGGGCGTCTCGTCCAGCACCTCGACCAGCGACGGGTCGATGCCCGTCTCCTCGGTCAGTTCGCGCAGCGCGGCCTCGCGCGGGGTCTCCCCCTCGTCGATGCCGCCCTGGGGCATCTGCCACGCAGGCGGCTGGTCGGGGCTGCGATCGATCCGGCGCCCGGCAAAGACCAGGCCCCGGTCGTCGATCAGCACCACGCCGGCGCAGGGCCGGTACGGCAGGCCGCCCGGCCCCATGCGTCCGTCCATCGGATCAACCCTGGTCCGGGGCGGCCTCGGCCCCCTCGCCCGCACCTTCACCGGTGACCGCGGGCGTCTCCGCGGCAGGCACCTGGTCGGCGCGGAAGTTCACCGCGGCCAGACCCTTCAGCACGTCGACCGCATAGGCCAGCTGATAGTCCTCCTCGCGCAACGCGGCGGTGGCCTCGACCTCGGCGGCCTCCTCCTCCATCTGCTTGCGCATCTCGTCGCTGACATCGTTGCCCAGGGCACCGCGCAGGTCGGCCTCGGACCGGCTGAAGTCGCTGTTGCTGCGGGCTTCCTCCTCCTCGACCTCGGGGGCCGGGGCGGGCTGGGCGACCAGGATGTCGGGCTGCACGCCCAGGGCCTGGATCGACCGGCCCGACGGGGTGAAGTACCGCGCCGTGGTCAGGCGGATGGCGCTGTCGGCGGTCACCGGCATGACCGTCTGGACCGAACCCTTGCCAAAGGACTTCTCGCCCACGACGATGGCGCGGCGGTGGTCCTGCAAGGCGCCCGCGACGATTTCCGACGCGCTGGCCGAACCGCCGTTGATCAGCACGACCATCGGCTTGCCCTCGGCCAGATCGCCCGCCTCGGCGTTCCAGCGTTCGCTTTCGTCCGGGTTGCGGCCGCGGGTGCTGACGATCTCTCCGGCGTCCAGAAAGGCGTCGCTGACGCTGATCGCTTGGTTCAGCAGGCCGCCGGGGTTGTTGCGTAGGTCCAGCACGAAACCGGTGACCCGGTCGATGCCGCCGGCTTCCTCGACCGCCTTCTTCAGTTCCGCCTGCAGCGTGTCATAGGTCTCGTCGTTGAAGGTGGACACCCGCAGCACGACCGCATGGCCCTCGACGCGGCTGCGCACCACGGTCAGCTTGATCGTGTCGCGCGACATGGTCAGGTCGAACGGCTCGCTCTCGCCCTCGCGCAGGACCGTGATGGTGATCTCGGACCCGATCGGGCCGCGCATCATCTCGACCGCGTCGTCCAAAGGCAGGCCCAGCAGCGATTCGCCGTTCACATGGGTGATGAAGTCGCCCGGCTGGATGCCCGCATTCGCGGCGGGCGTGTCGTCGATGGGGGCCACGACCTTGACCAGACCCTCCTCCTGGCTGACCTCGATCCCCAGGCCGCCAAAGCTGCCGCGGGTCTGGGTCTGCATGTCGGAATAATCGTCGGCCGACAGGAAGCTGGAATGCGGGTCAAGCGAGGTCAGCATGCCGTTGATGGCCGCCTCGATCAGCTCCTTGTCCTCGGGTGCCTCGACATAGTCGGTGCGGATGCGCTCGAAGATGTTCCCGAACAGCTCCAGCTGCTGATAGACCGAGGCATTCCCCTCGGCCGTCTCCTGCGCCAGCAGCGGACCGGCGATCTGGGTGGTGGCCAGGGCTCCGGCCAGAACGCCCCCCAGGCCTGCGATCAGATAATGTCTCATGGCGGTCTTTCCTGCCTCAGTCCTGTTGCGGGTCGACGACGGGATTCAGCACGAACCAGTCGGCGGGGTCCAGCGTTTCATTGCCCTGGCGCAGTTCCAGATACAGCGTCTCGCTGCGTCCGGCCTCGGCGCCCTGGGCGGCATCGGCGACGAATTGCGATCCGAATTCCTGGGCGGGGGCTTCCGCGCCCCCCATCAAGCCCACCGGATCGCCCGCCTTCAAGACGTCGCCCACTTCTCCGAAGACCTGGGACAGGCCTGCGAAGATCATTAGATAGCCGCGCGCGGGCTCGACGATCATCACATTGCCGTAATCCAGGAACGGCCCGCGATAGCGGATCGTCGCAGGCCAGGGCGTCTGCACCAGCGCCGCGGGGGCGGTGGCGATCACCCAGCCCGGTCGGCTGACCCCCGCCGCGTCCGGCTCCCGATAGGGGCGCAGCACGGTCCCCACCACCGGCAGGGCCAGGCTGCCGCGCGCGCCCTCGAAATCGTCCATGGGCGCGCCCACGTCCTTTTCCATCCGCGCGATGCCGGTCGCGAAATCGTCCAAGCTCTGCGCGGCGGCACGCAGGGCCTGCAGCTCCTCAGGGTCCTCGGCATATCGCGCGGGCATCGAGCTGCGGTCGGTCACGGCGCTGGCCAGCAGGCGGCGGGCCTCCTGGACGCTGTCCAGGCCGCTGCCCAGCATGCCGGCGGCGTTCGACTGCAGCTGGCGGACGGTGGCGATCTCGTCCAGATCGGCCTGCAGGGCCTCGGCCTCGGCCCGCAGGCCGGGGGTGACGCCCGACAGGATCATCCCGGACCGCGCATTGGCCAGCGCCCCCGCCGGATGCAGCAGCATCGTCGATTCGGGGCTTTGCTGCAGCGCGGTCATCGCGCCCAGGACGCGCGCCAGTTGGTCGCGCTGCGCCTCGAACCGGTCGCGCAGCTCGGCCTCGCGGCCACTGGCCTGGCGCAGGCCGCCGCGCAGGGCGGCCAGGCCCAGTTCGTATCCGCGAATGACCTCGGTCAGGGCCACCACCTGGTCGTCGGCGCTGACCGCCTCGGCCAGCTGGCCGATGGCCGCGCGCAGCAGGGCCGCGGCGGCCTCGGCATCCGCGACCGCCTGGTTGGCGGGGGTGGTCTGCGCAAAGGCCGGACCGGCAAGGGCGGCGCAGAGCGCCAGGGCAAGGCGGGTTCTCATCGGACGATCAGGCTTTCCCCGGTCATGTCGGAGGGCTGATCCAGCCCCATCAGCGCCAGGACCGTCGGCGCCAGATCGGCCAGGCGCCCGTCGCGCAGACCCGTGACGCCCGGCGCGCCATTGACGATGACCGGGACCGGGTTCAGCGTGTGCGCGGTATGCGGCCCGCCCGTCACCGGGTCGATCATCTGTTCGCAATTGCCGTGATCGGCGCAGATCACCGCCGCCCCCCCGACCGCGTCCAGCGCGGCCAGCATCCGGCCCAGGCCGCGATCCACCGCCTCGCAGGCGCGGGCGGCCGCGTCCAGATCGCCGGTATGGCCGACCATATCGGGGTTGGCATAGTTCACCACGATCAGATCGTAGCCCTGACCGATCACTTGGACCAGCTTGTCGGTGACCTCGACGGACGCCATCTCGGGCGCCAGGTCATAGGTCGCGACCTTGGGGCTTTGCGGCATATGGCGATCCTCGCCCGGTTCCGGCGTTTCCTTGCCGCCGTTCAGGAAGAAGGTCACGTGGGGGTATTTCTCGGTCTCGGCCAGGCGGAACTGGCGCAGGCCCTTGGCCGCGACCCAGGCCCCAAGGGTGTTCTGCACCTGCCGCTTGGGAAAGGCCGCCTGCATGAAGCTGTCATGGCGGGTCGAGTAATCGACCATGCCCAGCATCGCGGCCCAGGCCGGGCGTGCGGCGGCGTCAAAGCCGTCGAAGACGGGATCGCCCAGGGCAGACAGGATTTCACGCGCGCGGTCGGCGCGGAAGTTCAGGCAAAAGACCCCGTCACCATCCCGCGCACCCGCATAGCCACCGATGACGAAGGGCGGCACGAACTCGTCCATCTCGCCGCGCGCATGGGCCGTGGCGATGGCGGACGCGGCGTCCGGCGCGGCCTCTCCCTGTCCGGCGACGACGGCGTCGAACGCGCGCTGCACCCGGTCCCAGCGGCTGTCGCGATCCAGTGCGTAATAGCGACCGATCACCGTGCCGATCTGCGCCCCCGCGGGCAGGCCGTCCTGCAGCGTGGCCAGGAAGCCCGGTGCCGAATCGGGGGCCACGTCGCGACCGTCGGTGATCGCGTGGATCACAACCGGCACGCCTGCCTGCGCCACCGCGCGGGCCGCGGCCAGCACATGGACGATATGACCGTGAACACCGCCATCCGAGACGACACCCAGAAGATGCGCGGTCCCGCCGGTGGCCTTCAGCCGGTCGATGAACGCCAGCAGCGGCGCGTTGCGGCCAAAGCTGCCATCCTCGATCGCCAGATCGATCGCGCCCAGGTCCATCGCGACCACGCGTCCGGCGCCGATATTCGTGTGACCCACCTCGGAATTGCCCATCTGGCCGCGCGGCAGGCCCACGTCGGGACCGTGCGTCACCAGCGTCGCATGGGGACAGTCGCGCATCAGACGGTCGAAATTCGGGGTCGCCGCCCGGTCCGGGGCGCTTTGTTCGGATCGGGTGGACTGGCCCCAGCCGTCCAGAATGCACAGGATCACGGGTTTGGTCATCGGAGCCTCGCGGTTTTGCCCTTACTTACGCCTCGCGGGCGGCGGCGGCAACCAAGCCCGCCCAAGCCCGGTGCCCCCCTATGCCCGGTGCCCCCTATGCCCGGTGATAGGGCGACCCGGCGAGGATCGTGGCGGCGCGGTACAGCTGTTCGGCCAGCATCACGCGGACCAGCAGATGCGGCCAGACCATCCGGCCCAGGCTGATCTGCCAGTCGGCCCGCGCCCGCAGCGACGGGTCCAGCCCGTCCGCGCCGCCGATCACGAAGCACACGTCGCGCGCCTGGTCGCGCCAGTCCGCCAGCCGCGCGGCGAATTCGGGAGAGGTCGGCTGATCGCCGCGTTCGTCCATCATCACCACCGCCGCGCCGGGCGGGATGGCGCGGGACAGCAGGTCCGCCTCGGCGGCCATGGTGCCGGCGCGGCGATCCTCGACCTCGACGACGGACACGGCCGGCAGCCCCAGGCTGCGGCCGGTCTTGGCAAAGCGCTGCAGGTAATCGGCGACCAGCGCCGCCTCGGGGCCGGTCTTCAGCCGCCCCACGGCGGCGATGTCGATCCGCATCGCGGCGGATCAGTCCTGCGGCTGATAGCTGGACGGTTGGGCGGGTTCGCGCACGCGGGCCAGCGCATCGGCGGGCAGCCACATCTTTTCCAGCTGATAGAAGTCGCGGACCTCGGGGCGGAACACGTGGACGATCACGTCGTCCGTGTCGATCAGCACCCAGTCGCCGGCATCCTTGCCCTCGATCCGGGGGCTGCGGCCGGTGACCTGCTTCACGCGCTCGGCCAGCTTCTCCGCGATGGCGCCCACCTGGCGCGAGCTGCGCCCCGAGGCGATGACCATGTGGTCGGCAATGGCCGTGCGACCGCGCAGGTCGATGCTGACGACCTCCTCGGCCTTGTCGTCATCAAGGGAATTCAGCACCAGGGCCAGCATGTCGTCACTGGTATGCTGGCTGGTCTGCTGGGTCGAGGTCGGCCGACCGGCCGACGGGGCGTCTTGTGACAGGGTGTAGTCCTCCGGTCCGCGCGCCGATAGCCCCCGGCGCAGGGGTTCCCCCAACATAGCATCTTTTCGGCCCGTCTCAATCTCTCGCGGCATTTTCCTTGACATGCGCGCGCTTGCCAGCAGGCGGATGCTGGCCTAATCTGGCCCGATGATGCGTTATTTCGACATTCATGACCGCGCGCGCCTGCCGGGCCGCTTCTACGGCGAGATGCTGGGCGTGACCGCGCAGGGCTGACGGCTGCCCGCCTGTCACCCTTCCCGCATCACAGCCGAAAGACCTCAGCCATGACCCCTGCACGCACGCTTTACGACAAGATCTGGGACGCCCATGTGGTGGACCGCCAGGAAGACGGCACCTGCCTTCTGTATATCGACCGCCATCTGGTCCACGAGGTGACCAGCCCGCAGGCCTTCGAGGGGCTGCGCATGACCGGCCGCCCGGTCCGTGCGCCCGAACGCACGATCGCCGTGCCCGACCACAACGTGCCCACCACGCTGGACCGTCAGACCGGCATCGACAACGAGGAAAGCCGCATCCAGGTGGATGCGCTGGACCGCAACGCCCGCGAATTCGGGGTGGTCTATTACCCGGTGAACGACATCCGCCAGGGCATCGTGCACATCGTCGGCCCCGAACAGGGCTGGACCCTGCCCGGCATGACCGTCGTCTGCGGCGACAGCCATACCGCGACCCACGGCGCCTTCGGCGCGCTGGCCCACGGCATCGGCACGTCCGAGGTCGAGCATGTGCTGGCCACCCAGACCCTGATCCAGGGCAAGTCCAAGAACATGAAGGTCGAGATCACCGGACGCCTGGCGCCCGGCGTGACCGCCAAGGACATCGTCCTGCGCATCATCGCCGAGACCGGCACCGCAGGCGGCACCGGCCATGTCATCGAATATTGCGGAGAGGCGATCCGCAACCTGTCGATGGAAGGCCGCATGACCATCTGCAACATGGCGATCGAGGGCGGCGCCCGCGCCGGCCTGATCGCCCCGGACGAGGTGACGTTCAATTACGTCAAGGGCCGCCCCCATGCGCCCAAGGGCGCCCAGTGGGAGGCCGCCGTCGCCTGGTGGAAGACGCTCTTCTCGGACGACGGCGCGCATTTCGACAAGGTCCTGACCATCCGCGCCGAGGACATCGCGCCGACCGTCACCTGGGGCACCAGCCCCGAAGACGCGCTGCCGATCACGGCATCCGTGCCCGACCCGGAAAGCTTTGCGGGCGGCAAGGTCGATGCCGCGCGCCGGTCGCTGGACTATATGGGCCTGACCGCCGGCACGCCGCTGACCGACATCGCCATCGACGCGGTCTTCATCGGATCCTGCACCAACGGCCGGATCGAGGACCTGCGCGCGGCCGCCGACGTGCTGCGCGGGCGCAAGCTGGCGCCGGGCGTGCGCGGCATGGTCGTGCCGGGATCGGGCCTGGTCCGCGCCATGGCCGAGGAGGAAGGGCTGGACCGCATCTTCATCGACGCGGGCTTTGAATGGCGGCTGGCCGGCTGCTCGATGTGCCTGGGCATGAACCCCGACCAGCTTAAGCCCGGCGAACGCTGCGCCGCGACCAGCAACCGCAACTTCGAGGGGCGCCAGGGCTACAAGGGCCGCACCCACCTGATGAGCCCCGCGATGGCGGCCGCCGCCGGCGTCACCGGACGCCTGACCGACATCCGCGAATTCGCGCACGAACCGGCCTGAGGACATCATGGACAAGTTCACCACCCTGACCGGCATCGCGGCCCCCATGCCGCTGGTCAACATCGACACCGACATGATCATCCCCAAGCAGTTCCTGAAGACCATCAAGCGGTCCGGCCTGGGCGTGAACCTGTTCGATGAGATGCGCTATGACCGCGACGGGAACGAGATCCCAGATTTCGTCCTGAACCGGCCCGCCTATCGCGACGCCCAGATCCTGATCGCGGGCGACAATTTCGGCTGCGGCTCCTCGCGCGAACATGCCCCCTGGGCGCTGCTGGATTTCGGCATCCGCTGCGTCGTCTCGACCAGCTTTGCCGACATCTTCTTCAACAACTGCTTCAAGAACGGCATCCTGCCGGTGGTCCTGCCCCAAGATGCGGTCGACGCGCTGATGCGCGATGCCGAAAAGGGCGCGAATGCCCGCATCACCGTCGATCTGGACGCGCAGACCGTGACCGGCGCGGACGGCACCGAATACGGCTTCGACATCGACCCGTTCCGCAAGCATTGCCTGATGAACGGCCTAGACGACATCGGCCTGACGATGGAAAAGGCCCCCGCCATCGACACGTTCGAGACGCAGATGGCCCAGGCCCGCCCTTGGGTCTAAGGGCCCTTGCCCTGGCCTTGCTGCTGGCGGGCCCGGCGGCGGCCGATCCGCTGCGCATCGCCACCTGGGACCCCGGCCTGTCGCGCGACGGGCCGGGTCTTTTGTTGCGCGACATCATGGCCCGCGATCCGCAGGTTGTGGCCGCGGCGCAGGTGATCGCCCATGCCGCGCCCGATGCGATCCTGCTGACAGGGCTGGACTGGGACCTGGACAACCGCGCGCTGACCGCATTCGCGGGCCTTCTGGCCGAACAGGGTCATGCGATGCCGCATCATCATGCGACGCAATCCAACCGCGGCATGGCCACGGGCGTGGACCTGGATGGCGACGGACGCGCGGGCCAGCCCCGCGATGCGCAGGGCTATGGCGCCTTCACCGGACAGGCAGGGCTGGCGGTGCTGTCGCGGCTGTCCATCGCGGGCGTCACCGATCACAGCGCGACGCTGTGGCGCGACCTGCCGGGCCACCGGATGCCCGGAAGCCCCCATGCCGACATCCAGCGCCTGTCCAGCACGGCGCACTGGGACGTGGCGCTGGACACGCCTGCGGGGCCGCTGCACCTGCTGGCACTGGCCGCAACGCCGCCCGCCTTCGAGGATCGCAATCCCGCCCGCAACCATGACGAGGTCACCTTCTGGCTGACCCACCTTCCCGACGCGCCTTTTGCGATCCTGGGCAACCTGAACGTCGATCCGCAGGACGGCGACGGCGATCCGGCCACGCTGGCGGCGCTGGCCGCCGTTACCCAGGACCCCCGGCCGCGCGGCGCATGGCAACCTCCGCAGACCGGCCCGAATGCCGGCCAGCGGGGCGACCCGGCGCTGGATACGGCGGAATACGACCGCGCGCCTGGCAACCTGCGACTGGACTACGTCCTGCCTGCGAAGGGGCTGTCGGTGCTGGCGTCGGGTGTCGTCTGGCCCGCGCCCGACGATCCGCTGGCAGAGGCCGTGGCGCTGGCCTCGCATCGCAGGCTGGTCTGGGTCGACCTAGACCTCAAATGAGGTGACGGCCTCCCAGGCCGCATCCAGGTCGCCCCCCGTCACGCAATAAGGCGGCAGCACATAGACCGTGTTCCCCAAGGGACGCAGCAGCACGCCGCGATCCATGCAATGCGCCCGCATCCGCGGCCCGACTTCGGACAGATAGCCGCCCTCGGGCACGACCAGGTCGGCGGCGGCGATGGTGCCGCATTGGCGGATGTTGGTGAACCGCCCGTCCAGCCGCGCCAGCCGTTCGGCCTGCATGGCGGACAGCGCGTCCAGCCGCGCCTGCATCGGGCTGGCCTGCCACAGCCGCACCTGCGCCAGCGCCGCCGCGCAGGCGATCGGGTTCGCGGTATAGCTGCTGGAGTGATAGAAGGTCCGTCGCCGGTCGGTCGAGCGATGCGCGTCGAAGATCCGCCCGCTGGCCAGCGTCGCCGCCAGCGGCACCACGCCCCCGGTCAACCCCTTGGACGTGCACAGAATATCGGGCGCGACGCCCGCATGATCGCAGGCCCACAACCGCCCGGTGCGGCCCCATCCGGTCATCACCTCGTCGGCGATCATCAGCACGTCGTGGCGGTCGCAGATCGCCCGCAGCCCGGCCAGAACCGCGGGGTCGTACATCCGCATCCCCCCCGCGCCCAGCACCAGCGGCTCCAGAATGATCGCCGCCATCCGCCCGCTGGCCGCCAGCGCCTCGAACGCCGCCAGCGTCGCGGCACCGTCGCCCTCGGGAAAGGGCAACCGGTCCACCCCGAACATCAGCGGGTCATAGGCCGCGTTGAAGACCCCCCGCTCTCCGACGCTCATCGTGCCGATGGTGTCGCCGTGATAGCTGTCCTCGATCACCGCGATGCGGTGGCGGCCGTCGCCCTCGTGGCGCCAATAGCCCAGGGCCATCTTCAACGCGACCTCGACCGCGGTCGATCCGCTGTCGCTGTAGAACACGTGGTCCAGCCCCGCGGGCGTCATTGTCACCAGCGCCTCGGCCAGCTCCTCCGCCGGGTCATGGGTCAGCCCGGCAAAGATCACCTGGTCCAGCCGCCCGGCGGTCTCGCGGATGGCCTCCACGATCTGGGGCTGATTGTGGCCATGGGTGACCACCCACCAGCTGCTGATCCCGTCCAGCAGCGGGCCGCGATCGGTCAGGATATGCGCGTCCTGGGTGCCGACCGCCCGGGGCGGGGCCGGTTCGGTGCCATGCTGAAAAAACGGATGCCAGACGGCGCTCATGCGAAATCCCCTGCACTAAACGCGGATCGCATCGCGGCGCTCAGGCTGTCCCTGTCCAGCCGGTCCAGCAGGGGCAGGCGTCCCAGCACCCTGACCCGACCCAGATCGCCGATGGTCGCCATGTTGTCGTCATTCGCAGGCCCGACGAAGGCTACGCCATGCACCGGCACGCCCCGCGCGCGCAGGCTTTCCAGCGCGGTCAGGCTGTGGCTAATCGTGCCCAGCCCCGTGGCACAGACGACGATCACCGGCACCTGCCAGCGCGCGAACAGGTCCGCGAACAGCACCTGCCGCGTGACGGGCACCAGCGCGCCGCCCGCCCCCTCGATCACCAGCCGCGCGGCATCGGGCGGCGTCCAGCCCGCCGGGTCCAGCGTGACGCCCGCCAGTTCCGCCGCCCGGTGCGGCGACAGGGGCTGGGGCAGCAGCACGGCCTCGGGGTGGGTCCGGGCGCCGGACAGCCGCTCGACCTCGGCGCGGTCGGTGCCGGGTTGGGCGGCATCCCCGCGGGCGGCGGAAATGGCGTCGTTTTCGACGTTCCCGGCCAGCCCCGACTGCACCGGCTTCCAGTACTCTGCCCCGATCAGCCCGCACAGCCCGGCCGCGAAGACCGTCTTGCCGACATCGGTGCCGGTGCTTGTGATCACAAATCCGGCCACAGATCCTCCAGCGTCTCGGCCAGCCGCAGCACATCCGCGCGCGTGGCGTTCAGCGTCAGCGACACCCTCAGCCGCGACGTGCCCTCGGGCACCGTCGGAGGGCGGATGCCGCGCACGTCGAACCCGCGCGCCTGCACCTGTGCGGCCAGCGCCATGGTTTCGGCATTGGGTCCGACGATCAGCGGCACGATCTGGCTGCCGCTCAGCGGAACCTGCGGCAGGCGGCGCGCCATCTGGTCGTGGAACGCCACGACATGGCCCGCCAAGGTCGCCTGGCGCCACGGTTCGTCCTGCAGCATCGCCAGCGCCTCCAGCCCCGCGGCCGCCATCAGCGGCGACGGCGCGGTGGCAAAGATGAAGGGCCGGCAGCGGTTCACCAGGAAATCGATCAGCACCCGCGCCCCGCAGATCAGCGCACCGGACCCGCCCAGGGCCTTGCCAAGCGTATGCAGCGTCACGACGTTGTCGCGCCCTTCCAGGTGATGGGCCAGTCCCCGCCCCCGGGGACCGAAGACACCCGTCGCATGCGCCTCGTCGATCAGCAGAAAGCCGTGCGCGTCCGCCAGCCGCATCAGGTCGTCCAGCGGCGCCCGGTCCCCGTCCATGCTGTAAAGGCTCTCGACCGCGATCCAGACCGCCCCCGTGTTGCCCGCGCGGCGCCATGCGGTGATCACATCCTCGGCGTGGCCGACATCGCCGTGGCGAAAGCTGGCGACCTCGGCGCGCCCGGCCCGCGCCCCCTCATGCGTGCTGGCATGGGCCAGCGCATCCATCAGCAGCAGGTCGCCCCGCTGAGGCAGGGTGGTGATGACCGCAAAGTTCGCGACATAGCCCCCACCAAAGCCCAAGGCCGCCTCGGCGCCGAAGAACCGTGCGGCGGCATCCTCGAACCCGGCCTGCCGGTCGGTGTTGCCCCGCAGCAGGCGCGACCCCGCCGCGCCCACCGGAACGCCCGCGTCCAGCGCCCGCACGACCGCGGTCCGCATCCGGTCGCTTTGCGCAAGGCCCAGATAGTCGTTCGACGAAAAGTCGATCCCCCGGCGCTCAGCCAGGCTGCGCAGCCGCGCATCGCCCGCCAGACCCTGCAGGTCGCGTCGATAGGTCGCCAGCCGGTCCAAGCCGCGGCCCCGGCCCTAGCGCAGGATCGGAATGGCGGGATCGGCGGCCAGCAATTCGGCCCGGCGCGCTGCGTCGGGATGATGTTCGTGCGCCTGCATGGGCTGAAGGCCCAGCTTGGCGAACAGGCGCATGTCGCTTTCCTCCTCGGGGTTGTCTTTGGTCAGCAGCGTGTCGCCCACGAAGATCGAATTGGCCCCGGCAAAGAAGCACATCGCCTGCATCTCGTCCGACATGGCGGTGCGGCCGGCGGACAGGCGGACATGGCTGCGCGGCATCATGATGCGCGCGGTGGCGATCATGCGCACGAAATCGATGGGGTCCACCGGGGCGGCGTCGGCCAGCGGGGTGCCCTCGACCGGGATCAGCATGTTGATCGGCACGCTTTCCGGCGCGACCGGCAGGTTGGCAAGCGTCACCAGCATGTCGACGCGGTCCTGCGGCCCCTCGCCCAGACCCAGGATGCCGCCCGAGCAGACCTTGATCCCGGCCTGCCGGACGGTGTCCAGCGTATCCAGCCGGTCGGCAAAGCTGCGGGTCGTGATGACGTTGCCGTAATGCGCCTCGGACGTGTCGATGTTGTGGTTGTAGTAGTCCAGCCCGGCATCGGCCAACTGGCGCGACTGGTCCGCATCCAGCATGCCCAAGGTCATGCAGGTCTCCATTCCCAGGGCCTTGACGCCCTCGACCATGGCGATGATCTGCGGCATGTCGCGTGCCTTGGGGCTGCGCCAGGCGGCGCCCATGCAATAGCGCGTGGCACCGGCGTCGCGTGCGCGGCGCGCCTCGGCCAGCACGCGCTCGACCTCCATCAGCTTGGATGCCGACAGGCCCGACGCATGGCGGGCCGACTGGCTGCAATAGCTGCAATCCTCGGGGCAGCCGCCGGTCTTGATCGACAGAAGGCGGCTCAGCTGCACGCGGTTCGGGTCGAAATGCTGGCGGTGCACGGTCTGCGCCTGAAACAGTAGATCCATCAGCGGCAGGTCAAAGACGGCGCGCGCGCCCTCGGCGGTCCAGATCTTGCGGTGGCTGTCGGTGTTCGGATCGCTGTGCAACATGGCTCTTCCCCGTGGCTTGGCACCGTGCCTAGCATCCCGGTCGCAGCCTGTCCAATGCCGCCGACGGCTCAGTATTTCTCCTTGCGGCGGCGTTCCGCCTCGTCCTGTCCCAAGCCCAGCAGCGCCTCGGCCCGGCCGAATTCGCGCGCCGCCTGCTGGCGGGCGATCTGGAACCGGGGCAGCATCCGCTGCAGCTCCTGGTCGGCATGGCGCAGCTCTCGTGCGGCACGCCCGGCCTGGGCGTTGGCGATGCGCGCCTCGGGCAGGGTCAGGGGGGCGGTGCTGTCATAGCTTTGCGCCAGCGTGGCCTGCAGCGAATCGATGCGCTGGCGTGCGACGGTCATGTGCGCATTGAACGCCGCAAAGGTCTTGAGCTGACGCTCGGCCTTCAGCCGCGCGATGCGTTCCAGCTGCTGCAGCTGCTTGATCTTGTCTACCATCCGGAACGGGCCTTCTGTCGCATCTTCTCGGCAAAGCGGATCGCGGCGGCGACGGCGGCGAAATGGGCGCGGTCGATCTCCTCGCCCACCTTGACCTGGGCGTGGATGGCGCGGGCGCAGGGCGGGTCGGACCAGATGGGCACGCCCGCCTCGGTCGCCTTCGCGCGAATGCGGGCGGCGACCTCGTCGGTGCCCTTTGCCACGCAGACCGGGGCACGGCCGGACCCCCGCGACCATTTCAGGGCGACGGCATAATGGGTCGGGTTGACGATGATGACGTCGGCGGTGGGCACGTCGGCCAGCATCTGTTTCATCGCGATGTCGACCGCGCGCTGGCGGCGGGCGCCCTTCATGTGCGGGTCGCCTTCGGAATCCTTGAACTCGTCCTGCATCTCCTGGCGGCTCATGCGGTTCTTGCGTCGGTGGTCGAACCACTTCCACAGCATGTCCGGCACGGTGAAGACGATCGAGACGACCAGCCCCAGCATCAGCACCTGCCCCAGGATCGAGCCCAGCGCCGCAACCCATTGCCCGTCCGCCATCGCCGCGGCGGCGATCCGGTCCAGCAGCGATGCGAACAGGAACCACCCCCCCGCACAGACCAGTCCGGCCTTGCCCAATGAAAAGGCGAAGGTCACCAGGCCGTCCTTGCCGAACTTCTGCGCGGCGTTCTTGACCGGGTTGATGCGCTTGATGTCGAAGGCCAGCTTCTGGGGCGAAAAGATCAGCGCCCGCGTGGCGATCAGGCCCAGAAGGATCGCCCCCATCACCAGCGCGGCCAAGCCGATCGTGGCGGTCGCGGCATAGGCGGCCAGGCCGCGCGCGATCGGTGCCGGCCCGCTGTCCGACCAGCCCTCGGCACCAAGCGCCCGCGTGGCCATGGCCATCCATTGGCGCACCGCAAAGCCGGCCATGACCGAAAAGGCCAAGAATGCCCCCAGATACATCATCGTGACGTTCAATTCCGTCGATCGCGGAATGTCGCCCTTTTCGCGCGCACGCTGCAGCTTCTGGTCGGTGGCCTCGAACTGCTTGTCGTCGGTATCCTCGCTCATCCGCGGTCCCTCATGGCAGTGCCGGCAGCATGAAGCCCATGACCGCGTTGGCCCAGATGCCGACCAGCAGCGGCGCCAGGATCACCAACCCCATCAGCGCCAGCAGGATGGAGGCGGGCGCGCCGATGAACACGACCGGCAGGGCGGGCATCACCCGGTTGATGACGCCCGACAGCGCCTGGTACAGGAACCCGCCCAAGGTGAAGGGCGCGGCCAGCATCATCGCCAGCCAGAAGCTGTCGGTGACCATGCGGACGACGGCCATCACCAGTCCCTCGACCTGGGGCAGGTCCGCGGGCGGCCAGAGACGCAGGCTGTCGGCGATCAGTTCGACGATCATGACCGGCAGGCCCATGGCCATCAGGACCGCCATGCCGGCCAGGTGCAGCATGTTGCCGATGGGATGGGGCGACATCTCGTTCTGGATGCCCATGATCTGGGACAGTGACGCGGTCGCGGCAATGGCCGTGGTGGCGATGTCTATGGCGATGGTCAGCAGCCGCAGCATGATGCCCGTGGCAAAGCCCAGAACCATCTCGACCCCGACCTGCGCGATCATGCCCAGGGGCTGCGCGGGCATCTGCGGGCCGGGCGCGATGCCCGACAGCAGCGGCGCCAGCGCCAGCGCGATCGCCACCTTGACGCGGGCCGAGATCACGCGTTCGCCCAAGCCCGGCAGGGCCACCACGCAGGCCTGCACGCGGACATAGACCAGCACCAGCGCCCAGTCCAAGCCCGGGACGATGGCCTGCAGCTGGTCCCACATCATGCGGCCTCGACGGTGCCCAGCAGGCGCAGTTCGGCGGCGGGATCGATCTCCTCCAGACCCAGGACCGGGACCGCCATGCCGTTGGCCCCCAGCACCGCGCGGACCATGCGGCGCCGGTGGTCGGGCGCGACCAGCACGGTGCGGGCGACGGGTTCAGCCAGGGACAGCGCGCGGCGGGTGGCCTCGACCAGCTTCTTGGACATGGCGGGGGTCATCGCCCCGCCTCCCGCACGTCCGGTTTCGGCATCGGCGCGCACGAACTCCGCCTCCCAGGCGGGATGCAGCTGCAGGGCTGCGACGCGACCGGCCTCGTCCGAATATTGCTGGGTGATCTGGCCGCGCAGGCGCTTGCGCACCAGCTCATAGATCGTCTCGGCCGATTCCACGTTGCGGAACTCGCAGATGGCATCCACGATCAGCGGCAGGTTGCGGATCGAGATCCGCTCCTCCAGCAGGGCGCGCAGGATCGCCAGCAGCGTCTCGGGCGTCACCTTGTCCGGCATCATCGCGTCGAAATACTTGCGATATCGTTCAGCGCGGCCGGTGTCGGACAGGGTCTTCAGTTCCTCGATCTGGCGCTGCATCGCGCCCAGGGTCAGCAGTGCGGGCAGGTTGGCCTTGACCACCTCCATCAGATGCGTGGACAGCACTTCCATCGGGGTCACGACGGTGGCGCCCATGGTCGCCGCGTCCTCCTGGTCGGTCGGATGGATCCAGCGGGCCGGGCTGGAATAGACCGGCTCGCGGACCGCCACGCCGCGCAGATCGGCCAGCACGGCATCCGGGCCAAGCGCCAAGATCTCGGCCGGGCGCAGGGTGCCGCGACCGCGGATGACGCCGTGGATGCGGATCTGATAATCGCCGGGCGGCAGATCGTCGGTGTCGGTGATGCGCACATCCGGCAGGATCAGGCCGAAGCTGTGGGCGATGTGGATGCGCAGGTTGCTGATGCGGCTGCCCAGGCCCCGCGCCTGGTCCAGCGCGGTCACGATCAGGTCCGACCCGATCTCGACGCTGATGTCGTCGGTGTCCAGAACGTCCCCAATGCGGGCGGCGGGCTTGATCGCGCTGTCGCCCAGGGGCAGGTCGGGCAGCGCCTCGTCCGCGATGCGGCGTTTCTGCGCGATGCGCCAGGCCATGAAGCCCATCCCCGCCGCGATCCCCAGAAACAGCGGCTTCGGCATGCCCGGCACAAGGGAGATCACCACCATCGCCGCCGCGACCATCGCCGCCGGCTGCCAGCTGCGCACGAACTCGGTCGACATCAGGCCCGCGGTGGTTTCCGTGGCCCCGCCCCGCGACAGCAGCAGCGCCGCCGCCATCGAGGTGATCAGCGCCGGGATCTGGCTGACCAGCCCGTCCCCGACCGTCAGGTGGGAATAGGTCGCCGCCGCCTCTCCCAGGGGCATTCCGTGGATCGTGATGCCTACGACCAGACCGATGCACAGGTTGATCAGCGTGATGACGATCCCCGCCACCGCGTCGCCCTTGACGAACTTCGACGCGCCGTCCAGCGAGCCGAAGAAGCTGATCTCGCGCTGTTCCTGGATGCGGCGGCGCTTCGCCTCCTGGTGGTCAATGGCGCCGGCGTTCAGATCGCCGTCGATGGCCAGCTGCTTGCCGGGCAGCGAATCCAGCGCAAAGCGGGCGGCGACCTCGGCCATGCGGCCCGAGCCCTTGGTGATGACCATGAAGTTCACCACAGAGATCACCGCAAAGATCGTGATCCCGACCAGGATCGACCCCCCTGCCACGAATTCGGCAAAGCCGTTGATGACCGAACCCGCCGCCTCCTTGCCGTTCTGCCCTTCGGTCAGGATCAGCCGGGTCGACGATACGTTCAGCGACAGCCGGATCACCAGGCTGACCAGCAGCAGGACCGGGAACGCCTGAAAGTCGGTGGGCTTCTCGACCAGCGAGGCCATGACCAGCACCATCACGGCGGTGGCGATAGAGATGGCGATGCCGAAATCCAGCACGCCGGCCGGCAGCGGGATCACCATCGAGATGACGACCAGCACAAGGCCGCCCGTGACAAGCAGGGGCGCGTCCAGGATCTTGGTGGACTTGCCCGAGAGGGCGGCAATGGGGGTCATTCGCGGGGCTCCGTTCTGGTGGCCGCGGGGCGCAGGAGGTCGTCAAGCGACCAGGGACGTTCCGTTAACAATCCGATGCGGCGCAGATAGGCGATCGCCTGCAGCCGGTCGGCACTGTCCATCTGCAGCAGCGTCACGCGATAATCGCGCGGCAGCCCCTGTCCGGTCAGCAGCCATTCGTCGGCGGTGCGGCGAAAGCCGTCCAGCCCGGCGGCGGCGACCGGACCAGCGGCCAGGCAGGCGATCAAAAGCGGCAGGCCGATCCGGGTCATCACGCCGCCTTCTTCAGCTCTCTCAGGGCGCCTTCCAGCGTGTCGAAGCTGGGGCGCACATGTTCGGGCACGGTCTGGCGGCCAACCTCGACGCACAGGGTGGTGGCGTGCTGGTGCAGGCCCGCGACCAGGACCGACTTGACGACCTCGTAAAAGCCCAGGTCCTGCTTGACGACCGCGCCAAGCCGGTTGGCCAGCGGCGCCACGAAGCCATAGGACAGGAACACCCCCAGGAAAGTACCGACCAGCGCCCCGCCGATCATCTTGCCCAGAATCGAAGGCGGCTGATCGATCGAGGACATGGTCTTGATCACGCCCAGAACCGCCGCGACGATCCCCAGGGCGGGCAGCGCGTCGGCCATGTTCTGCAGGGCGTGGGGGACGTGCATCTCCTCCTCCTTGAGGACGGCGATGCGGCGGGACAGCATGTCCTCGACCTGGTAGGGATCGTCATAGTTCAGGCTGGCCGAACGCAGCGTATCGGCGATCAGCGAGACGACATGATGATCCGCCGCCAGCTTGGGATAGGCGGTGAAGATCGGTGATTCGCCCGGATTCTCGATGTGCTGTTCCAGCGCGACGGGGTTCTCCTTGGCGATCTTGAGCAGCTGGAACATCAGACACAGCACGTCCTGATGATCTTGGGCGTTCCATTTCGGGCCCTTGAAGGCGCGGATCAGCCCGCCCAGGGTGGCCTTCAGCGTATGGCTGTCGTTGCCCAGCAGGTAGGCGCCGACGGCGGCACCCATGATCATCATCATCTCGAAGGGCAGCGAATGCAGGATCACGCCCATCTTGCCGCCGGCCAGCAGGTAGCCGCCGAACACCATGGCGATCGTAAGGAATATTCCGACGAAACCGAACATTGCGGGGTTCCTTATGGGTTGCGGACGCTGCGCGCGCCCATCTGGGCGGTCAGCAGGGCGGCCTGGCGCGGCTCGACCGCGGCGATGATGCGGGCGCCGGCCTCGGGCTGGACGCGCATCAGGATCTCGGCCGCGAAATCGGCGGGCAGGTTGGTCAGGATGGCGGCGGCCTCGGCAGGTTTCATCTGGTCATAAAGCGCGATCAGCCGGTCGATGTCGGTGCGCACGGCCTGGGTCGCGCCGTCCTGGCGGGCCGTGATGCTGCCCTTCTGGGCGCGCAGTTCGGCCAGCCGTTCGCGCAGCGTGCTTTCCGCCTGCACAAGCTCGGCCTTCCGCGCGTCGATGGATTCCATGTAGCGTTCTATGCGCAGCGCACGGTCGCGCAGCTCCTCGGCCAGGGCCACGGCCTCGGGGACATCGCCGCAGCCGTCCAGCAGGTCGGTGGGCGCGGCCACGGCGGCAAACACCCCCGACAGGTTCTGGCCCTGCCAGATCATCGCACCGGCCGGCAGGGCGAACAGCAATGTCAGCGCGGGCAGCAGATGCCTAGCCATGGGACACCTCGCGCTTGCGCAGGCGGCGACCCGAAGGCATCGGCTGCGGCGCCTCGGAGGCGGCGGCCCCGATGCGCTGCCGCAGATCCCAGATGGCGCGTTCGCGGCGTGCGGTCTCGATCTCCTCGGCCAGGCGCTCGCTGGCGGCGGTGGCCTCGTCGCGGGCCGACCGGATGGCGCGTTCCAAGCGGTCGACCTCGGCGGCCATGACGGCGATCGCGCCCCCCAGACCGCTTTCCAGATTGTTCATCCGCCGCAGGCGCCGTGCCAGGGTGGCGCAGAAGACGCCAAGCCCCAGACAGGCAGCCAGCAGCAGGATCTGCATCAGTTGTTCCAGGGTCATTTGAATCGAAACTCCGTGATCAGAAGGTCCTTGACCGGCTCCTCGCCCAGGACGAAGCGGGTGCGAGTGACCAGTTCGGCGCGGATCACCTCGAGGACGCCGCGCTTGTCATAGGCCGCCGGATCGACGCCCGAGAGGAAGGTCGTGAACGCGTCCGACACGCGCGGCATCAGGTGGGTCACCTCGGCCTTGTGGGTGGTGTCGGTCTCGATCGTCGCGGACAGGACCAGGCTGCGGGCGCGGCCACCCGGGATGACGATCTCGATGGTGGGGATGTCGATGAACTCGACGCTCATGTGCTCGGTCGACTGGACCGGCTCCTCGGGGCCCGACAGCATGCCGGAGGGCGACCAGAAGCCCAGATAGCTGGATGCGAATCCCGCCCCGCCCAGGACCAGCGTCGCCACCAGCGGGATCAGCAACCCCTTCTTTCCGCGCGGCTTTTCGGGTGCCGCCGCAACAATGTCGGTCATCGTGATTCTCCGTCCTGACCAGACCGAAATATCAGGTTGCGACTAACCAATTCTTAACGTGGCCCATGTCATTTCAGGGTCAGACGACCATGACGCGATGATTCGAAAGGAACGGTTTTGCAAAAACTGCAGGACTACTGGAACGAGCGAAGCTCTCGACAGCGGATGATCCTGGGGGCGGCCTTTCTGGGGACGTTCCTGGTGATCGCAGGGTTCGGCTGGATGGCCAGCCGCCCCAGCATGGCCCTGATCTATGGC
Source organism: Paracoccus marcusii (assembly GCF_028621715.1). Lineage (NCBI taxonomy): Bacteria > Pseudomonadati > Pseudomonadota > Alphaproteobacteria > Rhodobacterales > Paracoccaceae > Paracoccus > Paracoccus marcusii. The sequence continues at coordinate 1,156,355 of NZ_CP117466.1, read as the reverse complement.
GGGCTGGACAGCGCCCAGGCCGGCGAGGTCATCGCCGGCATCGAACGCGCCGGCGTTCCCTACGAGGTGCGGGGCGACTCGATCTATGTCGCGGCCGATCAGCGCGATCGCCTGCGGATGGATCTGGCTGCCGAAGGCCTGCCCGCCGCCGGCAGCACCGGCTACGAGCTGCTGGACGGCATGTCGGGCTTTGGCACCACGTCGCAGATGTTCGACGCCGCCTATTGGCGCGCGAAGGAGGGAGAGCTGGCGCGCACCATCCTGGCCCTGCCCAACGTCCAGACCGCCCGCGTCCACCTGGCGATCGAGACCGGACGCGGATACCGCCGCGACCAGAACGGCAGCGCCTCGGTCACCCTGACCACCAATGGGGGCACGATCACGCGCGAACAGGCCGCGGCGCTGAAATACCTGGTGTCGTCGGGCGTGCCGGGCATGCAACCCGACCGCGTCACCGTCATCGATTCGCAGCGCGGGATCATCGCCGCGACCGAGGACCAGACAGGAGCCGACCGCGCGGCCGAGATGAAGCGCAACGTCGAACGCATCCTGGAGCCCCATGTCGGCATTGGAAACGCCATCGTCGAACTGAACCTGGACCTGCTGACCGAAACAGAACTGCTGACCGAACAGCGTTATGACCCCGAGGCCCGCGCCCTGATCTCCACCGTGACCGAGGAGACGACGGACGAGAGCAACTCGACCGGAAAGGGCGCAGTCACCGCGGCCTCGAACCTGCCCGACGCCACGGAACAGCCGGGCGACACCAGCCAGAGCAGCCGCGCCGAGAACCGTACCCAGTCCAATTTCGAGGTCAGCCGCACCACGCGTGAGGTTCAGCGCCAGCCCGGATCGACCCGCCGCCTGACCGTCGCCGTCCTGGTGAACGGCGTCCCGCAGAGCGGCGCCGATGGAGAGACCACCCTGACCCCCCGGTCCGAGGCCGAGCTGCAGACGCTGCGCGAGCTGGTCGCCTCTGCCGTAGGCTATGACGAGGCGCGGGGTGACCAGATCACCGTCAAGTCGCTGCCCTTCGCCACGCTGGGCGAGAATGGCACCCTGGCCACGCCGGGCTTCCTTGATCGGCTGGCGCTGAACGATCTGGCGCGCATCGCGCTGATCGGCGTCTTTGCGCTGGCCGTGATCGTGATGGTCCTGCGCCCGATGATGCGCAATCGCGCGCCCGCCCCTGCGCCGATGCTGGACAACAGCCTGCCGCCGATGCCCCCGATGATGGGCGGGCTGACGGGCATGATCGACGACGAGCCCTCTCCGGACAACCCGCGGATCGTGCCGATCGAGTTTCCGGGGCTGGACCAGCTGGCCCTGCCCCCTGCCGATCCGGTCGCCCGCCTGAAGGCGATGATGAAGGACCGCCATGACGAGAGCGTCAAGATCCTGTCGGGATGGATCGACAACAAGGAGAAGGTGAATTGAGCCTGGCCCTCTTCAAGCTTGAGTCCTTCTCGAACGCTGTCGCGGCGCGTGTCGAGGTGACCTACACGCAGGCCGACCTGGACCAGGCCTTTGCCGACGGCGTGGCGCAGGCCAGCGCGCAGGCCCAGGACGACCAGCTGCGCGCCCTGAGCGCCAGCCTGGAACAGGTCGCCGCCGGTCTGGCCGCGGACGAGACCCGCCGCCGCCAGATGCGCCAGGAGGCGGTCGATGCGCTGGCGCCGATCCTGCATCAGGTCCTGGACCTGATGGCCCCGCCCCTGTCGTCGCGCCGGCTGGAGGAGGCCCTGCAGGCAGAGCTGACCCATCTGGCGCAGCGCGCGACCCCCGTGGGCCTGCGCATCGCCTGCAGCGACCGGCTGGCCGACATGGTCCGCCGCTGCCTGGCCCAGGCCGGCCTTGAGGGCATCGAGATCGCCCCGGTCCCGCAGGACCTGATCACCGTGTCGCTGCAGGGCGGCCACATCGACTTTACCCCCGACAGCATCGCGGGCGACATCCGCGCCCTGATCGCGGAAATCACCCAGGAGGACAGCACATGGACGCACTGAAGCATCTGATCGACACCGACACCATCCAGGTTGAGGTGACCATCCGCCTTGGCCGCACGCGCCAGACCGTCTCGCAGCTGTCCTCGCTGCGCGCCGACGACATCCTGGTCCTGGACCAGGCGATCGAGGACGGGGTCGAGATCTGCGTGGGCGACAAGGTCATCGCGCGGGGCGAGCTGACCGGCGACGGATCGGCCGAAGACCGGCTGTGCGTGCGCGTCCTGGGCGCGACGGGGGCGGCGTGATCCGCGCCGCGGCCCTTGTCGCGGTCGCGGCCCTGCTGCCCTCGCCCCTGTGGGCGCAGGACCTGGGCGGCGCCCTGGGCGCCGGGCTGGGCGACAATGCGGTGATGCTGGTCCTGGTGCTGACGGCGCTGTCGCTGGCACCGGGCATCGCGATCATGGTGACCGCGTTCCCGTTCATCGTGACGGTCCTGTCGATTTTGCGCCAGTCGATCGGCCTGCAGCAATCCCCGCCGAACATGCTGATCGTCAGCCTAGCGATCTTTCTGACCTGGTTCATCATGGACCCGGTCCTGCGCGAGGCCTGGACCGTCGCGGGGCTGCCCCTGCAACAGGGTCAGATCGGCATCGCCGAGGCTTTCCAGCGCGGCATCGTGCCGTTCGAGGGGTTCATGGCGGCCCGCACCGACCCCGACACCTTGGCCAACCTGGCCGAGATCGCGCCCGGCACCGGCCCCGCAGACCGCCTGTCGGTGCTGATCCCGTCCTTCATGCTGTCCGAGATCCAGCGCGCATTCGAGATCGGGTTCCTGATCGCCCTGCCCTTCCTGATCATCGACCTGGTCGTGGCGGCCGTGCTGATGTCGATGGGCATGATGATGCTGCCCCCGGTGGTGGTGTCGCTGCCCTTCAAGCTGGCGTTCTTCGTGGTCGTGGACGGATGGGGAATGATCGCGGGCGCGCTGGTGCGCAGCTATGCGCCCGGCTGACCCCCCTCAGGGGATCAGCCGACACCAATCAAGCGCGGTCGGTGCGCCGCGCCGCCAGCGACTGGACACCCATCACGGAGAGGACCTTGTCCTCGATATGCTGGGCGTTCAGGCAGCTGCTGTCATACATCGCCCGCGGCGCGTCGTGGTCGACGAACGCATCCGGCAGGACCATCGACCGGAAGCGCAGCCCCTTGTCGAAGGCGCCCTCCTCGGCCAGCAGATGGGCGACATGGCTGCCGAAACCGCCGACGGCGCCCTCCTCGATGGTGATCAGCGCCTCGTGATCGCGGGCTAGGGCCAGGATCAGGTCACGATCCAGCGGCTTGGCAAAGCGCGCGTCGGCGACCGTGGGCGTGATGCCCCGCGCCATCAGCGCCTCGCGCGCGGTCATCACCTCGGACAGGCGCGTGCCGAAGGACAGGATGGCGACGCCCTTGCCCTCCGCGATCATGCGGCCCTTGCCGATGGGCAGGACCTGCCCGCCCTCGGGCATCTCGACCCCGGTGCCCTCTCCGCGCGGAAAGCGGAAGGCGATGGGGCCGCTGTCATGTGCGGCGGCCGTGGCGACCATGTGGACCAGTTCGGCCTCGTCCGCGGCGGCCATGACGACAAATCCAGGCAGATTGGCCAGGAAGGCGGTGTCATAGGCGCCGGAATGGGTCGGACCGTCCTGGCCCACCAGCCCGGCACGGTCGACGGCGAACCGGACGGGCAGGTTCTGGACCGCGACGTCATGCACGATCTGGTCATAGCCGCGCTGCAGAAAGGTCGAATAGATCGCGACGAAAGGCTTCATGCCTCCCGCGGCCAGACCGGCGGCAAAGGTCACGGCATGCTGTTCGGCGATGCCCACGTCGAAGCAGCGGCGCGGAAAGCGCTGCGCGAACTGCTTGAGGCCGGTCCCGTCCGGCATCGCGGCGGTCACCCCCAGGATGCGATCGTCGCGGCCCGCCTGATCGATCAGCGCCTGCGCGAAGACCGCGGTATAGCTGGGCGCGTTCGATTTCGCCTTGGCCTGCACGCCGGTGATCACGTCGAACTTGGCAGTGGCATGGCCCTTGTCCGCGGCCGCCTCGGCCGGGGCATAACCCTTGCCCTTCTTGGTCACGACGTGGATCAGGACCGGACCGTCAGCCCGTGCCCGCACGGTGCGCAGCAGGGGCAGCAGCTGTTCCATGTCGTGACCGTCGACCGGCCCGATGTAGGAAAAGCCCAGCTCTTCGAACAGGGTGCCGCCCACGGCCATGCCCTTCAGCATCTCCTTGGCGCGGCGCGCGCCCTCCTGCAGGGCGTCCGGCAGCATGCCGACGGCGCCCTTGGCCACCGCCTTCAGCTCCTGGAACGGCCCGCCCGCATAAAGGCGCGTCAGATAGGAGGACATCGCGCCGACTGGGGGCGCAATGGACATCTCGTTGTCGTTCAGGACCACGAACAGGCGCTTGCCCTCATGGCCCGCATTGTTCAGCGCCTCATAAGCCATGCCGGCGCTCATGGCGCCGTCGCCGATGACGGCGATCGCATCGCCCGGGTCGCCGCCCAGTTCCCGCGCCATCGCGAAACCCAAGGCCGCGCTGATCGAGGTCGACGAATGCCCCGCCCCGAACGGGTCATAGGGGCTTTCCGCGCGCTTGGTGAAGCCCGCAAGGCCCCCGCCCATGCGCAGCGTGCGGATGCGGTCGCGCCGCCCGGTCAGGATCTTGTGCGGATAGCACTGATGCCCCACGTCCCAGATCAGCTTGTCGCGCGGCGTATCGAAGACAGCGTGCAGGGCCACGGTCAGTTCGACCACGCCCAGGCCCGCGCCCAGATGGCCGCCGGTCACGCTGACGGCGCTGATGGTCTCGGCCCGCAGCTCGTCGGCAAGCTGGCGCAGTTGCGCGTCGGTCAGGGTCTTCAGATCCGACGGCAGGCTAACGCGGTCCAGAATCGGCGTCTTGGGTCGATCGGTCATGGCTGGCCCTCCTCCGGGGCGGGCGTTCAAGTGTCGCGCTCGATAACGAAACGCGCGAGATCGTGCAAGTTCCCGGCAGCATCACCATAGTGCGACAGCGCATCGGTTCCCATGGCGACACGACGCCGCGCCTCGGCCTGTGCGCCGTCCAGGCCCAGCAGCGACACGAAGGTCGCCTTGCCGGCCCCGGCATCCTTGCCGACGCGCTTGCCGGTCACGGCCTCATCGCCGGTCACGTCCAGGATGTCGTCGGCGATCTGGAAGGCCAGGCCCAGGGCCATCGCATAGCGGTCCAGCGCCGCGGGATCGTCGCCCGCGATCAGCGGCCCTGCGGTCGCGGCAAAGCGGATCAGCGCGCCGGTCTTGCCACCCTGCAATTCGGTGATCGCGTCCAGGTCCAGCGGCGTGCCCGCGGTTTCGGCGGCGATGTCCAACGCCTGCCCCCAGACCATGCCCGCCGCCCCCGATGCCTGCGCCAGCGCGGACACCAGCCGCACCTGCGCTTCGGGCGCGCCGATGCGCGGATCGGTCAACAGCTGAAACGCCAGCGTCTGCAGCGCGTCGCCCGCCAGAATCGCGGTCGCATCGGTCCATTTGACATGGACGGTCGGCTGACCGCGCCGCAGGTCGTCGTCGTCCATCGCCGGCAGGTCGTCATGGACCAGGCTATAGGCATGCAGCGCCTCGACCGCCGCCGCGACCGGCAGGGCGGCATCGTCGGACACCCCATGCAGGCGCGCCGATTCCATCACCAGAAAGGCGCGCAGGCGCTTGCCGCCGTTGACCGCATAGGCCATCGCATCGCGCAGATCGCCGGGCGGCAGCGCCGTGATGGCGCGATCCAGCTCGGCCTGAACCTCGGTGCGGACACGTGCAAGGCGGTCCTGCATCACAGGCCCTCGACGGGGGTGGTGCCGGCAGGCTGGCCGTTGGCGGCCAGGGTGATCTTCTCGACCCGCTCCTCGGCCTCGCGCAGGCGGGCCTCGCAATGCGCACGCAGGGCGGCGCCGCGTTCGTACAGCGCGATCGATTCCTCCAGCGTCGCCTCTCCGGTCTCCAGCTTGCCGACCGTGGCCTCCAGCTCGCGCATGGCCTCCTCGAACGAGAGGGTGGTGATATCGCTCATCAGTCGGCCTCCATCAGCACATCGACATGGGCCCGCACGCTGCGACCCAAGGCCCGAAGGTCATAACCACCTTCCAGGCAGGATACCACCGGGGCCTTTCCCGCCGCGTCCAGGATCGCGCGTGTCAGGGCGGCATAATCGTCGTCGTCCCATTCCAGCTGCGCCAGCGGATCGTCGCGATGGGCATCAAAGCCGGCGGAAATCAGCACCAGCTGCGGCGAAAACTCCCGCATCCGGTCCAGCGCGCCCCGCCATTCCGACAAAGCCAGCGCCCCGTCCGATCCGGGCGGCAGCGGCAGGTTCACCACCTGCCCATGCGCGCCACGCTCGGACGCGGCCCCGGTGCCCGGCCACAGGGGAAACTGCTGGCTGCTGACGAACAGCACCCGCGCCTCGTCCCACAGCAGGGCCTGCGTGCCGTTGCCGTGATGCACGTCGAAATCCAGGACCGCCACCCGCTCCAGCCCGTGATGATCCAGCGCGCGTTTCGCCGCGATCGCCACAGTGCCGAACAGGCAGAACCCCATCGAGACCTCGGCCTCGGCATGGTGCCCCGGCGGGCGCAGGGCGACGAAGGCCCGCCGCGCCTCTTCGGCAAGAACAGCGTCCACCGCCGCACAGGCCCCACCCACGGCACGCAGCGCAGGCTCCAGGCTGCCGGGCGACAGATGCGTGTCCGCGTCGATCTGGCGGGTCCCCGTCTGCGGCATTGCATCGCGCAGGCCCTGCAGATAGCGGACGGGATGACAGCGCAGCACCTCGGCATCCTCCGCCACGGGCGCCTCGCGCCGGTCCAGCGCCAGCCCCTCCAGCGCCGCCATCACGGCATCATGTCGTGCCACCTGCTCGGGGTGGCCATCGGGCGTCACGTGGCGGCGGGCGCTGTCATGGGAATACAGGATCACGGTCATTCATCTCCTCCGAAGGGGCAGGCTAGAAGCCCCCGCGCATCCCGGCAACCCGCCATTTCTCCGTTGTGAAAATACCCCGAGGGAGCCCGCAGGGCGGGGGCAGCGCCCCCATGCACCCCCCTGTCAGACCGTCAGCCGTTGCCCGTCATGCCCCGCGACGGTCAGGGTCATCAGCGCCCCTTCGGGCTGGTCGCTGTCAAAGGCGACTTCGGTGAACTGTTCGGTCCGGCCAAGGCGCGGCCCTTCGGTCAGCACCCGGTGCGCAACCCCGACCTGCGCCTCCAGATGCGTGCGCAAGGCCGCATCGCCCGCCGCCCGCAGCCGCGCGGCCCGGTCGCGGATCGCGGGACCGGGCACGGCGGGCATGCGCGCCGCGGGCGTGCCCTTGCGCGCCGAATAGGGGAAGACATGCAGGAAGGTCAGGCCGCAATCCTGAACGAGCTTCAGCGAATTGTCGAACATCGCCTCGGTTTCGGTCGGAAAGCCGGCGATGATGTCGGCGCCGAAGACCATGTCGGGACGCAGCCGCCGCGCCTCCTCGCAGAAGGCGATGGCATCGTCGCGCAGGTGGCGGCGCTTCATCCGCTTCAGGATCATGTCGTCGCCGGCCTGCAGCGACAGGTGCAGATGCGGCATCAGGCGCGGTTCGGTCGCGATGGCCAGCATCAGGTTCTCGTCCGCCTCGATCGAATCGATTGAGCTGATCCGCAGGCGCGGCAGGTCCGGCACCAGCCGCAGGATGCGCATGACCAGATCGCCAAGCCGCGGCGTGCCCGGCAGGTCCGCGCCCCAGCTGGTCAGGTCCACCCCGGTCAGCACGACTTCGTTAAAGCTGCGCCCGACCAGACGCTTGATCTGCTCGACCACCACACCTGCGGGCACCGACCGCGAATTGCCGCGGCCATAGGGGATGATGCAGAAGGTACAGCGGTGATCGCAGCCGTTCTGGACCTGCACATAGGCCCGGTGCCGCCCGAACCCGTCGATCAGGTGGCCCGCGGTTTCCCGCACCGACATGATGTCGTCCACGACCACCTTCTCGGTCTCGCCGATCAGGTCGGGGGCGCGCAGGGACGCCCAGGTGGCGGGCTGCATCTTCTCATGGTTGCCGATGACCTTGGTGACCTCTGGCATGGCGGCAAAGGTTTCGGGTTCGGTCTGGGCGGCACAGCCGGTGACGATGACCGGCACGCCGGGATTCTCGCGCGACAGGCGGCGGATCTCTTGGCGGGCCTTGCGGACGGCTTCGGCGGTCACGGCGCAGGTGTTGACCACGACCGCGCCGGACAGGCCCGCGGCCTCGGCCATCTCGCGCATGGCCTCGGTCTCATAGGCGTTCAGGCGACAGCCCAGGGTGGAAAAGACCGGCGCGCTCATGCCAGCCACGCAGGCGTCAGGCACCCCTCGAAGACGATGGCGGTCGGCCCCTCCATCCAGACGCCATCCTCGCGCCAGTCGATCAACAGCTGCCCGCCCGGCACATGCACCGTCACGCGCCGCTCGGTCAGCCCGCGCCGCGCCGCCGCCACAACCGCCGCGCAGGAGCACGAGCCCGAGGCCAGCGTCGGCCCCGTCCCGCGTTCCCAGATGCGCAGCCGGATCGCGTCGCGCGACAGGACCTGCACGACCTCGACATTGGTGCGCTGCGGATACAGCGAGTGATGCTCATGCTCGGACCCGAAACGGTCCAGATCGACGGCATCGGCGTCATCCACGAAGAAGGTCACATGCGGATTGCCCATGCCGGTCGCCACCGGATCACCCGCGATGGGCAGATGATCGATGTCCACGTCCCGCGCCAAGGGGATCGCGCGCCACTCCAGAACCGGCGGCCCCATGTTGACACGGGTCAGCCCGCCGCCCGCGTCCTCGGCCAGCAGCATGCCGTGATCGGTCCGCAGGCGCAGCGACGCCGCCCCGGTCTGGTCCATCAGCCAGCGCGCGATGCAGCGCGTCGCATTGCCGCAGGCGGACGACAGCGACCCGTCCGCGTTCCAGAACACCAGGCGCGCATCCGCGTCACAGCAATCCTCGACCCCGGCCAGCTGGTCGAAACCCACGCCGCGATGGCGGTCCGCGATGCGCGCGACAAGGCCCGCGTCCGGCCGGGCCAACCCGCCGCGCAGATCCAGTACCACAAAGTCGTTGCCCAGCCCGTGCATCTTGAGGAAGGGCAGCCCGGTCGAATGAGAATGCGTCATGGCCGCGATATAGGCCGCACGGACGGATTCCGCCAGATGGGTTGATTTTTCTGCTTGACGCCACCGGCCACCCCCCCTAGGAACCGCCTCGTGATGGGCCCATAGCTCAGTTGGTAGAGCAACTGACTTTTAATCAGTGGGTCACAGGTTCGAATCCTGTTGGGCTCACCACTGTATCCTCCGATCTGCAGATCACCGGCCGCCCGCGGCGATCGCCGTGGCGGATGCCGGGGATTTCACCCGCGCGCGACATCCGGGGCACTGGTCCTCGCGGCACGCAGCGACTACATCTTGGGCATGCGCAAGATCACCCTTCCCGAACGCCCCGACCTGGCCGCCAAGGCCGCCGATGTCGGCTTCACCTTCGCCCATATGCATGGCGAGCCATATTGGGACGAAACCACCGCCTATCAGTTCACGCTGGCCCAGATCGAAGACGACCTGGAAGGCCCCGCGACCGAACTGCACGCGATGGTGCGTCAGGCGGTCGACCGCATCGTGGCCGACCCCGCGCTGATGACGCGTCTGGGCATCCCGCAGGCGCATCACGCGCTGATCGCCGACAGCTGGGCGCGGTCCGAGCCCGCGATCTATGGGCGGATGGATCTGGTCTATGACGGCACCGGTCCGGCCAAGCTGCTGGAATACAACGCCGACACGCCGACCTCGCTGTATGAATCGGCGGCCTTCCAGTGGCAGTGGCTGGAGGATCAGTTGGCGGCGGGACACCTGCCCACGGGGGCCGACCAGTTCAACGGCATCCACGAAGCGCTGGTCGAGCGGTTCCGCGAGCTGTTCGCGCCGAACACCGACATCCACTTCACCGCCGTCGCGAACAACGCCGAGGATTACGCCACGGTCGAATCGATGGCTTGGGCCGCGCGCGAGGCCGGGATGGGGGCGCATTACACCGATCTGGACAAGCTGGCCGTCAGCAAGAAGGGCCAGTTCCTGGACGCCGAGGATCGGGTGATCGGCACGCTCTTCAAGCTGTATCCGTGGGAGGACCTGCTGGCCGACGACTATGCCCGCCATATCGCGGGGTCGGGCTGCATGTTCCTCGAGCCCGCGTGGAAGGCCGTCGTGTCGAACAAGGGCCTGCTGCCCGTCCTGTGGGAGATGTTCGAGGGTCACCCGAACCTGCTGCCCGCCTTCTTCGCCGACGACGTGGCACCCGCCCTGGTCGAGAACGGCCAGCCCGATCGGTCCGTGGCCCAGGCCTTCGGGCGCGTGGCCGACCAGTTCCGCGCCGCCCATGTGGTCAAGCCGATCTTCTCGCGCGAAGGCGCGGGCGTCGTCATCGTCGAGAACGGCGCGGTCACCGAGGCGTCGGACAACCACGATTACGACGGGCATGCGCGGATCGTGCAGGCCTATCACCCCCTGCCCGAATTCGAGGGTTTCCGCCCGGTCATCGGTGCCTGGATCGTGGGCGATGCCTGCGCCGGCATCGGCATCCGAGAGGATCGCGCCCGCATCACCCAAGACCTGTCGCGCTTCAAGCCGCATTTCATCGCGGGCTGACCCGCCAAGGAGGATTTCCATGAGGACACGTTCACGGACCGTCGCCCTGACCATTCTGGGGGCGGCCGCCTTCACCGTCGCGGGCTGCCGGGACGAACAGGTCGAGGCGCAGGCCTTTCCTGACCTTGCCAGCTGCCAGGCGGCGGCGGTGAACGGCGGCCTGGTGACTGCCGATCAGTGCAGCCAGGCCTTTGCCGAGGCCGAGGCCCTGCATGTCGAGGCCGCGCCCCGCTATGACAGCCTGGCCGTCTGCGAGGAGCAGCACGGTGCCGGCAATTGCGGGTCCGAGGATCAGCAGGTGTCGCAGGGCGGGTCGGGCAGCATCTTCATGCCGCTGCTGGCGGGCTATCTGATCGGCAGCATGCTGGGTCGCGCGGGTGGCGGGATGGCGGCCTCGCAGCCGATGTACCGCAATGCGCAGGGCGGCTTCACCAACGCCGCCGGCACCACCAATTTCGGCAGCAATGCCGGGCGTGCGTCGATGTCGTCGCAGAACTTCACGCGGCCCGCCACGACCGCGGGCCAGGCGCCGATGACGCGGGCCACGGCCGCGTCGCGCGGCGGGTTCGGCGGGTCCAGCGCGGGGCGCAGCATCGGCGGCTGAGGCCGGGCCGGCGCGTCCGTGACAGGCGGACGACCGGCATCCGGTGCGGCACGGGCCAGCCCCGGTCGGCCGGATCGCCATCGGCGGGACGACAGGATCCTACCCATCCATGCCGGAACCAAATCGCCGCGCGGGCATTTGCATTGTCGAGCCCAACAATGCCGTCCGCGCGACAGGAGATCCGCATGAAAGCCCTTACCCCCCTTGCCGCGCTGCTGATCGGCCTCGGTGGCGCCGCCGGTGCCCAGGACATCACCGTGTCCTCCAAGATCGACACCGAGGGTGGCCTTCTGGGCAACATGATCCTGCTGGCGCTGCAGGATGCGGGCCTGCCGGTGCAGGATCGCCTGCAGCTGGGCGGCACGCCGATCATGCGCGACGCGATCACCTCGGGGCAGATCGACATCTATCCGGAATACACCGCCAACGGCGCGTTCTTCTTCAACGAGGCCGACAGCGATGTCTGGAAGGATGCCGAAGCCGGCTACAAGCGCGTGGCCGAGCTGGATCTGGAACAGAACGATATCGTCTGGCTGCAACCCTCGCCCGCGAACAACACCTGGGCCATCGCGCTGCGCCAGGACGTCGCGACCGAAAACGACCTACAGACCATGACCCAGATGGGCGAATGGATCGCGGGGGGCGGCGACGTCAAGCTGGCGGCATCGACCGAATTCGTGACTTCGGCCGCGGCGCTTCCGGCGTTCCAGGAAACCTATGGCTTCACCATGAGCCCCGACCAGCTGGTGCAGCTGTCGGGCGGTGACACGGCCGCGACCATCGCGGCGGCGGCGCAGCAGACCTCGGGCGTGAACGCGGCGATGGTCTATGGCACCGATGGCGGCATTGCGCCCGCCGGTTTGGTCGTGATGGAGGACGACAAGGGCGTGCAGCCCGTCTATCAGCCCGCTCCTATTATCCGCGCCGAGGTTCTTGAGGCGCATCCGGAGATCCCCGACATCCTGGCGCCGATCTTCTCGTCGCTGGACCTTGAAACCCTGCAGGAGCTGAACGGCCGCATCCAGATCGGCGGCGAACCCGCCGCCACCGTCGCGCGCGACCACCTGACCCAAGCGGGCTTTCTGGACTGATGCGCGCGCGGCTGGACCGGCCCGGCCTGCTGTTCGCGGTAATCGGTCTGGCCGGGCTGGCCCTGCCGCTGGTGCAGTTCAAGCCGAACCGCATCGTGCTGGGCGAGGGGCTGTCCCTGACCGCCGCCCTGCCCCATGGACTGATCCTGACCGTGGCCTTGGCCGCGGTGTTGGTTTCGGGCTGCCTGCGCTGGCCGCCCGCGCTGCGCCTTGGGGCTGGTGCGGCGGCGCTGCTGGCGATGCTGCTGGCCTTGGGCGCGGCGGCGACGCATCTGACCCCGCCCGACAACACCTTGGCCCGCGTCGCGCCATCGGTCGGGTTCTGGCTGATGGCACTGGCGTTCGCCCTGATGCTGGCCGATGCGCTGGCGCGGATGAACCCGGCGCTGTGGCTGCGCTGGCTGATTCTGGCCGGGGCGGTGGCCGCCATCGGCGCTATCTTGGGGTCGGGCGCGCTGGACGGGGTGTCCGTCATGCGTGAATACGCCGCCCGACAGGACATCTTTCTGCGCGAGGCGCGGGCGCATCTGACGCTGGCCTTCGGGTCACTGGCGTTGGCGCTGCTGATCGGGCTGCCGCTTGGGGTGGCGCTGTATCAGGCGCGGCGGCTGAGGGGACCGGTTCTGTCGGTGCTGAATATCCTGCAGACGATCCCGTCGCTGGCGCTGTTCGGCGTGATGATCCCCGTCTTCGGCTGGATCGCGGCCAATGTGCCCGGCGCGGCGCAGGCGGGGGTGGCGGGCATCGGCCTGTTCCCGGCGCTGGTCGCGCTGTTTCTCTATTCCCTGCTGCCGGTCGTGTCGAACACGCTGACCGGGCTGACCGGCGTGAACCCCGCCACGCGCGAGGCCGCGATCGGCCTGGGCCTGACGCGGACGCAGCTGCTGGTGCAGGTGCTGATCCCGCTGGCGCTGCCAGTGCTGCTGGCGGCGGTGCGGATCGTGCTGGTCCAGAATATCGGGCTGGCGGTCATTGCCGGGCTGATCGGCGGCGGCGGCTTTGGCACCTTCGTCTTTCAGGGCCTGAACCAGACCGCGATGGATCTGGTCCTGCTGGGCGCCCTGCCCACCATCGCGCTGGCGCTGACCGCCGGCATCGCTCTTGATCTGCTGGTGCGTTCCAGCCGGAGGTCCGCATGATCGACATCCAGAACCTGACCCGAATCTATGACGGCCGCGCCGCGGTCGACGATGTCAGCCTGACGGTCGAACCGGGCCAGATCGCGGCGTTGGTCGGCACCTCGGGGTCGGGCAAGACGACGCTGTTGCGCATGATCAACCGCCTGGTCGAACCGAGCAGCGGTCGCGTGCTGATCGACGGGCAGGACACGCGCGAGGTCGCGCCCCATCTGCTGCGGCGCCGCATCGGCTATGCGATCCAAGGCCACGGCCTGTTCCCGCATCGCAGCGTGGGCCAGAACATCGCCACCGTCCCGCGCCTGCTGGGCTGGGACCAGGCCGCGATACGCGAGCGGGTGGACGAACTGCTGACCCTGTTCCAGATGGCGCCCGACCAGTTCCGCGATCGCATGCCCCATGAACTATCCGGCGGCCAGCAGCAGCGCGTGGGCGTGGCCCGTGCGCTGGCGGCGAAGCCCGACCTGCTGCTGATGGACGAGCCCTTTGGCGCGTTGGACCCGGTGATCCGCGCCAAGGCGCAGGCCGACCTGCGCGACATCCAGCGCCAGCTTGGCACAACGCTGATCCTGGTCACCCATGACATGGAGGAGGCGGTGACCTTGGGCGACCGCATCGCCGTCATGGACAAGGGCCGCTTGGTCCAATACGCCCCCCCGTCCGAGATCCTGACCGCCCCCGCCACGCCCTTCGTGCGCGACCTGATCGGGCTGGATCAGCGACCCTTCCACCTGCTGTCGCTGACCCCGGCCCATGCCCTGGCGCGCGAGGGCCAGGCCGACGGCCCCGCCCTGCCGCGCGAGGCGACCCTGCGCGACGCGCTGGCAGAATGCCTGTGGAGCGGGCGCGACGCCCTGCCGGTCGAAGGCGGCGGCGTCATCACCTTGGCCGCCCTGCGCGCCCAGGCCGCCCCGCAGGCCCGGGCGGCGGAATGATCGGACGCATCCTGCTGGCCATGGCCGCGGTTCTGCTGCTGGCCTTCCTGATTGCGCCGGGCTGGTTCGCGCCGGTCTTTCAACCCTTCACCCGCAACAATGCGCCCGCGATCTATACCCAGACCCCGCTCTGGTCGCTGACCCTGTCGCATCTGGCGCTGGTCGGGCTGGCGGTCATCGCCTCGACCGTGGTGGCGCTGGTGCTGGCGGTGCTGGTGACGCGGCCCGCGGGGCGCGAGTTCCTGCCCTTGGCGCGCACGATCACCAGCGTGGGCCAGACCTTTCCGCCCGTGGCGGTGCTGGCACTGGCCGTGCCGATCATGGGGTTCGGCGCCGGGCCGACCCTGGTGGCGCTGTTCCTCTACGGCCTGCTGCCGGTGTTCGAGAACACCCTGGCAGGCCTGACCACCCAGCCCGCCAACGTGGCCGAGGCCGCGCGCGGCATGGGCCTGACCCATCGCCAGCGGCTGTGGCAGGTCGACCTGCCGTTGGCCCTGCCGGTGATCCTGGGGGGAATGCGGCTGACGGCGGTGATCTCGCTTGGCACGGCCACGATCGGCTCGACCGTCGCGGCCCGCACCTTGGGCGAGGTGATCATCGCGGGGCTGCTGTCGTCGAACACGGCCTTCGTCCTGCAAGGCGGGCTTGTCGTCGGCATCATCGCGGTGCTGATCCACGAAGGCTTTCAGGCGCTGGAACGGATCGCCGCCCGCCGCACCGGCCTGGACCGCTAGCGCCCCCGCAACGCCGCGGACAGCGCGCCCGTCACAGGCAACGCGTCGTCGAACCGGATCCCCGCCTCGATATGGCGCAGGTGCGTGTCCAGCAGGGACAGGGCCCGCCCCTCATCCCGCGCGGCGATGGCCGCGACGATGTTCGCATGCTCATCCTCGGCGCACAGCGTGGCGTGGCCCTGGGCGTACAGGCCGATGATCAGCGACGACCGCATCGTCAGCTCGTCCAGATAGCGGGTCAGCACCGGGTTGCGCCCGATCCGCGCCAACAGGATGTGAAACCCGCGCGACAGGCGGATGGCGGCGGGGCGGTTGTCCTGCCCGCGGGCCGCATCCTCGGCCGCCAGATGCGCCTGCAGGTCGGCCAGGTCCTGCGCGTCGGCCAGCCGGACGGCATTGCGACAGATCGTCGTCTCGATCGCACGGCGCGCCTGAAAGACATCGCGCGCATCCTGTGGGGTGGGCGTCGCGACATAGGCGCCGCGATTGGGCAGGTGATCCACGACCTGCCAGCCGGTCAGCATCGACAGCGCACGCCGCACATGGGCGCGGTTGCAGGCAAAGATATCCGACAGCGCCTGTTCGCCCAGCTTGGTCCCCGCGCGCAGCCGCTGATCGGCGATGGCGTCCAGGATGCTGTCCACGATCAGTGTTTCCAAGGGCTTGTCCATGGTTTCCAATTTGCACCTTCCTTGGGCCTTCGCAACATTGTTCCGCCCGGAAAGGCGGCAGAAAAATATGATTATAGATTGTTAACAATTCGTGATAACAATAGGGCGACTCAGGAACACGGAGACGCCAATGAAGCTGGTCGTGATCAATCCCAACTCCACCGCATCGATGACCGACAAGATCCTGGCATCGGCCCGCGCGGTGGCCGCCCCCGGCACCGACGTCGCCGGCCGCACCGCCCATGGCGCCCCCGCCAGCATCGAGGGCCATTTCGACGAGGTGATGTCCGCCGCCCACCTGCTGCGCGAGGTGCAGCAGGCCCAGGCCGAGGGTGCTGACGCCATCGTGGTCGCCTGTTTCGACGATCCCGCCATCGGCGCCTGCCGCGAGGTCGCGACCGGCCCCGTGCTGGGCATCTGCGAGGCGGGCATCAAGGCCGCCAGCATGATCGCCACGTCGTTCTCCATCGTCACCACCCTGCCCCGCTCCGTCCCGGTGATCGAGGAATTGGTGCGCAAGTACGGCCTTGACCACCAGTGCCGTCGCGTCCGGTCGGCGGAAATTCCGGTGCTGGCCCTGGAAGAGCCCGGATCGAATGCACGGCAGCTGGTTCGTGCCGAAATCCTGCGCGCCATCGAGGAGGACCGCTGCGAAGCCGTCGTTCTGGGATGCGCCGGCATGTCCGACCTGACCGAATGGCTGAGCCACGAGACGGGGATTCCCGTCATCGACGGCGTGACCGTCGCCACCAAGTTCGCCGAGGCGCTGGTCGGCGCCGGGCTGCTGACCTCCAAGATCGGGGCCTATGCGCACCCGATCCAAAAATAAGAAATCCGCCATCTCCATACAGGGAGTATCCCCATGACCCATACCGGAACGATCGCCGATCACGCCCCACATGCCCTGGACGACAAGAGACCGGGCGAGGAGAGCCTTGCCCCGCAGACCACCCGCATCATGGACCCCTGGTCCTACCTGTTTGCCTGGCTGGGCGGCTGCGTCAGCATCGGCACCTTCACCGTCGGATCGGGGCTGGTGGGCACGCTGAACCTGATCCAGACCGTCGTGGCCATCGCCATCGGCTGCACGGTCATCGGCCTTGCGCTGATGATCAACGGGCGCGCGGGCCACAAGTACGGCATCCCCTTCATGGTGCAGGCCCGGTCGTCCTTCGGCTTTGCCGGGACGCGGCTGCCCGCGCTGGTGCGATCGGTCCCGGCGATCGTCTGGTACGGCTTTCAAAGCTGGATCGGCGCCGGCGCCCTGAACCTGGTCTCCGAAACGATGTTCGGCTACTCCAACATCTGGGTGTTCTTCATAGGCTTCCAGTTCCTGCAGATCGCCCTGTCGGTGCTGGGTTTCCACGGCATCAAGTGGCTGGAGAACATTGGCGCCGTGTTCATCATCGGCGCGCTGATCTACATGTTCTTCAGCGTGATCGGGCAGTATGGCGACCAGATCAGCACCAACCTGATCCAGGCCGAAGGCACCTGGGGCGCGCCGTTCTGGGGGGCCACGATGCTGTTCCTGGGCGTCTATTCCACGATGATGCTGAACGTGTCGGATTATTCGCGCGAATTGCAGCACCGCGTGGGATCGGTGCGGCAGGTGGTGATCTATGCCAACTCGATCCTGCCCGCGACGCTGTTCATGGGGATGATCGGCCTGATGGTGTCCTCGGCCACCGGAGAGGTCGACCCGATCAAGGTCTTCTCCAGCGCGGTGGACAACCCGATCCTGCTGGTTGTGACGCTGTTGTTCATCGCCTTCGCGCAGGTGACGACCAACATCCTCAACAACGTGGTGCCGCCCGCCTATGCGATGATGGACGTGTTCAAGCTGTCGTTCAAATCGGCCGCCGTCATCGTGGGCCTTCTGGCCTTCGCAACCTTCCCCTGGCTGCTGGTGCGCGACGAATCCGCAGCGGGGCTGGGCCTGTTCATCCAGACCTACAGCGCCTTCCTGGGGCCGATCTTCGCGATCCTGGTGGTCGACTATTACGTGATCCGCCGTCAGACCCTGAACCTTGATCACCATTACGATGCCGACGGCCCCTATCGCGGCTGGAACCCGGCGGCGGTCATCGCGACCGTGGTGGGCGTGATCGTCGCGCTGATCTTTTCGGGCATCAGCTGGTATGCCAGCCTGATCCCGGCGGGGTTCACATATTGGCTGCTGATGCAGTACCTGCCATCGGCACAGCGCTTCCGCGCCTGACAGGAAAAAGGCCCCCGGTGACGGGGGCCTTTGGCATCATGCGGGCACGACCGGCACCGCGTGCCAGATGTCGCGCATGTATCCCCGGATCGTCCGGTCGGACGAGAAGAACCCAGACCGCGCGATGTTCAGGGCCGCCATCCGGTCCCAGGCCGCATGATCGGCATAGGCCCGGTCCACCGCCCGCTGCGTCGCGAAATAGCTGTCGAAATCGGACGCGACCAGGAACGGGTCGTCGTTCCAGGTCCGGTCCAGCAGCGTGTAATAGCTGTCGGCCCGGCCGAACTGACCTTCGGCGATCAGCTGCAGGGCGATCTTCATGTCCTCGGACGCCTCGATCGCGGCGCGGGCATGGCCGGGGCGGGCCTTCTCGGCCGCGGCCTCCTCGGCGGTCAGGCCGAACAGGAAGAAGTTCTCGGGGCCCACATGCTCTCGGATCTCGACGTTGGCGCCGTCCAGCGTGCCGATGGTCAGCGCGCCGTTCATGGTGAACTTCATGTTGCCGGTGCCCGACGCCTCCTTGCCCGCGGTGCTGATCTGTTCGGACAGATCGGCGGCGGGGATCAGGTCCTCGGCCATCGAGACATTGTAGTTCGGCGGATAGGCGATCTGCAGGTATTTTGCCGTGACCGGGTCGTTGTTGATCTTGGCGGCCACGTCGTTGATCAGGTGGATCACCGACTTCGCCAGCCAGTATCCCGGCGCCGCCTTTCCGCCGAAGATCTTGACGCGGGGCGTCCAGTCGCCGTTCGGGCTGTCATGGATGCGCTTCCACAGGGCGATCGCCTCCAGCACGTTCAGCAGCTGGCGCTTGTATTCGTGGATGCGCTTGATTTGGACGTCGAAGATCGCGTCCGGGTCGGCCTTGACGCCCAGCCCTGCCAGCAACCCGTCGGACAGGGCGACCTTGTTGGCGCGCTTTGCGCCCCGCAGATGTTCCAGGAAGGTCGCGTCGCCGGCATGGGTTTCAAGTCCCGCCAGCTGGTCCAGGTCCTTGGTCCAGCCGGTGCCGATGGTGTCGTCCAGAAGCCGCGTCAGCGCCGGGTTCGACATGCGCAGCCAGCGGCGCGGCGTCACGCCGTTGGTCTGGTTCACGATCCGGTCGGGATGCAGCTTGTGCAGGTCGGCAAAGACCGTGTCCTTGACCAGATCGGTGTGCAGCGCGGACACGCCGTTCACGCGGCCCGCCATGATGAAGGCCAGCTCTCCCATGTGGACCTGGTCGCCATGCACGATGCCGATATGGGCGGGGCGGTTGGTGGTCTTGCGGTGATCCTCGTCGATCATCTGGATGATCTGCATGTGCCGAGGCAGCACGCGGCCCATCAGCCAGGTGGACCACCGCTCCAGCGCCTCGGGCAGCAGGGTGTGGTTGGTATAGTTCAGCGTCCGCCGCGCCAGGTCCTGCGCGCGGTCGAAGGCCAGGCCGTGCACGTCCATCAGCAGGCGGATCAGTTCGGGCCCGGCGATGGCGGGATGGGTGTCGTTCAGCTGGATCGCGACCTTGTCTGGCAGGATCTCAAGGTCGCCATGTTCGGCCAGGAACCGCGCCAGGATGTCCTGCAACGCGGCCGAGGTCAGGAAATATTCCTGCTTCAGGCGCAATTCCTTGCCCGATTCCGTGGTGTCGTCGGGATAAAGAACGCGCGACAGCGTGCGGGCCAGCGCCTCGGGTTCAGCCGCGGCCGTGTGATCGCCCGCGTTGAAGCGCTTGAGGTCCAGCAGCGTCGTCGGATGCGCCCCCCACAGCCGCAGCGTGTTGGCCCAGTCCCCGCCCCAGCCGATGACCGGCGTGTCATAGGCACGCGCCACGACGCTTTCGCCCGGATGCCAGACGGCATGGCCGTCGACCATGTCGACATGACCCTTGAACCCGATCTCGTAGCTGTAGTTGATGCGCACGAATTCCCACGGATGCGGCTGGTTCAGCCAATCCTCGGGGGTCTCGACCTGCTGGCCGCCCTCGAAGCGCTGGCGGAACAGGCCATGCTCATAGCGGATGCCATAGCCGAAGGCCGGGCAGGACAGCGACGACAGCGATTCCATGAAACACGCCGCCAAACGCCCCAACCCGCCGTTGCCCAAGGCCGCGTCGGGTTCGTCGTCCAGGATCACCTGCTCGTCCAGACCCAGCAGGGTCAGCGCCTCGCCCATGGCGGGCTCCAGGTTCAGGTTGATGATCGCATCGCCCAGGATGCGGCCGATCAGGAATTCCATCGACAGGTAATAGACCCGCTTCGCGCCCTGGTCGCGGGCGGCACGGATGGCGCCGACCCAGGGGCCGACCATCAGGTCGCGCACCGTATAGCTGACGGCAAGGCGCCAATCGAAAACGGTTGCGAATTCCGGGCCGCGGCCCTGGGTGTGGGTCAGGTGATGCAGGATCTGATCGCGCAGATCCTGTGCCGACAGGGATTGGGTCACATTCCGCCTCTTGCGCAGGGAAAAATCAGGACAACCAGACGCGGCCATAGGGTGGCAATGCCAGCATGTCGTCATGCAGCGTCACCGTCGCGTCCGACAGAATGTCGCGCATGTCCGTCACGCCTTGAAAGCGCAACCAGTCGCCGCTGACCTGTTGCCAGCTTTCCGTGAAGTTGAAAAGACACAGAATGCCGCCTTGGGGCGCGCGGCGTGCGAATGCCAGCAGCGCGGCGTTGCCGCAGTCCAGAATTTCGGTCGGATGCCCGCCATGCAGGCGGTCGCAGGACCGGCGCGCGGCCAGGATGGCGCGGGTGCCGTGCAGGACGCGGCCCTCGGGCGTGGCGGGGTCGGCGCTTGCGCGGGCGGCGCGGTCCCAGTCCATGGCGGGGCGGTTGATCCAGCGGCTGTCATGGGCATGCTCGGGCACGTCCAGATAGCCGTGATCATTCACCATCGCCAGTTCGTCCCCCATGTAGATCAGGGGGATGCCGCCGAAGGACGCGATCAGCGCATGGCCCAGCAGGATGCGGTCCACGGCCCGGTCGACCGCCAGCGGATCGCCCGCGGCCAGACCGGCCTCCAGCCCCGCCAGTGCGGCAAAGCTGCCGGCGATGCGCTTGTCGCCGGTTTCGGGGTTCTCCTGGAACAGCACGCCGCGGGCGAAGCTGCCCGGATAGCTGCCGTCATAGAAATCCGACAGGAAGGCGCGATGCGCCGCCCCCGACAGGCCCAAGGCGCCCGCGTCCTCGTCCGTGATCGCCCATCCGATGTCGTCATGACAGCGGATGTACGTTGCATAGGTCGCGTTCGTCAGCACGGGCGGGAAATGCGTGCGCAGCACATGCGTCATCAGCCGCGTGTCGCGCGTGGCCAGGGCCGACCAGTACTGGACCATCAGGCTGTTGTGATAGCACAGGTTCCCCTCGCGCCCGTCATGTTCGCCGCGCCCGAAATAGGTCAGCATCTCGGCCGGGCCGACGATGGCCTCCTCCAGATGGATCACCGCGCTGGCCGCGATCCGGGTGCAGGCGCGCAAAGCGCGCAGGATCAGATGGACTTCGGGCTGGGACTGGCAGGTGGTGCCCATGCGCTTCCACATGAAGGCCACCGCGTCGAGGCGCAGCACATCAACCCCCTTGTTGGCCAGGTTCAGCATGATCCGCACAATCTCTAGGAACACCCGCGGATTGGCCCAGTTCAGGTCCCATTGATGGGCGTTGAACGTGGTCCAGACCCATTTGCCGAATTCGGGGTGATGGGTGAAGCTGCCCGGCGCGGTCTCGGGAAAGATCTCGATCAGCGACGCCTCATAGGCGCGGGGCAGCGTGTCGTCGTCGAACATCAGGTACATGTCCTGGTATTCCGGATCGCCCGCCGCGGCGCGCCGCGCCCATTCGTGTTCCTGCGCGGTGTGGTTCAGCACCAGATCCACACACAGCGACATGCCCCGTTCGCGCAGGCTGCCCGCCAGCCGCGTCAGGTCGGCCATGCGCCCGAAGGCAGGGTTGATCTGGCGATAGTCCATCACCGAATAGCCGCCATCGCTGTCGCCCGGCCGCGGCATCAGGCAGGGCATCAGGTGGACATAGCTGATGCCCAGATCGCGCAGGTAATCCAGCCGGCCATGCACCCCGGACAGCGTCCCCGCAAAGCGGTCGATGTAGAAGACATAGCCCGCCATGCCAGACCGCTGGAACCAGTCGGGCTCCAGGTCGCGCATCAGGTCCAGGCGCTTCAGGTCGGCGGGACGCGCGGCCCAGCCCTCGCGCAGCGCGGCCTCCAGCTCGGCGCAGAAGGCGTCGTAATCGGGGCGATCGCCGTACAGGCGTTCCAGCATGGGCCACAGGTCGGGCGCGCTGCGCGCAAGGCGCATGTCGAAGATCGAGGGGGCTTGGGTCATGATACGCTCGGGGTGGTCAGCACGAAGGCCGCGACGCTGTCGGCGGCGATGGGTTCAAGGTCCTGGGCAGGCAGATCCGGGTCGTCGTCCCGCGCGCTGTCCAGGCGGCGGCGCCAGCGGCCGTCGGGCGCGTCGGGCAGGCGGACCTGCGCCTCGGGGCCGTTGTTGAAGACCAGGAACACCGCCCCCGGCAGGGCCGCATAGGCGGGCGTGCCGGATGCCATGCGCATCTCGGCCGCCAGCAGGCGGCGGTCGGGGTCGTTCCAGTCGTCGGGCGTCATCGGCGCGCCATCGGCCCGGCGCCAGAACAGGTCGGGCAGACCGTCCTGTTCGCGCGGCTGGCTGTGCAGGAACCGCTTCTGCCGCAGGATCGGATGCGCGCGCCGGAACGCGATGACGCGGCGCACGAAGTCCAGGAAGGCCGGGTCCGCGCCGTCCCAGTCGACCCAGCCCGTCGGGTTGTCTTGGGCATAGGCGTTGTTGTTGCCGCCTTGGCTGTTTCCCAGCTCGTCGCCCGCCAGCAGCATGGGCGTGCCTTGGGACAGCATCAGCGTGGCGATCAGGTTGCGGCGGCGGCGGTCGCGCGCGGCGGTGATTGCGGGATCGTCGGTCGGGCCTTCGGCGCCCATGTTGTCGGACAGGTTGTGGTTGTGGCCGTCGCGGTTCTCCTCGCCGTTGGCCTCGTTGTGCTTGTCGTTGAAGCTGACAGTGTCCATCAGCGTGAAGCCGTCATGGGCGGCCACGAAATTCACCGAACTGGTCGCGGGGCGACCGTCATGGTCGAACCGCGCGGCCGATCCCGCCACCCGCTTGGCCAGCTTGCCGATCAGGCCCTGATCGCCCCGCCAGAACCCGCGGATCTGGTCGCGATAGCGGTCGTTCCATTCGGCAAAAGGCGCCGGGTACGCGCCCAGCTGGTACCCGCCCGGCCCGATGTCCCAGGGTTCGGCGATCAGCTTGACCCGGTTCAGCACCGGGTCCTGGCGGATGGCACGGAACAGCGGCGCGTCGCGGTCGAACGCGCCGCGCGTGCGCCCCAGCACGGATGCCAGGTCGAAGCGGAACCCGTCCACATGCATCACCTCGACCCAGTATCGCAGCGAATCCATGACCAGCCGCAGCGTGAAGGGGCTGTCCAGGTTCAGCACGTTGCCGGTGCCCGCATCGTTCACATAGAACCGCCGATCCTCGGCCAAACGGTAATAGGACGCGTTGTCCAGCCCGCGGAACGACAGGGTCGGGCCCAGTTCGTTCCCTTCGGCGGTGTGGTTGTAGACGACGTCCAGGATCACCTCGATCCCGGCCTTGTGGAACCGTGCGACCATCTGCTGAAATTCGGCGATGTCGCCCGTCTGCATGTAGCGCGGTTCCGGCGCGAAGAACCCATAGGACATGTAGCCCCAGAAATTCGTCAGCTTCCTGTCGGTCAGAAAGCGGTCGTCGGCAAAGGCATGGACGGGCAACAGCTCGATCGCGGTAACGCCAAGCCGCGTCAGGTGATCCAGGACGGGTTCGGACGCCATCGCCAGATAGCTGCCGCGATGCCCGATATCGGTGCGCCCCGCGGTCAGTCCCTTGACATGCGCCTCATAGATCACCGTTTCCGACAGGGGCCGGTGCAGGGCACGGTCGTCGCCCCAGGCGAAGCTGGGGTCCACGACCACCGACTTCGGCATGTGCTGCGCGCTGTCGCGGCGGTCGAATGACAGGTCGGCATCGTGATGCCCGACCCGGTATCCCATCAACGCGTCATGCGCGGCGGGCCGTCCCGTCAGCCGCTTGGCATAGGGGTCGATCAACAGCTTGCGCGCGTTGAAGCGATGCCCCTCATGGGGGCGATAGGGGCCGTGCATCCGAAAGCCGTATTTCTGGCCGGGGCGCAGCCCCTCGACATGGCCGTGCCAGACATGGCCCTCGCGTTCGGGCAGATCGACCCGCGTCTCTCGGTTGCGTTCGTCGAACAGGCACAGCACGGCGCGTTCGGCATGCTGAGAGAACACCGCAAAGTTCACCCCCGCGCCGTCGAAGGTCGCACCCAGGGGCGTGGGGCGCCCTGCGGTCATCGCGATGGTCTGGGTCATGACGGATGGGTCAGCCTTGCATAGAGATCGGCATAGGCACGGGCCGACTGCCCCCACCCGACGGGATGGGCCATGGCGTTGGCCTGCATCTGGGACCAGGTGTCCCGGTCCGCGTAAAGGGTCGCCAGCCGCATCAGCGCCCCGCGCAGCGCCACCGCCGTGACGGGCGCGAACTGGATGCCCGTGGCCACGCCGCGCGCCAGCCCCGCGGGCGAGGCGTTGATGACCGTGTCGGCCAGCCCGCCGGTCAGCGCGACGACCGGGATGGTGCCATAGCGCAGTCCGTACATCTGCGTCAGCCCGCAGGGTTCGAACCGCGACGGCACCAGGATCGCGTCCCCCCCGGCGATCAACCGATGAGAGAACGCCTCGTCATAGCCGATGCGCACGGCCACGTGGGGGTCCGCCGCCGCCTGCCGGAACGCCTGTTCCAGGCCCGGATCGCCCGACCCCAGGACCGCCAGCTGACCGCCCGCCGCCATCAGCGCGGGCAGCGTCTCCAGCACCAGGTCCAAACCCTTCTGATGGGTCATCCGCGACACGATCACGCAAAGCGGCCCCTCCGCCTGCGGCAGGCCCAGCTCCGCCTGCAACGCGGCCTTGGCGGCGGCCTTGCCCGCCGGGTCCGTGAAGGACAGGATGGCCGGGTCGGTCGCGGGGTCCCAGGCCTGTTCGTCGATGCCGTTCAGGATGCCGGTCAGGGCGGCCTGCCGGTGGCGCATGACCCCGTCCAGCCCCATGCCGAATTCGGGCGTCATCAGTTCGTCCGCATAGCTGGGCGACACGGTCGTCAGCGCGTCCGCACCCATCAGCCCGGCCTTCAGCGCCGAGATGCCGCCCCAGAACTCGTACCCCTCGCTGTAGAACCGCGCGGGGTCCAGGCGCAGCGAATGCAGCCGCCCCGGATCGGTCGACCCGGTGAAGGCGATGTTGTGGATGGTCAGCACCGTCCGCACATCGGCCCCGCCCATGCGCGGCAGGTATTCGGTCATGAATCCCGCCTGCCAGTCGTGACCGTGCAGCACCTGGGGGCGCCAGCCGCCCGCGCCATGGGCCGCGACATGCGCGCCCACCCAGGACAGCGCGGCAAAGCGTTCCGGGTTGTCCGGCCAGTCGCGCCCGTCGGGGCCCAGATAGGGGTTGCCGGGGCGGCCATACAGATGGGGTGCGTCGATCACCAGCAGGTCCAGCCCCGCGCCCCGCCCCTGCAGCAGGACCGCGGGCCCGCCGAACAGGTCGTCGAAGGCATGGACGGCCTCGGCTTCCTGCAGCGCGGCCATCACCGCGGGATAGCCGGGGACCAGGCTGCGCATGTGGACGCCCACGCCCGCCAGGGCGGCGGGCAGCGCGCCCGTGACGTCGGCAAGCCCCCCGGTCTTGACCAGGGGGGCGATCTCGGAGGCGACCGACAGCACCCGCATCACAGGGATGCCGCCCTTCGGTCCAGCATGTCCTGGGTGATCAGGGTCACGCCGCCCTCGCTGACGCGGAACCAGCGGGCATCGGCCTCGGGGTCCTCTCCGACGATCAAGCCCTCGGGGATGACCACGCGGCTGTCGATCACGACGTTGCGCAGCCGGGCATGGCGGTTCACCGTCACGTAGGGCAGCACCACCGCGTGATCCAGGACCGCATAGCTGTTCGTGTGCACCTCGGTGAACAGCAGCGAATTGCGCACCTCGGTCCCCGAGATGATGCAGCCCCCGGACACCATCGACGACACGGCAAGGCCGCGGCGGTCGGTCTCGTCATGGATGAACTTGGCGGGCGGCACGCTTTCGGAATAGGTCCAGATCGGCCAGTCGCGGTCCCACAGGTTCAGGTCCGGGGTGAAGTCGGTCAGCGCGATGTTGGCCTGCCAGAAGGCGTCGACCGTGCCCACGTCCTTCCAATAGGCCGGCGCATGCGCCTCGCGCACGCAGGACGTGTCGAACCGATGCGCCATCGCCTTGCCGTTCTTGACGATGTCGGGGATCAAGTCGGTGCCGAAATCGTGGCTGGAATTGGGGTCCTGCGCATCGCGCAGCAGCAGGTCGCGCAAAAAGGCCCAGTTGAAGACATAGATGCCCATCGACGCCAGCGCCTTGTCCGGCTCGCCCGGCATGGCGGGCGGATCGGCGGGCTTCTCCAGGAAGGACACGATGCGGCCCGTGGCGTCCACGTCCATCACGCCAAAGGCCGTGGCCTCCATCCGGGGCACGGTCAGGCAGCCCACGGTGACGTCCGCGCCGCTTTCGACATGCTCGCGCAGCATGATCTCGTAGTCCATCTTGTAGATGTGGTCGCCCGCCAGGATGACGATGTAATCGACGTCGTAATCGTCCACGATGTCGATGTTCTGGGTGACCGCATCGGCCGTGCCGCGGTACCAATGGTCCTCGGACGTGCGCTGGCTGGCGGGCAGGATGTCCAGGAACTCGTTGCGTTCGGCCCGGAAGAAGTTCCAGCCGCGCTGGCAATGCCGGATCAGGCTGTGGGCCTTGTACTGCGTGGCGATGGCGATCTTGCGGATGCCGGAGTTCATCGCGTTCGACAGGGCAAAGTCGATGATGCGGGTCTTGCCGCCGAAATAGACGGCGGGCTTGACGCGCCGGTCGGTCAGCTCCTTCAGGCGACTGCCCCGGCCCCCCGCCAGCACGAATGCCATCGCCCGGCGCGTCAGCCGTTGCGTTTCCACCATGGTCCTCTCCTCCCTCATGATTTCAGCCTGCCGCCACGAAGATCACCACGGACAGGGGCGGCAGGGTCACAGCCATCGAAGCCGGCTGACCGTCCTGCGGTTCCCCGTCCGCCACGACGCCGCCCAGATTGCCCATGCCGCTGCCGCCATAGGCGGTGGCATCGGTGTTCACCGCCTCGCGCCAGCGCCCCGCCTGCGGCACGCCGATGCGGAAACCGGGACGCGGCACGGGGGTGAAGTTGCAGACCAACACCACCGGCGGATCGCCCGCATCGCCACGCCGGATCCAGGAATAGGTCGACTGCGCGGGATCGGTCGCGATCCACTGGAACCCCTCGGGCTCGGCATCCTTGACGTGCAGGGCGGGGGTGTCGCGGTAAAGGCCGTTCAGGTCGCGCACCAGCGCCTGCACGCCCTGGTGCATCGGCTGCCCGGCGGCGTGCCAGTTCAGCTCTCCGTTGTGGTTCCACTCCTCGGGCTGGCCGAACTCGCAGCCCATGAACAGCAGCTTTTTCCCCGGATGCCCCCACATGAAGCCGTAATAGGCGCGCAGGTTCGCGAACTGCTGCCATTCGTCGCCGGGCATCTTGTGCAGCAGGCTGCCCTTGCCGTGGACGACCTCGTCATGGCTGATCGGCAGGATGAAGTTCTCGGTGAACGCATACATCAGCCCGAAACTCATCAGGTCGTGGTGATAGCGGCGGTGGACCGGATCGCGGCTCATGTAGCGCAGGGTGTCGTTCATCCAGCCCATGTTCCACTTGAAGCCAAAGCCCAGCCCCCCCGCATCGACCGGGGCCGACACCTTGGGGAATGACGTGCTCTCCTCGGCCACGGTCATGATGCCGGGCTGTTCGCCGTAAGCCTCGATGTTCATGTTCTGAAGAAAGGCGATCGCCTCGTAATTCTCGCGCCCGCCATCCTTGTTCGGGACCCATTCGCCCGCCTTGCGCGAATAGTCGCGATAGAGCATCGAGGCCACCGCATCCACGCGCAGCCCGTCGACATGATATTCGTCCAGCCAATAGACCGCATTGGCCGTCAGGAAGTTCTGCACCTCGGTCCGGCCGTAATTGTAGATCAGCGTGTTCCAGTCCTGGTGGAACCCCTCGCGCGGGTCGGCATGTTCGTAAAGCTCGGTCCCGTCGAAGCGGGCCAGGCCATGCGCGTCGGTCGGGAAATGCCCCGGCACCCAGTCCAGCAGCACCCCCAACCCTGCCTGGTGCGCCGCATCGACCAGGTCGCGGAACTCATGCGGCGGGCCGAACCGGATCGTCGGCGCATAAAGGCCCACCGGCTGATAGCCCCATGACCCGTCAAACGGAAATTCGCTGACCGGCATCAGCTCCAGATGGGTGAAGCCCATGTCCTTGGCATAGGCCACCAGATCCCGCGCCATCTCCTGATAGGAGAGCGGCCGCCCGCCATCGTCGTACTTGCGCCGCCAGCTGCCCGGATGGACCTCATAGATGCTGATGGGGGCGCGGCGATCCTGCGCCCGCGCGCGCCGCGCCATCCATTCGGCGTCCTTCCAGCCATAGCCGGTGATGTCGCGCACCACGCTGGCCTTCTCGGGCGGATGCTGGCTGCCGAAACCCATCGGGTCGGCCTTCAGCATGACCCCGCCATGGGCGTCCAGGACCTCGTACTTGTAGAGGGTGCCCTCGCCCAGGTCGGGCAGGAAGATCTCCCAGAACCCCTGGCCCACGCGGCGCATCGGATGACGCCGGCCGTCCCACCCGTTGAACTGGCCCACGACCGACACCCGCCGCGCATTGGGCGCCCAGACCGCAAAGCGGGTCCCTGCGACGCCCTGATGGGTGGTCACATGCGCGCCCAGCGCCTGCCACAGCCGCTTGTGCGTGCCTTCGGCTAGCAGGTGCAGGTCCATCTCGCCCAGCACGGGCGCGAACCGATAGGGGTCGTCAAAGGTCCATTCGACGCCGCCGCCCGACCGGGCCTTCAGCCGATAGGGACCGGCCGGGATCGGGCCGGCGAACAGATCGCCCGCCACGCGCGGCAGATCCGTCTCTCCATCGGGCCCCACGGCCGACAGTGCGGCCAGGTCGGGGTGATAGACGGTCAGCCACTGACCGTCGCCGAACGGGCGCGGTCCCAGAATTGAAAACGGTTGCGAACATCGCCCCTGGGCCAGCAGGGCCTGATCTTCGGGGCTAACATGCGGAGAATTCTTGCTTTTGTCCATGCGGCCCACCTTAGCCCGATCACAGATTCGGGCAATCGTCTGGTTAACGCTAACACCTCCTTTTTGATCCCGCTATAGTCATCCGCGACGACAGGATTTTCCGGAAAGGTATCGATGATGGCGGAATGGTGGCGCGACGCGGTGATCTATCAGATCTATCCCCGCAGTTTTCAGGACAGTGACGGCGACGGCATCGGCGACCTGCCGGGCATCACGCGCCGGCTGGACCATGTGGCGGGCCTTGGTGTGGATGCGATCTGGCTGTCGCCCTTCTTCACCTCGCCGCAGAAGGACATGGGCTATGACGTGTCGGACTATACCGGCGTCGACCCGCTGTTCGGCAGCATGGCCGATTTCGACGCCATGGTCGCCCGCGCGCACGCCCTGGGCCTGAAGGTCATCATCGACCAGGTCATCAGCCATTCCAGCGACAAGCATCCCTGGTTCGACGAGAGCCGCCGCGACCGCACCAACCCCAAGGCCGACTGGTATGTCTGGGCCGACCCCAAGCCCGACGGCACCCCGCCCACGAACTGGCCCTCCGTCTTCGGCGGCCCGGCATGGGAATGGGAGCCGCGCCGGCGCCAGTACTACCTGCACAACTTCCTGATCGAGCAGCCCGACCTGAACATGTGGAACCCTGCGGTCCAGGACGCCCTGCTGGATACGATGCGTTTCTGGCTGGATCGCGGCGTCGACGGGTTCCGGCTGGACACGGTCAACTACTACTTCCACGACGCCAAGCTGCGCGACAACCCGCCCAATCCTGACCACAAGGGCCCCGAGACCTACGGCTTTCAGCGCCACATCCATTCCAAGAACCAGCGCGAGAACATCGCCTTCCTGGAACGCATGCGCGCGCTGACCGACGAATACGACGCCCGCATGATGGTCGGAGAGGTCGGCGACGGCGGCCAGACCGCCATCGACATCATGGGCGATTACACCCAGGGCGATGACCGCCTGCACATGTGCTACAGCTTCGAGATGCTCAGCCCCGACTTCACCGCGCGCCATTTCCGGCACACGATCGAGGGCGTGCACGATCATGCCCCCGACAGCCATTCCTGCTGGTCCTTCTCGAACCACGACGTGATCCGGCACGTGTCCCGTTGGGCCGACCATGCGCAATCCCCCGAGGCGCTGGCACGGCAGGCGGCGGCGATGCTGCTGTCCTTTCCCGGCACGATCTGCCTCTATCAGGGAGAGGAGCTGGGCCAGACCGAGACGACCCTGGTCTATGAGGAACTGACCGACCCCCCCGCCCTGCGCTTCTGGCCCGAGGTCAAGGGCCGCGACGGCTGCCGCACGCCGATGGTCTGGGACCAGAGCGAACCGCATGCGGGGTTCTCGGACGCGGCGCCCTGGCTGCCGGTCAAGGACGACCAGGCGGTCCGCGCCGTGGCGCATCAGCAGAACAGCAACGACAGCGTGCTGGCCGCCTATCGCGGCACGATCGCCTTCCGCAAGGCGTCCGATGCGCTGCGCTTCGGCAAGACCGC
This sequence comes from Paracoccus marcusii, assembly GCF_028621715.1. NCBI lineage: Bacteria > Pseudomonadati > Pseudomonadota > Alphaproteobacteria > Rhodobacterales > Paracoccaceae > Paracoccus > Paracoccus marcusii. The sequence continues at coordinate 1,125,499 of NZ_CP117466.1, read as the reverse complement.
CTTCCTGGACATGCCCGAACCGATCCTGGCCTTCCGCCGCGACCATGACGGGCAGGCGCTGACGGCGGTGTTCAACCTGTCGCGCACGCCCCTGTCGGTGGCGGTCGCGGGCGATACCGACCTCAGCGGCCCGGTCAACGCCACGCTGGAGGGCGGCACGCTGCACCTGCCGGCGAACGGCTTCGCCTGGCTGACGGGTGTGCCGGCGCTGACCGCCTAAGATACGGGTGGCTGGGGCCTCAGGGCTCCGGCCGCCGCCACACGAACAGGGCCAGCCCCAGATAGATCCCCGCGGCCCCGAACAGCATGGCCCAGGCGGGACTGCCCGACCACAGCTCCACCCCCGCCCAGATCAGCGGCAGGATCACGCAGATCACCCGCACCCACAGCGGGCGAAAGAACGGCGCATCGGGATCGACCAGCTTCATGGCACACCTTCCAGGGGCTTGGGGGGGCGGGGGGTCCGGGGGGCTGGCCCCCCGGCCGTCGCGGGACGCACCAGGCCGCGCTGCCATGGCGGGTCCTCGGCAAAGGCCGCCGCGATGTGATCGACAAAGGCGCGTGTCTTGCGGGGCAGCGGCCGGATTGGCGGCCAGACCACGCTGATCGGCAGCGGGTCCTGCGCCAAGTCCGGCAGCACCTGCACCAGCCGCCCGTCGCGCAGCGCGTCATGAACGATGAACAGCGGAAGCAGCGCCAGGCCCAACCCGCCGATGGCCAGATCGCGCATCGCCTCGCCGTTGTTGGCCGACACCCGGCTTTGCCGGGGCGGCGCGACCTGGGCGCCAAAGGGCCAGATCTCGGCCAGCCGCGCGTTCAGGTATCCGATGACCTCGTGCCCCGCCAGATCGCCGGGCGCCCCGACCGCGCCGTGCTGCGCCAGGTAATCGGGACTGGCCACCAGGGCGCGCGGATCCTCGCACAGGCGGCGCGCCATCAGGCTGCTGTCCTTCAGATGCCCGATGCGCAGCCCCAGATCGAACCCCGCCCGCCCCAGGTCCATGTGCCGGTCATCGTAATCCAGCACGATCTCCAGCCCCGGATGGGCGCGCGCGAAACCCGCGATCACCGGGCCCAGGTGGCGGATGCCGAAACTCATCGGCGCTGCGATGGCCAGCCGCCCGCGCAGCGCGGCCTCGGGCGCGGCGGCGCTTTCGGTGGCGGCGACCAGTTCGGCCAGCGCCGGGCGCAACCGTTCGGCCAGGGACAGCGCGCTGTCGGTGGGCGCGATGCGCCCGGCATGCCGGGTGAACAGCGCGACGCCCAACGCGGCCTCGAAATCGGTGATCCGCTTGCTGACCACGGATTTCGACAGGTCCGACCGCGCCGCGGCACCCGAGATGCTGCCCGCATCCAGCACCGACAGAAAGGTTCGGATATCCGTGATCGTCCAGGTCATAGCGCACCCTAGCACGTCGCCGGTCGTTCGCAAGAACCGAACGCGGCGTTGCCGCGCGCATGGGTGCCGCGAACGCCCCGCCTGCGCCATATTCCCTTCAAGCAAGGAAAGGAGCCTGCCATGCAGCTGACCGGAATCCATCACCTGACGGCGATCACCGCCAATGCGCGGGGCAACAACCAGTTCTATACCCAGACCCTTGGCCTGCGCCGGGTCAAGAAGACCGTGAACCAGGACGACACCTCGGCCTATCACCTGTTCTTCGCGGACGGGGCGGGCAGCCCCGGCACCGACATCACCTTCTTCGACTGGCCCGCCGCGCCCGAACGCCGCGGCACGAACGCGATCACCCGGACGGGGCTGCGCGTGGGCGAGGACAGTATGGACTACTGGGCCGACCGTCTGTCGGGCCTGGCCAGCAAGATCACCACGCTGGACGGCCGCCCGACCCTGGATGTCGAGGACCCCGAGGGTCAGCGCCTGCGCCTGATCGCCGCCCCCACCCCGGCAGGCCAGCCCTGGGATCGCAGCGACGTGCCCGCCGAACACCAGATTCACGGGCTGGGGCCGATCACCATCTCGGTTCCCGAACTGGCCCCGACCCAAGCCGTGCTGACCCAGGTCATGAACATGCGCCTGGTGCGCGACTATGCCAGCCCCGATGGCCAGGGCCAGGTCCATGTCTTCGAGATGGGCGAGGGTGGTGCCGCGGCCGAACTGCATGTCGCGGTCCAGCCCGGCCTGCCGCAGGCGCGCCAGGGCGCGGGCGGGGTGCATCACGTGGCCTTCCGCGTGCCCGATACCGCTGCCCTGACCGCCTGGACCGACCGCGTGGCCCGGTTCCGCGTGCCCAGCAGCGGCGAGGTCGAGCGGTTCTATTTCCGGTCGTTGTATTTCCGCGAACCCGGCGGCAATCTGTTCGAACTGGCGACCGACGGGCCGGGCTTCGACGTGGACGAACCCTTCGAGACGATGGGCGAGAGCCTGTCCCTGCCCCCCTTCCTGGAGGGCAAGCGCCAGCAGATCGAGGCCGGGCTGAAACCCCTGGCCTGAACGCAAGGAGAGACGCGATGACCACGATCCTGGGACTTTCCGGCAGCCTGCGTCGGGCATCGCTGAATTCCGGCCTGCTTCGGGCGGCGGCGGATGCCGCCCCCGAGGGTGTGACGATCACCATCGGCGACATCGCGCAGGTGCCGCTCTATGACGGCGACCTGGAGGCCGCGTCGGGCATTCCCGCCGCGGTCACGACCCTGACCGACCAGCTGGCGGCCGCGGACGGGCTGCTGCTGGTCAGCCCTGAATACAACAACGGCGTGCCGGGCGTGCTGAAGAACGTCATCGACTGGATGTCGCGCGGCCAGGGCATGGCCATCTTCAAGGGCAAGCCCGTGGCCGTCATCGGCGCCTCTCCGGGCAATTTCGGAACCGCGCATGCGCAGTCGCACTGGCTGCCGGTGCTGCGGATGCTGGCCACCCGCCCTTGGTGGGAAGGACGGCTGATGGTGTCGCGCGCGGGCGATCTGTTCGACGACCAAGGCAACCTGACGGACGACAAGACCCGCGAAAGGCTGGTCGAATTCGTGGCGGGCTTTGCCGGCTCGATCGGCGGCGGCCGGTCATGACCGGCATCGCCCATGTCGCGCTGACCGTGCGCGACCTGCCCGGCATGGCGCGGTTCTATCAGACCGTGCTTGGGCTGGAGCCGATGGGCGCGGACGGGGCACAGCGCGATCTGGGCGCGGGCGGGCAGGTGCTGATCCGCCTGTCGGGCGATCCCGCCGCCATCCCGCGCGATCCGCGTGACGCAGGCCTGTTCCACACCGCCTTCCTGCTGCCCGACCGCGCGGCCCTGGGCCGTTGGCTGCGCCACGCCGCCGATACGGGCGTGCGGCTGACCGGCGCATCGGATCACGATGTCAGCGAGGCGCTGTATCTGGACGACCCCGAAGGCAACGGGATTGAGATCTATCGCGACCGGCCTGCCTCGGACTGGACCCGCGACGGCGACCGCGTGCGGATGGTCACCGAACGGCTGGACCTGAACGATCTTGCGGCCGCGGCGGACGGGCCCTGGCAGGACGCGCCCGCCGGGACCCAAATCGGCCATGTCCACCTGCAGGTCGGGGCGATGGACGCGGCCGATGACTTCATGCAGGGCACGCTTGGCCTGACGCGCACCCATGATGCGCCGGGCGGGGGCTGGTACGGCTGGAACGGCTATCACCACCATCTGGCCGCGAATGTCTGGAACAGCCGGGGGGCCGGTCCCCGCCCCGACGGCCGGACCGGGCTGGATCACGTCGCCTTGACCGGATTTCCGGAGAAATCGGCGGCCGTGGCGGACCCGTTCGGGAACCGGTTCGAATTTGTCTGAGTTATAGCGCCGTACACAGTCTGACCAGTGCGCCCCGCCTCCGGCCAAGACCGGAGGCGGGGCTTTTTCATGCCCCGGAACTGGCCATCCAGGCGCTGGCCGCGGCAAGGTCCTCGGGGGCGATCTCGTGTCCCGCCGCGATCGTGCGGGCGTCCAGATCGGCCCCGCTTGCGGCCAGCCAGTCGTTCAACGCCGGGGCGTAATGTCCATAGGGGTCGCGCGCCCCCTGCAGCGTCAGAACCCGGACCCCCGACAGATCGGCCCGTGGCGCCGGGTCCAGCACCAGCATCGGCCGGATCAGGATCGCCCGCGCGATCAGCCCCGGATGCAGAGCCATCACCGCCCCCGCAAAGTTTGCGCCGTTCGAATAGCCCAGCACCGTCAGCCGCGCGGGGTCGAGGCCATAGGCCGCCATCGCACCCTCCCAGAAGCCGGCAAAGGCCGCGGCTTCGGACCGGATGTCGTCCTGGTCAAAGCTGGCCATGGACAGGCGCCGGAAGAACCGGGCGACGCCCTCCTCGGTCGACCGGCCGCGCAGGCCCAGCAGGGTGGCGCGCGGCGCGATGCGATGCGCCAGCGGCATCAGGTCGGATTCCGATCCGCCGGTGCCGTGCAGCAGGAGGATCACCGACCCGTCTGCATCGTCAGGGGTGTGGATGCGGTGGATGAAGGGCAGATCGCGCATGGGGGTCCTTTCCTCGCCCGGGCGGGCGAATTGCGGCAGGCGCAGCCGCAGGTCGGTGTCGTCGGTCATGTGTGGCGGGACCTTCAGGGTCCGGCCGAGGTCGTCCTCGTCCACGGCCATGCCGGGACCGTCGGTCGCCAGTTCGATCAGGATGCCCGCAGGATCGCGGACATAGAGAGAGGTGAAGTACAGCCGATCATGGACCGTCACATCGGTCAGCGCGGCCCGGTGCTCGTCGATCGCCGCGACATCGGGCACGCGCAGGGCGACATGGTCGATCACCCCGGTTCCCGGAATGCCCGGCACGAACCCTGCCGTGTCGCGGATGTCGATCGCGTCGCGGTTTGATGCCAGGCGCGTCACGCCGCCTTCGATGCCTTGGGGGGCATAGCCGAAGCGTGCCAGGAACGCCGCCGTGGCCGGGGCGTCCTGCGACCACAGGGTTACGCCCTGCAGGCGGGCGGGGGCCGCGGGCCAGCCGGTATCGGGGATGTCCCCGCCCACCAGCTTGACGATGATCCCGTCTGGGTCGCGCAGGCGCAGGACCGGCGCACCGAATTCGCGGACCGGCCCCTCGACGCGCAAGCCGCGCTGCATGGCGCGGGTCAGCCAGTCGCCGATCCGCGCGCGGGGGATGGCCAAGGCGATCTCGGCCACCTGTCCGTGTCCCACGCGACCGGGCGCGCCGTCCTGCCAGACCAGGAAGCTGACCAGCGACCCGGGCGCGCCCGTGGCATCGCCATAGAACAGGTGCAGCTGTTCGGCATCCTCGAACCCCGCGGTCTGCTTGACCAGCGACAGGCCCAGAAAGCCCATCCAGAAATCGACATTGGCCTGCACGTCGCGCGTGATGGCCGTCACGTGATGAAGTCCCGTCATGGCGACCTCCTTTCAGGATCCAACATGCCCGTGGCGGTCGTTCGGCGCCACGGGGGTCGTACGCAACCCAGCGTTCGCACGAACCGAACGCCTGCACGCTTGCCCGATGGCCCGCAAACCCCCACCCTTGGGAACAGCACAGGAGAGAACGCCATGAGCTGGAACCCCGCCCTGACCCCCGGATGCCCCGACGCCGTCGGCGCCGATGCCATCGAGACGCTGATCATCCCCCGCGCCCGCGACCTGGGCGGGTTCGAGGTGCGCCGCGCCCTGCCCGCCCCCAAACGCCAGATGGTGGGGCCGTTCATCTTCTTCGACCAGATGGGCCCGGCGGAATTCCTGACCGACCAGGGCATCGACGTGCGCCCGCACCCCCATATCGGGCTGGGCACGGTCACCTATCTGTATCGTGGCAGCTTTCAGCATCAGGACAGCACCGGCGCGGATCAGATCATCACGCCCGGCGCGCTGAACTGGATGGTCGCAGGCCGTGGCGTGACCCATTCCGAACGCAGCCCCGAGGCCGTGCGCGCCGGGCCCAGCAGCCTGCTGGGGATCCAGACCTGGATCGCCCTGCCGGAGACGCATGAGGACATCGTCCCCAGCTTCGAACATCACGCGGCGGACGCCCTGCCCGAGATCCGCGACCAGGGGATCGAGGCGCGACTGATCCTGGGCCGCGCCTATGGCGAGACAGCGCCCGCGACGATGCATTCCGACACGTTCTATCTGGACGTGACGCTTGCCGCCCGCGCCCGCTTTCCCCTGCCCGTCGATCACGAGGATCGAGGGATCTACATCACCGAGGGCAGCGTCAGCATCGCCGGGCAGGAGTTCCAGGCCGGGCAGATGATGGTGTTCCGCCCCGGCGACGCGATCACGGTGGCGGCGGGCGACCGGGGCGCACGGCTGATGGCGCTTGGCGGTGCCACGCTGAACGGGCCGCGCCACATCTGGTGGAACTTCGTCGCGTCGTCGCGCGAACGGATCGAGGCCGCGAAACAGGAATGGCGCGAGGCGCGTTGGGGGCAAGGACGGTTCGACCTGCCGCCGGGCGACCGCGACGAACACATCCCCTTGCCGTGACGGAGAGACCCATGCCCAAGACCCCCCACGAGGTGCTGGAGTTCTGGTTTTCGGACCAGATGCGCCCCTATTGGTTCGCCAAGTCGGACGACATCGACCGCGACATCGCCGCCCGTTTCAGCGACACCTACGAGGCCGCGCATGCCGGGCGGCTGGACGACTGGATGGACGCGCCCGACAGCGCGCTGGCTCTGGTGATCGTGCTGGACCAGTTCCCGCGCAATATCTATCGCGGCGGGCCGCGCAGCTTCGAATCGAACGACCTGGCGCTGCGCCACGCGCGGACCGCGCTTGACATGGGCCATGACGTGGGCCAGGCCCCCGACCGGCGGCAGTTCTTCTATCTGCCGTTCATGCACAGCGAGGATCTGGCCGACCAGACCCGGTCGGTGGCGCTGTACGAAGACCTGGGCAACGACCATTCGCTGCATTTCGCGCGCGAGCATCGCGACATCGTCGAACGCTTCGGCCGCTTTCCGCATCGCAACGCGATCCTGGGCCGCGACAGCACCCCCGAGGAGGCGGAGTTCCTGAAGACGCATAGCGGCTTCTGATCTTGCCGACGCGGCGCGCGCGTCCTAGCCTGCGCCGCATGGACAGCCTGCCCTGCTTTTACGCACCCGACACCGCCGCCCACGATCCCCGGTTCTGGATGCTGCGCGGGGTGCCGATGGCGAACAAGGAAACCGCCGAACGTGCGGACCGCCTGCTGGCGGGCATCGCCGCCGCGGGGTTGACCGCGACCGATCCGCCGGTGGCCGACCGCGCCCCCATGCACGCGGTTCACACGGCGCGCTATCTGCAATTTCTGGAAACCGCATGGGACGAATGGCAGACGGCCCCCGGCGCGGGGGCCGAGGTCGTGGCCAACCTGCATCCGCAGAAGGCCGACCAGACCTATCCGTCGGGGATCACCGGGCGGGCGGGCTGGCACATGGCCGATACCGGCTGTCCGCTTGGGCAGCACACCTACGCGGCGGCGCTGCGCGGGGTGGACACCGCGCTGGCGGCCACCCGCGCGGTGCTGGACGGTGCGGGCGCGGCCTATGCGCTGTGCCGCCCGCCGGGGCACCATGCCGATGCAGACACCGCGGCGGGGCACTGTTTCCTGAACAATTCCGCCATCGCCGCGCAGGCCCTGCGCGCGGCGCATGACCGGGTCGCCATCCTGGACATCGATGTCCATCACGGCAACGGCACGCAGCAGATCTTTTTTGACCGTGCCGACGTGCTGACCGTGTCCGTTCATGCCGATCCGGACGCGTTCTACCCCTTCTATCTGGGCCATGTGCATGAGGTGGGGCCGGCCGGCACCAACCTGAACCTGCCGCTGCCCCTGGGATCGGACGATGCCGTCTGGCTGGACGCCATCGACCGCGCGCTGGACCGCATCGCGGATTTCGCGCCGGGGGCGCTTGTCCTGGCCCTGGGGCTGGACGCGCACGAGAACGACCCGTTTCGCGGGCTGCGCGTCACCACCCCGGGTTTCGCCCGCGCCGCCGCCCGCATCCGCGCCGCGGGCCTGCCCACCGTCATCGTCCAGGAGGGCGGCTATCTGTCCGAGGATCTGACGCACAACCTTGCCAGCTTTCTGCGGGGCTGGATCGGCACCGCCTGAGCGTTCTATAGCGGTCCGGGAACGGGGGACCCTCATGCGCATCTGCATCATCAACACGGGCGGCACGATCAGCAGCACGGGCCAGCCGCTGGCCCCCATGGCGGCGGACCGCTTTGCCCGCGGCGCGAACGATCTGCTGGGGCCGGCGCTGGCGGCGGCCCTGCCGGGGGACGCGCTGCATTTCGACATGGGACTGCGGTTTTCGGATGACGGGCCCGGAACGCTGGACAGCACCGACCTGCGCCCGTCCGACTGGTGCCGGATCGCGCGGCGGGTGCTGGACCTCTATGCCGACCACGACGCCTTCGTAATCCTGCACGGCACCGACACGATGGATTACACCGGCGCGGCGCTGCCCCTGCTGCTGAACGTGTTCGACGATCTGGGGCTGGCCCGCGCGGCGCTGTCCAAGCCGGTGATCCTGACGGGCGCACAGCTGCCGCTGTTCACCGACACCCCCGCCGGGCTGGTCCTGAACGCGGGCAGCGATGCGCTGGCCAACCTGACCGGCGCACTGTCCTGCGCCCGCCTGCGCCTGCCCGAGGTCGCGATCTTCTTCGACGGACGCCTGCTGCGCGGGTGCCGCGCACTCAAGGTGTCGACGACACGCTTCGCGGCTTTCGACAGCCCGCATCTGGCGCCCCTGGCGGAACGCGGCATCGGCATCCGCCGGGGCACGGTCGCGCCCCTGCCCGGCCCCGCCGCCCCCGACCTTGCGCTGGACGCGCCCGCGGCCCATGCGCAGGCGATGGCCCAGCTGGACGCGGTGCAGGCCTGCATCGACGATCAGCGCGCGGTGCAGATCACGGCCGTGCCCGCCGATCACCGCACCGCCGCCCCGATGCTAGCGCAGCAGGTGCGCGCGGCGCTGGACCAGGGCGCGACCGGCCTAGTGCTGGAAGGGTTCGGCCCCGGCAATGTCCCCGCAGGAGATGGCGCGATGGCCCAGGTGCTGGCGGATGCGGACATGCCCGTGCTGATCGCCAGCCGGGTGATCGGCGGGCAGGTCGGCGCGTTCGATTACGCCGCCGGGGCCTGGATCGCGGCGACAGGCGCCGTCGCGGGGGGCGACATGACGCCCGTCGCGGCGCTGGCCAAGATGGTGGTCCTGACCGCGGCGGCGCCCCATCACGGGTGGGACCGCGCCACGCTGGCCGCCCTGCTGGCGCGCGGGCTGACCGGGGAATGTGCGCCCACCGACCGGATGGACGGCCCGCTGTGGCCCGGACAGGTGCTGACCTGCGGCCCCGTGCGGCTGGAGAACGACCCCGATGCCGGGCCGCGGCTGATGCGGGGCGGCGCGGTCCTGTGGCAAGCGCCGGGGCCGGGCGTGCTGCGGATGCAGGGCGACCGGCTGGCGCTGATCGGTCACGACGGGGCGGTGCTGTGGTCCGGCCCTCTCGCCCCCGGCGCGGTGGCGATCCTGTCGGACGATCCTCCGGCGCTGCGCATGATCGACCCCGCCCATCGCGCCGCCCCCGTCACCGCGCTTGCGGGCTGACACCCGCCCGCGCTAGCAAGCCCCAGCAAGGAGACCCCGATGCCGCTGATCCATGTCCTGAACGGTCCGAACCTGAACCTGCTGGGCCAGCGCCAGCCCGAGGTCTATGGCCACGAGACGCTGGCCGATCTCGAGGCGCTGTGCCGCAAGGCCGCCGCCCCGCATGACATCCGCTTCCTGCAGTCGAACTGGGAAGGCCAGATCGTCGACTGGATCCACGAAGCCCGGCTGGAAGCCGCGGCCATCGTCATCAACCCGGCGGCACTGACCCATACCTCGGTCGCGGTGCTGGATGCGCTGAACGCCTTCGACGGCCCGGTGATCGAGGTCCATATCAGCCAGGTCCACAAACGCGAGGCGTTCCGCCACCATTCGTTCGTGTCAAAGCGCGCCGACGGGGTGATCGCGGGGCTGGGGCTGAACGGCTATGCCGCAGCCCTGCGCCACGTGGCGGGCCTGATCGGCTGAGACGAAAAGACCGCCGGACCTGGCCGCAGGGAGGAGGGGGGCGGCAGGACCGGCGGCTTTCCGAAGTGTCCGTGGCCGGACCGGGAGGAGGACGCCACGAAGCATCTGCTTCATAGGTCCACCATGCGCCGGACCCGCGCTCCTGTCACCGAAGGCCGCGCCGCTCGGTCAACCGGGACGTGCGCTGCCACGGGACCGGGCGCAATTTAAGGGTATTGCCCGATCCTTAGGCACACCCCGCGCGAATCACCGCACCGTCAGCGCCTCCAGATAGGTGCGCGACCACCAGGCGACATCGTGGTCCACTACACCTTCCAGCAGGGCGGCATGGCGGTCGCGGCGTTCGGCTTGCGACATCCGCATCGCCTGGGCCATCGCGACGGCCAGATCATGCGGGTCGTGGGGGTTGATGATCAGCGCCTCGGCCATGGTCTCTGCGGCCCCGGCAAAGCGCGACAGGATCAGCACGCCCGGATCGTCGGGGTTCTGGGCGGCGACGTATTCCTTGGCGACCAGGTTCATCCCGTCGGCCAGCGGCGTGACCAACCCGATGCGCGCCTGCCGGTACAGCCCCGCCAGAACGGGACGCGGGAACGGCCGGTGAATGAACCGGATCGGCGTCCAGTTCAGCGTCGCGAATTGGCCGTTGATGCGTCCGGCCAGGTGTTCGGTCTCCTCCCGGATGTCCTGATAGGCTTCGACCTCGCCCCGCGTCGGGGGCGCGATCTGCAGGAACGAGATCTTCTCATGCAGGTCGGGGATCTTTTCCAGCAGCAGCTGATAGGCCCGGAACCGCTGCGGGATGCCCTTGGAATAATCCAGCCGGTCGACGCCGATCATCATCTTGGCCCCGGTCAACAGGCGCATACGGTCGCTGTCGGGGGCGTCTGCCGCCTCGGTGATGAAGGCCGCGGCGTCGATGCCGATCGGAAAGACCTGCGTGCGGACCATGCGTCCCGACAGCCGGAAGCGGTCCGGCGCGACCTGATCGCCGTCCGCCAGCTGGCGCGCGCTTTCGGCAAAGGCGCCAAGGTCGCGTTCGGCCTGGAACCCCAGCAGATCGTAGTGGGACAGCCAGTCGAACAGCTGCGCGGGGTTGGGCAGGGCCGCGCAATCGGCCGGACCCGGAAACGGGATGTGCAGGAAATGGCCGATCGGGTTTTCCACCCCCAGGGCGCGCAGTTCGGCGGCCAGCGGGAACAGGTGATAATCCTGCACCCAGATCCGGTCATCGGGGCGCAGGACCGGCAGCAGCATCCGCGCGATGCGCTGGTTCACCCGTGCATATCCATCCAGGTATTCGGGCCGGATGCGCATCAGGTTGGGGCGCCCATGGCACAGCGGCCACAGGATGGAGTTGGAATAGCCCAGATAGTATTCGTCATGCTCTTGCGGGGTCAGGTCAAAGGACAGCCGCTGGAACGCCGCGCCCGGATGGTCCTGCAGGTCGGGCGCGGGATCGTCCGTCACCTCGCCCGAGAAACCCACCCACACCCCGCCGGAACTGCGCAGCGCATCCTCCAGCGCCACCACCAGCCCGCCCGAGGGATCGTCCCCCAGCGGCAGGCGGTTCGAGACGACGATCAGGCGCGGTTCGGTGGACATGGGCATTCCTCAGTTCAGCGATGCGTCAAGCCAGGCGGCCAGCGCGGCAGGGTCGGACAATCGGTGATGCGCGGCGGTGGGACCGTCGCCGATCTTGATGGCAAAGCCGCCGCGGGCCTGCGCCTCGGCCATGGCGGGTTCGTCGGTGGTATCGTCGCCCGCAAAGACTGGCACGCGCCCGGCAAAGGGCTCAAGCGTCATCAGATGCGCCAGCGCGCTGTCCTTGCCGACGCCACCGGGGCGCAGTTCGACCGCCATCTTGGCGGGCTGCAGCACCAGATGCGGGTTCCGGTCGGCCAGATCCTGCATCACCCCCTCGACAAAGGCGCGCAGTTCGGGGGCGTCCCGATAATGCAGTGCGACGCCGTGGGGCTTTTCCTCGACCAGCAGGGCGGGATGGGGCGCGGCGGCGGCATGGGCCGCGGCATGAAGGGGGCCCGCGTCGAAATCGACCCGGTGCAGGTTCTGGATGCGGCCGGGGCGCAGCGACAGTTCGGCGCCGTGGCTGCCCGCCACGATGCCCTCGAACCCGTCCATATGTCCGCGCAGGTCGGCCACGTCGCGCCCCGAGATCAGCGCCACCGCACCCCCCTGCCGCCGGTACAGCGCCGCCAGCCGGTCGCGCAGCGCCTGCGTGACAACGACCGCATCGGGCCGGGGGGCGATGTCGACCAGGCAACCATCGAAATCGAGAAACAGCGCGGCGTCGGGGTCAAGCGGGGGTGGGGTCACGTCAGGCGGGCTCCGGCGATTGGGATATACCAAAGGGAACCCGTAACTCCCCCCGAGGGTTCACCGCCGCGTGAGGTTTTTTGACCGCCGACCCGCGCGCGTCAGTATTCGACCCCGGCCTGCGCCTTGATCCCAGACCGGAACGGATGCTTGACTTGGGTCATCTCGGTCACCAGGTCGGCGGCCTCGATCAGCGCGTCGGGGGCGCCGCGCCCGGTCAGCACCACATGGGTCATGGCGGGCTTTTCCGCCTGCAGAAAGGCCACCACCTCGGCCGCGTCCAGATAACCATAGCGCAGCGCGATGTTGATCTCGTCCAGCAGGACCATGCGGATGGCCGGGTCACGGATCAGGTCCTGCGCACGTGCCCATCCGGCCTGCGCCATGGCGATGTCGCGGGACTTGTCCTGCGTCTCCCAGGTAAAGCCCTCGCCCATGGCGTGGAACTGGCAGATGTCGGTGAAATGCGTGGTCAGCAGCGTGCGTTCGCCCGTGTCCCACGCGCCCTTGATGAACTGCACAACGGCGCAGGGCATCCCGTGCGCGATGGAGCGCATGATCATGCCGAACCCCGATGACGACTTGCCCTTGCCCGGCCCGGTATGGACGATGATCAGGCCCTTTTCGCCGGTCTTGGTCTCCATCATGCGGTCGCGGGCGGCCTTTTTCCTGGCCATCTTGGCGGCGTGGCGGTCCTGATCCTCGGCGGAAATCGGGTCGGTCTGCGTCATCGGGTCGCTCCTTGCGGTTGACAAACGGCGGGTGCGGGGGTTTGGGTGAGGGCGTGTTGGTTCCTGTCTATGACAGGCGAAGAGGGAATGCGACAGGGCCCCGGGTCACCAGACCCGCGACCCCAAGCGCAGCCGCCCCCGCGACCGTGACCGGAGAGGTCGCCCGATCCACTGGCCCCGATTGGGGCTGGGAAGGTGGGACGACCGTCGGGGCATCCGCCCCTGAATCCGCAAGCCGGGAGACCTGCCAGCACCTGACGATGACGGGCGAACGGGGTGTTTCGCGACCGGCAGGTGATGGCCGGATGCCCCGTGCCGCCTCCTCTCGGACGCCCCTTGCCGCAACAAGGAAGGGGCCGCGATGCGCGCCGTTCTGCATGTCTGCACCACCTGTCGCGGCACCGTGCCCGACCCGGTTCCCGATGCCGCATGGACCGATGCCGCAAGGACGGATGCCCTTGGCCCGGACGCGCCGCGCCTTGGCGCCCGGCTGCACGACCTGCTGTCCCGCACCGCCCCCGACGGCGTCGAGATCCGCCCCATCGAATGCCTTTCCGCCTGTTCGCAGGGTTGTTCCGTCGCGCTGTCCGCGCCGGGCAAGTGGTCCTATGTCTATGGCCGCCTGACGCTGGACGACGCCGCCGACATTCTGTCGGGCGCGCGCGCCTATGCCGGGACCGCCGACGGCATCGTGCCGTGGCGCGAACGCCCCGCCGTCTTCCGCAAGCAGAGCCTTGCCCGCATCCCCCCGCATACCCTGTCGCAGGAGTGACCATGATCGACCTTATCAAGACCCCCGTCACCGTGATCACCGGCTTTCTGGGGTCGGGCAAGACGACCCTGGTGCGCCATCTGATGGCCAACCCCCAGGGGCTGCGCCTTGCGGTGATCGTGAACGAATTCGGCACGATGGGTGTCGATGGAGAGATCCTGAAGGGTTGCGCCGACGCCTCCTGCCCGGCCGAGAACATCGTCGCGCTGTCGAACGGCTGCATCTGCTGCACCGTCGCCGACGACTTCATCCCCACGCTGGAGGCGCTGATGGCGCTTCCCGCCCGCCCGGACCACATCCTGATCGAGACGTCCGGGCTGGCGCTGCCCAAGCCCCTGCTCAAGGCCTTCGACTGGCCCGCCATCCGCTCGCGCATCACCGTGGACGGCGTGATCGCCTTGGCCGATGCCGAGGCCGTGGCAGCAGGTCGCTTCGCCCCCGACGTGGCGGCGGTGGACGCGCAGCGCGCGGCCGACCCCAGCCTGGACCACGAGACGCCCCTGTCCGAGGTCTTCGAGGATCAGATCGCCTGCGCCGACGTGATCCTGCTGACCAAGGCCGATCTGGCCGGGCCGGAAGGCGTCGCCGCCGCGCGCGCCGCGATCGAGGCAGAGCTGCCCCGCCCCCTGCCCATCCTGACCGTGACCGAGGGCGCGGTCGATCCGCGCCTGGTCCTGGGCCTGGGCAAGGCCGCCGAGGACGACCTGGACGCCCGCCCCAGCCATCACGACGGCGCCGACGACCACGAGCATGAGGATTTCGACACCGTCGTCATCGAGTTGCCCGAAATCACCGACCCGGCCGATCTGGCCGCCCGCATCGCCCGTCTGGCCGCCGAGCAGAACGTGCTGCGCGTCAAGGGCCATGTCGCCGTCGCGGGCAAGCCCATGCGCCTTCTGGTGCAGGCCGTGGGCTCGCGGGTGCGCCATCAGTACGACCGCCCGTGGGGCCAGACCCCGCGCCGGTCGCGCCTTGTGGTGATCGCGGAGCACGACGACGTGAACCCCGACGCGATCCGCGCCGTGCTGGAGGGTGTCCCCGCCTGATGCATGTCGTCTTCCGCGAACAGGTCGGGCTGGAGCAGTCTGATGTCCCCTTCGATCCCGGTCAGACGCCCGGCGATCTGGTGGTCCTGTCCTTTTCGGACAGCGACCTGGGGGCGTTTGCGGAGGGCTGGCGGCGCGCGGCGGGGGGGCTTCCGCCCACGCGGCTGTGCAACCTGGTGGCACTGCGGCACCCGGTCTCGGTCGACACCTATGTCGAGAACACCCTGTCGGGCGCGCGCGGCATCCTGATCCGGTTGATCGGTGGCGAGGCTTACTGGCCCTATGGCATGGCGTCGGTCCAGGACCTGGCGCGCAGGCGCGGCATCGCGCTGGCCGTGCTGCCGGCCGACGGGCGCGACGATCCGCGGCTGGAGGAGATCTCGACCGTTCCCCCCTCGGTCCTGCGCGTGCTGCGGCGGCATTGCGACCAGGGCGGCGCGGTCGCGGCGCAGGCGGCGCTGGCGCAGATGGCCATCGCATCGGGCCTGCAGGCCGCGCCCGTGCCGGGGGTCAAGACCCTGCCCGCGATGGGCTTTTACGACCCCGACCGGGGGGTGGTCGCCGACCCGGGCCCGGTCGCGGCGCTGGTCACCTTCTATCGCAGCTGGCTGGCGGCGGCGGATGTGGCGCCCATCGATGCGCTGATCCGGGCGCTGCGGGCGCGGGGCATCGCGGCGATGGGCGTCTTTGCCCCGTCGCTCAAGGCGCCGGGCCTGGGCGACTGGCTGGCCGATGCCCTGCCGGGCGGGCCTGCGCTGGTCGTGAACGCGACCGGGTTTTCCGGGGGGAACGCGGGTCCGTTCGACGGCTGGTCCTGCCCGGTGCTCCAGGTGGCCCTGTCCACCAACCGCCGCCGCGACTGGCTGGCGGCCGAACGCGGGCTGTCGCCGTCGGACCTGGCGATGAATGTCGTCCTGCCCGAGGTCGACGGACGCATCTTCGCGGGCCTCATCAGCTTCAAGGCGGTCAGCCCGCGCGACCCGGACCTGCAGTATTCGCGCTTCGTGCACCGGCCCGATGCGCCGATGCTGGCCCGGGCCGTCGACCGCATCGCCTCCTGGCACGCCCTGGCGCAGGGCGTGGGCCGGGTGGCAATGGTGCTCTCCACCTATCCGGGGCGCGATTGGCAACAGGCCCATGCCGTGGGGCTGGACGCGCCGGCATCCGCGCAGGCGGTGGGGGCGATGCTGGGCACGGACCTGCCCGCGCTGCCGGACGGCACGCTGGCTTGGCCGCTGGACGATTACCGCGCGGCGCTGGCCCACCTGCCGCAGGCGCTGCAGGAGGACCTGCACGCGGCCTGGGGGCCACCCGAGACCGATCCCGATTGCCGCGACGGCGCCTTCCACCTGCGTGCCAGCCGGCACGGGCCGGTGATCCTGGCGCTGCAGCCCGAACGCAGCCACCGCGCCGGGCGCGAGGACAGCTATCACGACCTGACGCGCGTGCCGCGCCATGCCTATGTGGCCTTCTATCTGTGGCTGGCGCAGCAGGGCGCGCGGGCGCTGGTCCACATGGGCGCGCATGGCACGCTGGAATGGCTGCCGGGCAAGGCGGTGGCGCTGTCGGGCGATTGCTGGCCTGCGGCGCTGCTGGGGGCGATGCCGGTGATCTATCCCTTCATCGTCAACGATCCGGGCGAAGCCGCGCAGGCGAAACGCCGCATCGGGGCGGTGACGCTCGGCCATATGCCGCCCCCCATGCGGGACGCCGCTCTGCCCCCTGGCATGGCGGGGCTGGAGCGCAGC
The DNA here is from genome assembly GCF_028621715.1 of Paracoccus marcusii. Classification (NCBI taxonomy): domain Bacteria; kingdom Pseudomonadati; phylum Pseudomonadota; class Alphaproteobacteria; order Rhodobacterales; family Paracoccaceae; genus Paracoccus; species Paracoccus marcusii. The sequence goes on along the minus strand of NZ_CP117466.1, from coordinate 1,108,852 downwards.
TTGGACGAATATTCCACCGCCGACGGGCTGGACCCGGCGCGCCGCGACCGCCTGATCGCCGCGATCCGGGACGAGGCGCGCGCCCTGGGGGTCGAAGCCGATCTGGGCATCCCGCCGCACGCCAGCGCCGCCGAGGCCATCACCCGCATCGACCGGTTCGTCTGCGACATCAAGGAAAGCCAGTACGGAGAGGGGCTGCATGTCTGGGGCAGCGGCGCCTGTGGCCAGGCCGAACGCGACGGGCTGATGGCCGCGCTGGCCGGGCGGTTCGTTGCGCCGGGGCCGTCGGGTTCGCCCAATCGGGGGAGGTCGGACGTGATGCCCACCGGGCGCAACCTGTTCAGCGTGGACCCGCGTGCCGTGCCCACGCCCTCCGCCCATGCGCAGGGGGTGAAGCTGGCCGAGGAGCTGCTGCGCCGCCACCTGCAGGATCACGGCGACTGGCCGCGCGGGCTGGTCGTGGATCTCTGGGGCAGCGCGACCATGCGCACCGCGGGCGAGGAATTCGCCATGGCCCTGCATCTGGCCGGGCTGAAGCCGGTCTGGGATGCCGGATCGGGCCGCGTCTCGGGGGTCGAGGTCCTGCCGCTGGCCCTGCTGGGCCGCCCCCGCATCGACGTGACGTTGCGCGTGTCGGGCCTGTTCCGTGACGTGTTCCCGGTGCTGGCGCAGCTGTTCCAGACCGGGGCCGCGACGCTGGCTGCGCGGGACGAAGCGGCGGATCAGAACCCCTATGCCGGGGGCGCGCGGGTCTTTGGCCCGCAGCCCGGGCAATACGGGCTGGGCATGGGCACCGCGCCCACGGAATTCACCGATGCCGCGCGTCAGGCCGCGGGAGAGGCCTGGATCGCGGCCTCCAGCTGGGCCATCGGCGCGGATGGCGCCAGCCATGAGGCCCGCGACGCGCTGGAGGCACGGCTGGCTGTGACCGACAGTTTCGTTCATGCTCAGGACCTGCCGGAAACCGACCTGCTGCTGGCCGCCGATTATGCCGCGCATGAAGGGGGCTTTGCCGCCGCCATGGCACGGATCGGGGCGGATGCGCCCGCGCTGTACCATCTGGACGCCACGCAACCCGACCGCCCCCGCGCCCGGACCCTGACCGAGGAGATTGCCCGCACCACCCGCTCGCGTGCCACCGATCCGGCCTGGGCCGATGCGATGACCGCACATGGATACCGGGGCGCGGCCGAGATCGCGGCGACGCTGGACCACATGGCGGCCTTTGCCCATCTGGCGGGCGCGGTGCCCGCGCATCTGTTCGACCTTTATCATCAGGCGACCTTGGGCCGCCCCGAGATCGTCGCCTTCATGCAGGACGCGAACCCCGCCGCCCTGGCCGCGATGCGCGACCTGTTCCAGCGGCTGCACGATGCCGGTCTGTGGGTCACGCGGCGCAACTCCATCGCGGCGGGGCTGTCATGATCCGCGGCTGGTGCCCCGGCGCGCTGCAGCCGATGGAGTCCGGCGACGGGTGGGTGGTACGTATCCGCCCCCCCGGCGGGCGTCTGGACGCAGCCCAGGCCCAAGCCATCGCCGATGCCGCCCAGACCCATGGCAACGGCGTGATCGAGCTGACGGGCCGCGCCAACCTGCAGCTGCGCGGCGTCACGCCCGCGACCTATGCGCCGCTGATCGCGGCGCTGCGCCCGCATGGGCTGATCGACCCCGACATCGCTACGGAGACGCGCCGCAACATCCTGGTCACGCCCTTTGCGGATGCCGCCGCCGATGCGCTGGCCGCCGATCTGGCGGCGGCGCTGGCGGCCAGCGACCTGGCCCTGCCCGCCAAGTTCGGTTTTGCGGTCGATACCGGTCCCGCGCCGGTGCTGACCCGCGACCCCGCCGATATCCGCATCGAGGCAGGCCCGACGCTCCGCGCCGATGGCATGGACCGCGCCGCACCCTATCACGGGCCGCAGGACGCGCTGGCGCTGGCCCGCTGGTTCCTGGATCAGGGCGGCGCGCCCGACGGGCGGGGCCGCATGGCCGCATTGACCGCGCGGGTGCAGCCCCCCGGCGCCACCCTGCCCGCCCCCCGACCCGCCGCGCCGGCGCAACCGGGTCCGCATCCGGAAGGCCTACTGGTCGCGCTGGAATTCGGCCAGATCACCCCCGACACACTGCGCCGCCTTGGGCGCCTGGCACCGCTGCGCCTGACGCCGTGGCGGATGCTGCTGGTCGAGGGGGTCCGACACCTGCCCGCGCTGGAGGGGCTGATCCTGGACCCCCGCGATCCGCGCAACCGTCTGCGCGCCTGTCCCGGCGCGCCCGCCTGCCCGCAGGGACGTGCCGCGACGCGCCCCTTGGCGCGGGCGCTGGCGCCGCTGATCCCGCCGGATGCGGTGCTGCATGTCAGCGGCTGTGCCAAGGGCTGCGGCTGGCCGCGTGCCGCCGACCTCACCCTGACCGCGACGCCCGAGGGGTTCGACCTGATCCGCCATGGCCGCGCCCATGACCCCGCCGCCCTGCGCGGCCTGCACCCCGATCAACTGCCGAAGGTTCTGTGATGCCCCATGACTACGAAAGGGACGGCGCCGCGATCTATCGCCAGTCCTTCGCCACCATCCGGGCCGAGGCCGATCTGGCGCGTTTCGACGCGGACGAGGAACCCGTCGTCGTCCGCATGATCCATGCCGCGGGCCTGGTGGGGCTGGAACGCGACGTGGCCTTCACCCCCGGCATGGCGACCGCCGCCCGCGCGGCGCTGGCAGCCGGCGCGCCGATTCTCTGCGACGCGCATATGGTCAGCGAGGGCGTGACCCGCGCCCGCCTGCCCGCGGACAATGCGGTGATATGCACCCTGCGCGACCCGCGTGTGCCGGACATGGCGCGCGACATGGGCAACACTCGCAGCGCCGCCGCGCTGGAGCTGTGGCGGCCGCATCTGGCGGGCGCGGTCGTGGCCATCGGCAATGCGCCCACCGCGCTGTTTCACCTGCTGAACATGCTGGAGGACCCCGCCTACCCCCGCCCCGCCGCAATCATCGGCTGCCCCGTGGGCTTTGTCGGCGCGGCGGAGTCGAAGGACGCGCTGATGGCCGCGCCGTCCGCGCCGTCGGTCGTCGTCCGCGGCAGGCTGGGCGGGTCGGCCATCACCGTCGCCGCGATCAACGCGCTGGCCAGCCGGAGGGAATGATGGGACGCATCATCTGCGCAGGTCTGGGGCCGGGCGACCCGGACCTGATCTCGGTCCGGGCCGACCGGGCGGTGCGCGCCGCGCGCCACGTCGCCTATTTCAGGAAGCCCGGCAGGCCCGGTCAGGCGCGGCGCATCGTCCAAGGCATGCTGACCGCCGATGCGGTCGAATATCCGATGGAATACCCTGTCACGACCGAGATCCCCTTCGATCATCCTGACTACAACGACGCGCTGGCGGGGTTCTATGACCTCTGGGCCGCGCGTCTGGCGCAGCTGGCCCAGACCGACGACGTGGTGGTCCTGTGCGAGGGCGATCCGTTCCTCTATGGCAGCTTCATGCATCTGCAGGTGCGTCTGGCCGGTCTGGTCGAGGTCGAGGTGATCCCCGGCATTCCCGGCATGGTCGGCTGCTGGAACGCGGTGGGCCAGCCGATGACATGGGGCGACGACGTGCTGACCGTGCTGATGGGCACCCTGCCCGAGGCGGACCTGATCCGCCACATGCAGGGCAGCGACGCGCTGGTGGTGATGAAGACCGGCCGCAACCTGCCCAAGCTGCGCCGCGCGCTGGCGGCATCCGGGCGTCTGGCCGACGCCTGGCTGATCGAACGCGGCACCATGCCCGGCCAGCGCATCCAGCCGCTGCGCGAGGTGGCCGATGACGACTGCCCCTATTTCGCGATCCTGCTGGTTCATGGCCACGGGCGGCGCCCCATGGCGCGGGTGGCGGAATGAGCGGCTGGATCACCGTCGCAGGGCTGGGGCCGGGGTCGGACGCCATGGTGACGCCCGAAGTCGCCGCCGCGCTGGATCAGGCGACGGACGTGATCGGCTACATCCCCTATGTCGCGCGGGTGGCGGCGCGGCCCGGCCTGACACTGCATGCCAGTGACAACCGGGTGGAGCTGGACCGCGCCCGCCATGCGCTGTCGCTGGCGGCGCAGGGCGGGCGGGTGGTGATCGTCTCCTCCGGCGATCCGGGCGTCTTCGCCATGGCTTCCGCCCTGTTCGAGGCGCTGGAGGGTGAGGGCAGCGATCCTGACATCCGCATCCTGCCCGGCATCACCGCGATGCTGGCGGCGGCGGCGCGGGCGGGCGCGCCCTTGGGCCATGATTTCTGCGCCATCAACCTGTCGGACAACCTCAAGCCCATGGCGCTGATCGAACTCCGCCTGCGCCACGCGGCGCGGGGCGATTTCGCGATGGCCTTCTACAACCCGCGCTCGGCCAGTCGGCCCGCAGGCTTTGCCCGCGTGCTGGAGGTGCTGCGCGAGGAATGCGAACCCGGACGCCTGATGATCTTTGCCCGCGCCGTGACCACGCCGGACGAGGCGCTGCGCGTGGTCACGCTGGCCGAGGCCACGCCCGAGATGGCCGACATGCGCACCGTCGTGCTGGTCGGCAACCGCGCCACGCGGCGCGTGGGCCGGTGGGTCTATACCCCGCGGGGGGCGGTCTGATGCAGCCAGTCCAGCGCCTGTTCCGGCGTGGCGACCTGCGGCCGGTCGGGTGCTGTGGGCCGGTCGATCAGCACGACCCGAACGCCCAGATCACGCGCCGCGTCCAGCTTGGCCCGGGCCCCCGCACCGCCGCTGTTCTTGGCGACCAGATGGGTGATGCCATGCGCGGCCATCAGCGCCCGGTCGCCCTCGGCCGTGAAGGGGCCGCGGGCCAGCACGACCTGCGCGCCGGGCAAGGGGGGTGCATCCGGCGCATCGACCAGCCGCAGCAGCCAGCGATGCGGCAGGGCGGCAAAGGGCGCCAGGGTCTGCTTGCCGATGGCCAGGAACACGCCGGTGGGCACGCGGGGCAAGGTCGCGACCGCGCCCGCGATGTCGGGGACGCGGCTCCAGCCGGGATCAACGGGCCAGGCGGGGCGGCGCAGCATCAGCATGGGCACGCCGCCCGCGCGGCAGGCGGCATCCGCATTGCGGCTGATCTGCGCGGCAAAGGGATGGGTCGCATCGACCACCGCGCCGATATCCTGGTCCCGCAGATAGCGCGCCAAACCATCGGCCCCGCCAAAGCCGCCGATCCGCGTGGGCAGGGGCTGGGCGATGGGCGCCTCGGTCCGTCCGGCATAGGAGAAGACCGCCGCGACACCGGCGCGGGCCAGAAGGGCGGCCAAGCGGCTGGCCTCAGTCGTGCCGCCCAGCAGCAGGATGCGTCGCATGTCTGACCCTTGGCTGACGATCATCGGGATCACCGAAGATGGACCGGACGGCCTGCCCGGCGCAAGCCTGCGCGCGCTGGCGGCAGCCGAGATCGTCTTTGGCGGCCCGCGCCACCTGACCCTGGCGGGCGTGGGCGCGCGGGGGCGGGCCTGGCCGGTGCCCTTCGACCTGGCGCCGCTGCTAGAGCTGCGCGGGCGGCGCGTGGCGGCGCTGGTCTCGGGCGATCCGTTCTGGTGCGGCGCGGGGGGCGGCATCGCCGCCGTGCTGGAGCGCCACGAATGGCGCGCCCTGCCCGCGCCGGGGGTGCTGTCGCTGGCCGCATCGCGCCTTGGCTGGCGGCTGGAGGAGGTGGTGACCCTCGGCCTGCATGCCGCCCCGTTCGCCCGGCTGCGCCCGCATCTGGTGCGCGGCTGCCGCATGATCGCGACGCTGCGCGACGGCGACGCGCCCGCCGCGCTGGCCGATTGGCTGGTCGCCGCGGGCGCGGGGACCGCGCGGCTGACGGTGCTGGAGCGTCTTGGCGGGCCATCGGAACAGGTGCGCAGCACGCGCGCCGATGGGTTCGCGCTGACCTGCGCGGCGCCGGTGGCGGTGGCCATCGACGGGGCGGATCTGCCGCGCGGCTTCGGCCTGCCTGCGGTGCCGGGGCGGGCGGATAGGCTGTTTGCCCATGACGGGCAGATCACCAAATCGCCCATCCGCGCGCTGACCCTTGCGGCCCTGGCCCCGCGGCCGGGCGAGGTGCTGTGGGATATCGGCGGCGGTTCGGGATCGGTCGCGGTAGAATGGGCGCTGGCGGGGGGCCGCGCCGTGACGGTCGAGCCGCGCGCGGACCGCATCGCGCATATCCGCGACAATCTGGACGCCTTCGGGGTCACGCATCGTATCACCGCCATTCACGGCGCGGCGCCGGACATGCTGCCACCCGGAGCCCCCGATGCGGTCTTTGTCGGCGGCGGCGCGTCACAGGCGCTGCTTGAGGCGCTGTGGACCCGCCTGCCCCCCGGCGCGCGGCTGGTCGCCAATGCCGTGACGCTGGAGACGGAATCGCTGCTGACCCGCTGGCACGCCGATCACGGCGGCCACCTGCTGCGCATCGACATCGCCGAGGCTGCCCCCCTGGGCCGGATGCGCGGCTGGAGCCCCGCCCGCCCGATCGTGCAATGGAGCGTGACATGCGCATCGCCGGAATAGGCTGCCGCACGGGCACCCCCCTGACCGCCCTGCTGGCCGCGCTGGAGGCCGCAGGCGGGGCCGACGCGCTGGCCAGCATCCCCGAACGCGCGCCCGAACTGCGCCCGCTGGCACAGGCCCGCGGCCTGCCGCTGCATCTGGTCGCGGTGGCGGGCATCGCCACGCCCACGCAATCCGCCCGCATCCTGGCCGCCTTCGGCACTGGATCGGTGGCCGAGGCCGCCGCCATCGGGGCGGGCGGCCGCCTGACCCATCCACGCCGGACCTTCGGCCCCGTCACCATCGCCATCGCAGAGGTTCCATGACCGTCCATTTCATCGGCGCAGGCCCCGGCGCGCCCGACCTGATCACCCTGCGCGGCCGCGACCTGATCGCGGCCTGCCCGGTCTGCCTATACGCAGGGTCGCTTGTCCCTGCCGCGCTGCTCTCCCATTGCCCGCATGGCGCGCGCATCGTGAACACCGCGCCGCTGTCGCTGGACCAGATCATGGAGGAGATCGCCACGGCCCACGCGGCGGGCCAGGACGTGGCTCGGCTGCATTCGGGCGACCTGTCGGTCTGGTCCGCGATGGCGGAGCAGATCCGCCGCCTGCGGGCGCTGGACATCCCCTTCGACGTGACGCCGGGCGTGCCGTCCTTCGCCGCCGCCGCCGCCGCGCTGCAGACCGAACTGACCCTGCCGGGCCTCGCGCAATCCGTGGTGCTGACCCGCACGCCGGGGCGCGCCTCGACCATGCCCGAGGGCGAGACGCTGGCGGCCTTTGCCGCGACCGGGGCGACGCTGGCGATCCACCTGTCGATCCACGCGCTGGATCGGGTGGTGGCCGATCTGACCCCGCATTACGGCCCCGATTGCCCGGTGGCGGTGGTTTGGCGGGCCAGCTGGCCCGACCAGCGGGTGATCCGCGCGACCTTGGCCACCGTGGACGCACAGGGCATCGACCGCACCGCGCTGATCCTGGTCGGGCCCGCGCTGGCGGGCGAGGGGTTCGAGGACAGCCGCCTTTACGCCGCCGATTACGACCGTCGCTATCGCCCGGTGGGCGACGCGCCTAGGTTCCCGGAATGACGCGCCCCCTGACGCCGGGCCTGATGATCTCGGCCCCCGCATCGGGGACCGGCAAGACGATGCTGGTGCTGGGCCTGCTGACCGCTTTGCGCAGGCGCGGGCTGGTGGTGCAGCCCTTCAAGTCGGGGCCCGACTACATCGATCCGGGGTTTCACTTGGCGGCCTCGGGGCGGGCCAGCTTCAACCTGGATGCCTGGGCGATGGAGCCGGGGCGCCTGATCGCTCATGCGACCGGCCAGGCGAACGCCGATCTGGTCTTGGCCGAGGGGTCGATGGGCCTGTTCGACGGGGTCGCGACGAAGGGAGAGACCGGCATCGGCTCCAGCGCCGAGATCGCCCAGATGATGGGCTGGCCGGTGGTGCTGATCCTGGATGTCAGCGGGCAGGCACAGTCGGCGGCGGCCACGGCGCGGGGCTTTGCCACGCTGCGCCCCGACCTGCCCTTTGCGGGGGTGGTGCTGAATCGCGTGGCCTCGCCGCGCCATGACCGGCTGATCCGCGAGGGGATGGATCAGGCCGGCATCCGCGTGCTGGGCAGCCTGCCGCGTCAGGGCAACATCACCCTGCCCGAGCGCCATCTGGGCCTGATCCAGGCCGAGGAGACGGCGGGCCTGCAAGCCATCCTGGACCATGCGGGCGATTTCATCGCGGCGCATTGCGACCTGGAGGCGATCATCGCGGCCGCCGCCCATCGCGTCCTGCCCGAGGCGCCTGCGCCCCGACCGCTGACGCCCCCCGGCGGGCGGATCGCGCTGGCCCGCGATGCGGCCTTCAGCTTCGTCTATCCGCATGTGCTGGAGGCGTGGCGGCGGGCGGGGGCCACGATCCTGCCCTTCTCTCCGCTGGCGGATGAGGGGCCGGATGACAGCGCCGACTGCTGCTGGCTGCCGGGCGGATACCCGGAGCTGCACGCGCCCCGGCTGGCCGCCTGCGACGGGTTCCGCACGGCCATGCACCGCTTTGCGGGCACGCGTCCGGTGCATGGGGAATGTGGCGGTTACATGGCGCTTGGGGCAGGCCTGGTGGATGCCGATGGAAAGCGACACCAGATGTTGGGGCTTCTGGGATTGCAGACCAGCTATGCCAAACGCCGCATGCATCTGGGATACCGCCGCGCCGATCCGCTGACCGCCCTGCCGGGATTGGGTCGCACGGCGCTGCGGGGGCATGAATTCCACTATGCCTCGATCCTGTCCCAGCCCGATGCGCCCTTGGCGCGCGTGACCGACGCGACCGGCGCCGCGGTGGAGGAAACCGGCAGCCATCGGACGATGTCCGAGGGCGGGCATGTGACCGGCACGTTCTTTCACCTGATCGCCCCGGCCGCGACTTGACGCAGGCCCTGCGATCCCGTCTATCTGACCCTCTGAATGGTGCCCGTCAGGCGTGAAACGCCGGGCTTCATCGGGAACGGGGAAGGGTGGACCCAATCGCGGCACCCGAAGCCCCGGCCGCCCCCGCGACTGTATGCGGAGAGCGCGCGTCACCCATGCCACTGGAGCGATCCGGGAAGGCCGACGCCGCGCCCGGACCCGCAAGCCAGGAAACCGGCCATGTCAGGCAACCCCATGCCGTCGGGTGGACGGCCACAGGAGGATGACATGCATATCGAAGAGGGCGTCGTCACCGGCGCCAAGCTGATACTGGGCTATGCCACGGCCGCCACGGCCGGGCTTTACGCGCTGAGGCTGGCGGACCAGGCCCTGCGCGCGCAGGGCGGGGCATCGCTGGCGGCGCGCGGGGCGCTGGCGACGGCCGCGACCTTCGTGTTCTTCCAGGTCCTGCCCACCGCGCCCGTGGGCGTGTCCGAGGTGCACCTGATCCTGGGATCGACACTATTCCTGATCCTGGGCGCGGCGCCGGCGGCGATCGGGCTGGCCCTGGGCCTGCTGATCCAGGGACTGTTCTTCGCGCCGTTCGATCTGCCGCAATACGGGATGAACGTGACCACACTGCTGGTGCCGCTGTTCGCGCTGCAGGCGGTGGCGGGGCGGGTGATCGCGCCGGGAACGGCCTATGTGGACCTGCGCTATGGCCAGGCGCTGGCGCTGTCGGCGACCTATCAGGGGGGCATCGTGGCCTGGGTCGCGTTCTGGGCGTTCTATGGTCAGGGCGCCGGTGCGACGGCGGGGGTCCTGTCCTTCGGCGCGGCCTATCTGCTGGTCATCGTGGTCGAGCCGCTGGTCGATCTGGCCGTGCTGGCGGGCGCCAAGGCGGCCCGCGGCCTGCGCGGCAGCGGGCTGGTGACGCCACGGCTCTACGCATGATCGATCTGGTGCTGATCGGGGCCGGCACGGGCCATCCCGACCACCTGACCCTGCAGGGCGTCCGCGCCCTGCAGGAGGCCGATCTGGTCCTGATCCCCCGCAAGGGCGCCGGGAAGGAGGATCTGGCCCATCTGCGCCGCGCGATGCTGGACCGCCACCGCCCCGGCGGCGCCGTGGCCCAGATCGACCTGCCGGTGCGCGATGCAAACCTGCCCTATCTGGAGGCCGTCGACCGATGGCATGATGCCATCGCGCAAGCCTGGGCGGGGGCCGTCGCGGCGGCGCTGCCGCAGGGCGGGACGGTGGCGATGCTGGTCTGGGGCGACCCGTCGCTCTATGACAGCAGCCTGCGCATTGCCGCGCGTCTGGACTGGCGCGCACGGGTGATCCCGGGCATCACCGCGATCCAGGCCCTGTGCGCGGCCCATGCCATTCCGCTGAACGCCCTGGGATCCGAGGTGCGGATCACCACCGGGCGGCGGCTGCGCGACGCGGGCTTTCCCAATGACGCCGACCGGGTCGTGGTGATGCTGGACGGCACCTGCGCCTTTGCGACGCTGCCCCCGCAGGGCCTGCGGATCTGGTGGGGCGCCTATCTGGGCATGCCCGAACAACTGCTGGAGGCGGGCCCCTTGACCGAGGCCGGACCGCGGATCGAGGCGGCACGCGCCGCCGCCCGGGCCGCGCATGGCTGGATCATGGATTGCTATCTGCTGGCCCGCGACGATGCAGCGTGACCGGCGCGCGGGACGTCAGGATGTCAGGCGGGTCGCGTCGTTGATCGTGCAGTCCCATGTCAGCCCGCCGTTCCGACCGGATGCGGGAAGCCCATGCCCCTCCAGCCACTTGACCTGACCGTCAGGCAGACGGATGCGCCAGCGATGGTGCCATGGGATCATCCCGGCGGCAGAGTTTCCGAACGATGCGCGGGCCAGCGGGTAATCCTCGACCATGCAAAAGGCGAAGACATCGCCGAACCGCGCAATGAATTCGGCGGCCGGGATGCCCCAGATCTGCTGCGTCTCCGCGGTCGCCGCGTCGATCGTCTCGGTCCCGTCGGGGGCATGGTGATAGGTCAGGACCGCGCTGGCCGGCTGTGGCAGGGCCGAGGCGCCGCCTGGTTCCTGACCGATGGCGGTCCGCATCCGTTCGGACAGGACCATCGTCTTGATCTGAGTCGAGACACCCTCCGCGAAAGCCTGCAGCACCTCGACATTGGCCGACGTCCAGTCCCGCGGCCTGCTTTCGGCGACGCAGAGGGCGGCGATGGCCCTGCCCGTCTCATCCTTGACCGGCACGCCCAGATAGGCGACCACGCCGAACCTGCCGATTGCCAGATGCCTGCTGAACCGCGGGTCGATCCGGGCATCCGCGATGACCAGCGGCGCGGAATTCGCGACGACGATCCGGCAGAAGGAATAAGCCAGCGACGTGACGCGATCCTCGTCCGCGGTCAGCATCAGGCCCGCCTCGGCCTTGAAGAACTGGCGGTCGTTCGCCTCGTCGATGATCGTCAGCAGGCTGGCTTGGCAGGAGAATATCCGCCGCGCCTGCTCGACGACGCGGTCGAAGACTGGCGTCCGCGTCGGACGCAGCACGCCGTTCTCGTAAAGCGGGGCGGCGACCACCCTGACCCTGCGCAACGACGGCAGCCAGCCGATCACCGTCCAGTCGCGCGTCTTCCGCTGGCTGCAGCCCGGCGCCCAGGACAGCCTGGAACGCAGCGCGGATGTCGTGGTCAGCCCGCCCGCGATCCAGCTTGCACCCGGCGCGACGCAGACGATCCGCGTCGTCCGCGTCGCGCGCACCCCGGTCAGCGGAGAAGAGGCCTATCGCGTCGTCCTGAACGAGATCCCCGACCAGTCGCGCAGACAGGCGGGCGCCGTGGCCTTTGCCACCGAACTGCGCATCCCGGTGTTCTTTGCCGATGCCGGGGTACGATCCGCCGATGTCCGCTGGTCGCTGCGCCGATCGGGGGGCGCGACCCATCTGGTGGCCCAGAACACCGGGGACAGCCGCCTGCGCATCGCCGACGTCACGCTGAGCGCGCCGAACGGCGCAACGGTGCGCCATCCCGGCCTGCTGGGATACGTGCTGGGCGGATCGTCGATGGAATGGCCGATCGCGCCGGCGGGGCAGATGGGCGGTTCGGCGCGGCTGTCGGCTGCGACCAACCTGGGGGCGCTGGACGTCGATGTCCCCATGCGCTGAGCGCATCGGCCGAGGGTGGCTGGTCATGACCGTCCTTGCGTCGCTGTGCTGCGGACCGGCGGGGGCCCAGGACATCCCGCCACCCGAGGCGGGGCAGGACCTGTACCTGGAGGTGTTCGTGAACGGCCAGCCCAGGAACCTGATCGCCCGCTTCACCGACATGGGCGACGGCGTCCTCAGCGCGGATGCCGAGGACCTGCGCACCAGCGGCATCCTGGCCGGTGATGCCGTGACCGGAGAGGTCAGGCTGGACCAGATCCCCGGCCTTGGCTGGCGCCTGGTCGCGCCCGACCAGACGATCCGCTTCATCGTCCCGCCCGACATCGCAGCGCCCCACGAACTTGACGCCGGTACCCTGGCAGAGGACACCCCGCCCGGCAACGATGCCGGACCCGCGGTCGATCAGGGCTATGGCGTGGTGCTGAACTATGGGCTGAACGTCGAGACCTGGCGCGGCGATGCGGGAGCCGGCGGCCAGCTGGTCTCGGGCAGTGTCGACGGGCGGCTGTTCATGCCCTTGGGGGTGCTGAACCACGCATTCGTCGTCGCGCCGGACGGGGACGGATCGCATCGGTACCGACGGCTGGAGACCAGCTGGCGCAGTTCGTTCCCCGGGCGCGCGATGCAGGTCCAGGTCGGGGACATCGCGTCACGCGGTCCCTCCTGGGCCAGGCCGGTCCGCATGGGCGGCGCCATGGTCGAGCGCAATTTCGGCCTGCAGCCCGATCTGGTCACGATCCCGCTGGCCGGGTTCGAGGGCAGTGCCGCCCTGCCCTCGACGGTCGAGGTCTTCTCGGATTCGATACGGGCCTATTCCGCCGAGGTGCCCGCCGGCCCGTTCAGCATCCGCGACCTGCCCTTGAGCGGGGGGTCGGGGGTGGCGCGCGTCGTCGTGCGCGACGTGACGGGCCGCGAGACGCAAGTCGATCTGCCCTTCCTGATGTCGGACCTGCTGCTGAAACCGGGGCTTGCCGATTTCGCGCTGTCCGTGGGGCGGCCCAGGCTGGGCATCGGTACGCCAGGCGATCGCTATGGCGACGACATCTTCGGCGTGGGCACGCTGCGCTATGGCGTGACCGACGCGCTGACCCTGTCGGCCCATGCCGAAGGGGGGCGCGGCCTGCAGATGGCGGGGGCGGGGGCGGTGGTCCGGATCGGCCATCTGGGCACGGCCAGCCTTGGCCTGGCCGACAGCCGGTCCGACAGGGGCAGCGGCGCGCTGCTGGATCTGTCGACCAGCCTGTCGATCGGGTCCGCCGCCCTGTCAGGCCGCCTGATGCGGACCCAGGGGCGGTTCGATGACGTCGCCGCCGTGTCGGCCACCCCGCGGGGCGCGCGCACCGACCGATACGACTTTCCCCGCCAGATCGCCCAGGTCAGCCTGGCGATGCCGCTGGACAGCCGGATCGGCAGCGGCGCCAGCCTGTTTCTTTCCGACATCCGTGCGCCCGGTTCGGTCGCACGCGAAACCGCCCTGGGCCTGTCCTTCAGCCGGAGGCTGTGGGGCGACAGCAGCGTGACGCTGAGCGCGACATCGCTGCGCGGATCGCGGCGCGACACGACCGCGGGGGTCCAGCTGCAGATCCCCCTGGGAACCCGGCATTATGCCGGGATGCAGTCCGAACGCCGCCAGGGCGGATGGCGTCACTATGCGCAGATCAGCGGTCAAAGCGCGGGCGACATTCCGCGCTGGAACTGGCGGGTGCAGGCGGACCAGGGGGACGGGCGCTCGATCCGGGCCGATGCGGGATACGAGAACCAGCTGGGTCGGGTCGAGGTCGCGGCGCGCAGCCAGTCGGGCGCCCAGGCCGTGGGCCTGCGGGTCGACGGTGCCATCGTCGCGTCGGGCGGCGGCGTCTTCCTATCGCGCCCGGTCCAGGACGCCTTTGCCGTCGTCGATGCCGGCGCCCCCGGGGTCGAGGTCAGCGCCGAAAATCGCACCGTCGGCCGCACCGGGCGGTCGGGCCGCATCCTGGTTCCCGACCTGCGCGCCTACGAGGGCAACGCGATCTCCATCGACCCGCTTGGGCTGCCGCTGGATGCGGCCGCCGATGCCACGCAGCGGGTCGTCCGCCCGGCCCACCGGTCGGGGGCGACGGTCACCTTCGGCGTGCAGACCAGCACGCGCGAGGCGCTGATCGGGCTGGTCGACGGCCAGGGCCAGCCGCTGGAGGTCGGGGGACGGGTGGTGCTGAACGATGACGGCGGCGACAACCTGGTCGGATTTGACGGAGAGACGTTCCTGTCCGGCATGCAGGAGACCAACGTGATCGCGGTGTCCTATCCCGACGGGCGGCGCTGCCGCGCCGAGGTCGCCTATGTCGACGAACCCGGTGTGCTGACCCATCTGCAGAAGGTGCCCTGCCTATGACCCCTGCCCCCTTCCAGCGTGCCATCCTGCTGTTCCTGATCGCAGGTCTGCTGGCCCTTGGGTTGGCCGCTCCGGCCCGGGCGCAAAGCTGCACCTTCTCGGCCAGCAACATCGTGCTGGGGCCCGTCGATGTCCTGGGCAGCAGCCCGACCACCGCCACGGGCAACATCGCGGTCAACTGCTCGACCTTCCTTGGGCTGCTGACCTCGATCACGGTGACGATCGAACTGGGCGACGGTTCGGCGGGTCTGTTCGGCAGCCTGCGCCGCCTTGGGGGGCCGTCGGGCAGCAGCCTGGCCTATGACCTGTACCAGAAACCGACCCACACCACGATCTTCGGAGGAAGTCAGGGAACGCATGGCGGGCAGCCCGTGGTCCTGACGGGCAGCTCGGTCCTGTCGCTGCTGACGACGACGGGCATGAACGTGCCGGTCTATGCCCGCGTCCCCGGCGCGCAGAACGCGGCCGTTCCGGGTGCCTACAGCGCGACATTTTCGCGTCAGCCGTTGGATGTCCGCGCCACGACAAGGGCCTGCAGCGTGCTCGGATGCGACACGCGCGTGACGGGCTTCACCTTTGGCGTGCAGGCCCAGGTCCGCCCGAACTGCCGCGTCGTCGCCGACGATCTGGACTTTGGCCAGCATGGCCTGCTGGATCGACCGGTCGATGCGACCAGCCAGGTCCGCGTGACCTGCACCGCGGGAACCAGCTACAGCCTGGGGCTGGGTCACGGGTTGCAGGCGGCGGGGATCGGCGGCCGGCAGATGCGCGATCTGGCGGGACATCGCGTGGGCTATCAACTGTATCGCGATGCGGCCCGGACGCAGCCATGGGGGCTGATCGCGGACGGCCTGGCCACGACGGATGCGGGGACCGGGGTCTCGCGCGCCGTGACGGTCCATGGCCGCGTGCCCCCGCAGCCGACGCCCCCGCCCGGTGCCTATTCCGATACCGTCGTGGTCACGGTCACCTATTGATCTGTCCAAGGATCGGGCAGCGGCGAAAATCGGCTGATCCGGGCTGGCATGATGCAACCAAAGGATGAACGATGCAGTTTACCTGCGCCGACCGACAGTGCCCAGCCTTTGCGAAGACGGACATGCCATGCCCCGAATGATCCTGACCGATCCCGACACGCTGCAACCGCGGGCCATCGATTTCGACCGCGACACGGACTTTGAAACGCACGAAACGGTGGGTGGCTTGACCTCGCTCACGGTGCTGCATCGCAACCGCGCGACCACCTATCGGGTGGTCGAGACGGTCACGCAGATCCAGCTGCTGCGCAACGTCGCGCTGCGCTGACGCCTGTGAGCCGCGGCCGCCGCGACGCTAGTGGCGCGGCATTCCGGCAGGACGGGCGGCGCGTTTCTGCGCGGCGATGCGGAACGGGGCATTGGGCGCGCCATAGCCCGCATAGTTGCCCTGCCGCTGGACGATCTCAAGGAAGAAGCCGTCGGCGCGCGGTTCGCTGTACAGCTGGAAGAACTGTCCGCCCTCATCCTCGTCATACATGATCGATGCCGCCTGCATCCTGTCGACGAAGCCCTGATCCAGCCCGAACCGGGCCTGGATGTCGTCATAGTAGTTGGCGCCGATCCGCAGCGTGGCGAAACCGCGTTCTGCCAAGGCGGCGGCGGTGGCGAACAGGTCGTCGCTGGCAAAGGCCACATGCTGGACCGAGGCGCCGAAGCTGTCCTCGATGAACCGGCCGGCCAGGGTATGGCGCGCATCGGCCCCGTTCAGCGTCACCCGCAGCCCGCCCGACCGGACCGCCCGGCTGCGCACCAGCCCGTCGGGGTCCACGACATCGACCATGGGCGCCTTCTGCGCGTCGAAGATCGACGTGTAGAACAGCGACCAGCTGAGCATCTCGTCATAGGCCATGGTCTGGCCGATGTGGTCGATCCCGGTGATCCCGGCCCCGGCCTGCGCGGGCGTCGCGCGGAAATCGACCTGCCAGATGCCCGCCAGGTCCGACGTGGCATCCAGCAGGCGGATCACGTTTCCGCTGACGCCCCGGATCGCGGGAATCGCCAGCTGTCCCGGCGGCGTCTCTTGGACCAGCGGCCGCGCCAGAAGCGCGGTCGCGCGCTGATACGCGGCGCGGGCATCGGGGACCATCAGCGCGATTTCCGACACGGTCGTCCCGTGGGTCACGTACGCGCTGTGGGCAAAGCCCGAGGGGTCGGAATTGACCAGCACGTTCACGCCGCCCTGACGCCAGACCGTCACCGGCTTGGAGACATGGCGCCCCCCTGCCGCAAAGCCAAGGCTGGACAGCAGCGTCTCCAGCGCGGGGGCCTCGGCCGCGCTGGTGGCGAATTCGATGTATTCGATCCGCTCGACCGGGGCCGGGGCGGGAAAGCGCGGCAGGTCGGGGGCGGCGGCCGGTTCGACACGCCGCACCTGATCCATCAGCGCGATCAGGCTGCGATGCCCGTCCTTGGCCACCATGCGCGGCAGGCCCGACCGGAACTGGTCGTTGAAGATCTCAAGGCTCAGCGGTCCGGCATAGCCCGTCGCCGCGACCGCCTGCATGAAGCTGGTCACGTCCAGATCGCCCTCGCCCGGCATGTTGCGATAATGCCGCGACCAGTACAGCAGGTCCATGTCAATGGCCGGCGCATCGGCCAGCTGCACGAAGAAGATCCGGTCGCCGGGAATGGCCCGGATGGAGGCCGGGTCGATCCGGCGTGCCAGCGTGTGGAAACTGTCCAGGATCAGGCCGACATTCGGGTGGTCGGCGCGGCGTACCACCTCCCAGGCGTCGCGGTGGTCGTTCACGAAGCGGCCCCAGCACAGCGCCTCGAAGCCCACGCGGATGCCGTGGCGGGCCGCCAGATCGCCCAGGTCGCGGAAATCGCGCGCCATGCGATCGATGCCGCCGATGGCCGCCGGATGGACGGTCGAGCAGACCAGCATCAGGTCGGTGCCCAGCTGGTTCATCAGGTCGAACTTGCGTTCGGCCCGGGCCAGTGCGCGGCTGCGATGCGGTTCGGGCAGGCCCTCGAAGTCGCGGAAGGGCTGGAACAGCGTGATCTCCAGCCCGTGATCGCGGACCATGCGCCCGACCTCGGCCGGGGTGAAGTCCGAGGCCAGGAAATCCTGCTCGAAGATCTCGATGCCGTCGAACCCGGCCTCGGCGATGGCGGCCAGCTTGGCGGTCAGGCTGCCCGACAGCGACACGGTGGCGATCGAGGTCTTCATGGCGCGTCCCGCCCGGCCGCCAGATCGTCGCGCAGGCGCACCTCTTCCAAGGGCAAGCCGGTGAAGATGGCCCAGGCATCCACGCCCTGCCCCACGAACAGCTCGTATCCCGAGATGACGTCCAGACCCGCCGCACCCGCATCGCGCAGGAACGGCGTGTCGACCGGGGTATAGACCGCGTCGAAGACCCACTCCGCCCCCATCATCAGATCGGCGGGCAAGGGCGTGCCGCCATAGCCGACCATGCCGACGGGGGTGCAGTTGATCAGCCCCTGCGCGCCGGGCGCCAGCGCCGCCGCATCGGTGCCGGTCCGCACGACCAGCCCCGGCGCGGCGCGGCGCAGCGCATCGGCCAGGCCGTCGGCCTTGGCCGCGTCGCGATCGGCCAGCCGGATCTCGGTTGCGCCCAAGGCGATCAGGCCGAAGGCCACCGCGCGCCCCACACCGCCCGCGCCGATCATCAGCACGGCCCCCGGCGCCCGCTCGCCCCGCACGCGCCGATAGGCCGCGACAAAGCCGGAATAGTCGGTGTTGAAGCCGCGCGGCCCCTCCGGGTCGAACAGCACCGTGTTGCAGGCCCCGATCGCCCTGACCAGCGGATCGTCGATGCGCAGCCGGCCCGCCACGACCTCCTTGTAGGGATAAGTGACGTTAATGCCGCGATAGCCCCCCGCCGCGCAGCGGGCGAACAGGGCGTCGAAGTCCAGCCCCTCGACCGCGGGGATCAGGCTGTCATAGCGCACCCGGCGCCCGTTCTGCAGGCCCGCCAGACGGTGCAGACGGGGCGACTGCGAGGCCGCGATGTTGTCGCCGATCAGGCCCAGCAGGATCGTGTCGGTCATGGTCAGGTCTTTCATTGCTCAGGCCTTGCGGGCGCGCCGCCGGGCCCACCACGGCGTGTTGGTGACAAGGATCATCACGACCGCCAGGAACAGGCACAGCGACAGCGGGCTGGTGAAGATGCCCATCATCATCGCGCCGAAATCCTCGCGCTCGCTGATGATGGCCCGGCGCCAGTTGTCGTCCAGAAGCCGCGACAGGATCACCCCCAGGATGATCGGCGCCAGTGGATAGCCGTAAAGCCGCATGAAATAGCCCAGCACGCCGAAGCCCAGCATCCAGTAGACATCCGTCAGGCTGTTGTTGACCGCATAGGCGCCGACGATCGACAGCACCATGATGACCGGCAGCAGGACCGTGCGCGGCAGTTCGACGATGCGCACGAACAGGCGGATCCCGGTCAGGCCGAAGATCAGCATGAACACGTTGGCCAGCGCCAGCGAGCTGACGATGAACCAGAACATGTCTGGCTGTTCGATCATCAGCATCGGGCCGGGGTTCAGGCCGTGGATGAACAGCGCGCCGATCATGATCGCGGTGACCGCGTCGCCCGGGATGCCAAGCGTCAGCATGGGGATGAACGCCCCGCCCACGGCGGCATTGTTGGCGGACTCGGGGGCGACCAGCCCTTCGATGGCGCCCTTGCCGAAGGGGGTCTCGGGGTTGCGGGTGACGCGCTTGGCGTGGTCATAGGCCATCAGCGCGGCGATGTCGCCGCCGGTGCCCGGCAGGGCCCCCACGACCGTGCCGATGGTCGAGGTCTGCAGGCCAAGCGGCAGGTGCCGACGCACCTTGGACCAGCTGGGGATGATGCCGGTGATCTTCTGGCGCACGGCCGGGGTGTGGATGCTGTGCAGCTGGATCAACGCCTCGGACACGCCGAAAAGGCCGATCATCACCGCCACGAACGAGATCCCGCCCCGCAGTTCCGAGATGCCGAAGACGAACCGGTCCTGGATGGTCAGCGGGTCCATGCCCACCGCGCCCACGCCGATGCCCAGGGCGCCCGCGAAGA
Organism: Paracoccus marcusii; assembly: GCF_028621715.1. NCBI lineage: Bacteria > Pseudomonadati > Pseudomonadota > Alphaproteobacteria > Rhodobacterales > Paracoccaceae > Paracoccus > Paracoccus marcusii. Next base: position 1,089,360 of record NZ_CP117466.1, on the reverse strand, counting down.
TGCCCTTGACCAGGCTGTCGCCCGACAGCGATCCGACCAGCAGGATGCCCATGATCGCCAGCAGCATGAAGTCGCGCGGCTGGAACCCGATGGCGAAATCCGACAGCAGCGGGGCAAAGGCGCCCAGGGCGAAGATGCCGATGAAGCCGCCGATGAACGAGACCACGGTCACGATGCCGATCGCCTCTCCGGCGCGGCCCTGCTGGGCCATGGGAAATCCGTCCAGGGCGGTGGCGATGGCCGATGGTGCGCCGGGAATGTTCAGCAGGATCGCGGTGCGCGATCCGCCATAGACCCCGCCCATGTAGATGCCGATCATCAGCGCCAGCGCCGGATAGACCTCCCATGAGAAGGTGAACGAGATCAGGATCGACACGGCCATCGTCACCGACAGGCCGGGGATCGCGCCGACATAGATGCCCGCGAAGGTCCCCACGGCGATCAGCATCAGCAGGTCAAGATTGACGATCGGGATCAGCAGGTTCGACAGGATGTCCATGATGCGCCCTCAGAACAGCGACGTGATGGCAGAGACGATGCGTCCCTCGGGGATGATGCCCTGGGGCATCAGGACGGCGAAGATCAGGCGGAAGATGATCCAGATCACGAAGACGGTGCCCACCGACACGACCAGGCAGAAGCCCCATCCGCGCCGCGACAGAAAGCGGATCATGACCAGCAGGAACAGCACCGAGGTCGGCAGGAAGCCAAGCGGCCGCAGCAGCACCGCATAAGCGGCGATCATCGCGATGGTCACGATCACGATCAGCGGCAGGATGTCGGCGGCCACGGTCTGCCCGCCGCCCGTGCCCTTGCGCAGCGTCTGGACCAGGATGATGATCGCGCAGACCGCCATGATCGCGGTGGTGGCCATCGGCACCGCGCCGGGGGCCGAAAGCGCCTCGAAGCCCGAGATGCCGTAGGCGGAATAGAGCAGGCCGAAGCTGGCCAGCATGACGGCGATGTTGAAGACAAGTTCGCCCGGACGACGTTTGGGGGTCGGTTCCATGGATGGGTCCCTCCGTCGGACCTGTGACTTGCGCGGACCTTGGGATGCCGCCCCGGTCAGACGGGGCGGCGGATGATCGGGCAGGATCAGGGACGGCTGATGCCGAAATCCTCGGGCGAGTTCTTCGCGATCTCGGCGTCGTACAGGATCCAGGCGGTCTGGCTCTGCCAGCCGTCCAGGAACTCCTGGGCTTCGGCGCCGGTCAGCGACAGCATGCGGAAGCCGCGTCCCTCCATCATCGACAGGAAGTCGGCGTTCTGCGTGGCCTGGCCATAGGCGTCGGTCAGCTTGGCCACGATGTCGTCGGGGGTGCCCGCCTTGACGAAGATGCCGAAGAACGGACCCCAGGGCAGCAGGTCGGCGAATTCCGGGTTCGTGTCGGTGATCGCCGGGACGTCGGGCAGCTGCGGCACGCCCTCGGTGTCGAAGATCGCGATGGCCTTGAGGTTGCCGGCCCGCACCGGCTCCAGCGCGGCGCCCAGCACGGCGGGCATCACGTCGATCGCCCCGCCCTGCAGCGCGGTCAGCGCCGGGCCGTCGCCGTCATAGGGCACGGCGGTCACCTCGATCGGGGTCTTGTCGTTGATCATCGCCGTGACCACCGACGGCAGGCCGCCCGGCCCGGTCGAACCGAAACGGACCTCTCCCGGGTTCTCGTTGATATAGGCGATCATCTCGGGGAAGGTGTCGAAGGGCGCATCGGGCTGGGCGACCAGGATGGGGATGCCGCGCGCGATGACGTTGATCGGCACGAAGTCCGAATAGTCCTTCTCTCCCAGACCCATGACCTTGTAGAGCAAGGGGTTCTCGGCCCCGAACAGCAGGGTATAGCCGTCGGCATCCGCGCGGTCTGCCTGGTTCAGGCCGATGGCCCCGACCCCGCCGGTCACGTTCTGCAGGATCACCTTGGCGCCCAGGATCTCCTCGGCATGCGGCGTCACAGAACGGCTGACCGTGTCGGTCGACCCGCCGGCACCCCACTGGATGATGCCCTGGATGTCGCGTTCGGGGTATTCGGCCATCGCAGGCATCGCCAGACCCAGCACCACGGCCGCGCCGTAAACAAAATGTCGCATCGTTCCTCCCTCAGATCAGCGCCCATCCTCCTGGGCCGTCGCCCATGCATCTCAGATCGCAGGGCTAACCGCAAATACCGATTGAACGCGGAACGTAACCTGACGTTAATCTGCAGGCTGGTCCCACCTTTCGCGTGCCCGCGCCCGGCCCAGTTCGCGGCGGAACAGGGTCACGGTCTGTTCGGCAAAGCTGGACAGCTGGCGCCCTCGTTTCTGCACCGACCAGGCGGTGATCGTCGCGGGCTCGACAAGCGGCCGGCGGACCAGCCCGGCCATGTACACCTCGGCCACCGAGAATTCGTCGATGACCGCGACGCCCAGGCCGTGGCGCACCAGGCTGACGATGGTCTGGGCGAACCGCCCGCGCATCGCGTGACGCGGGGTCAGGCCGGCGTCGTCGAAGGGCCGCGCCAGGGTCTGGCCATAGGGGTCGGACGGATCGACGCCGATGAACGGATACTGGACCAGATCGTGGATCGACACGGCCAGCTTCCGCGCCAGCACGTGCCCTTCGGGCATGATGGCCACGATCCGGCCCTCGCCGATGGGGGTGCACTGGATGCCGGGATTGTCCAGGTGCGACGACATGATCACCACCTCGCCCTTTTCCAGCAGCAGATAGTCCAGCGTCTCCTCGATCTTGAGGATGTCCAGGTCGATGTCCAGATCGGGGAACCGCTGCCGCAGCCCGCGGATGACTCGCGCCGCGATGAACTGCGCGATCGAGGGCGCGGATGCGAAGGACAGCGTGAACTGGTGCCCCTTCTGAAGCGCGCTGACCGCGACGTTCAGGTTGTCCATCTGGCGGTGAACCTGCTCCAGCATGGCAAAGATCGCATGCGCCTCGGTCGCGGGGACGAAGATCCCGGCCTTGCGTTCGAACAGCCGGATGCCAAGGCCGCTTTCGGTATGCTTGATCAGCCGGCTGATCCCGGGTGCGGACACATTCAGCAGATCGGCGGCGCCCTGGATCGTGCCGGCGATCATGACGGCGCGCACGACCTCGACCTGGCGCAGGGTAAGCTCTCTCATCGCTTATGCTTCGGGCGGAAAGGCGCGCATTGCAAGGTTCCGATCGCGCCCCGCGCCGGTCGCCCTCACGGCTGCAGCGACACGCTGATGGTGCCGTCGGCCTCCAGGATGACGAAGCGGACCTCGGCGATGTCGCGCGCCCCGGCCGACCGGACGACGCCCATGATCTCGTCCTCGGTCAGCCGCTGCTGGGTCATCGTGGCGCTGCAGAACCGGCCGTCGCGGGCCAGCAGGCTCGGCTCGGCCCGGATCAGCCGGGCGAAGGTGGTGGAATGGACCGACCCATAGGTGACGATGAACTGCAGCAGCAGAAGAAGGCCGATCGCCGTGGCCCCTTCGGCCAGCGCGATGGATTCCTGCAGCAGGATGCTGGCCAGGATCGAGCCCAGGGCGACCGTCACCACAAAATCGAAGGCGTTCAGCTTGGCAAGGCTGCGCTTGCCGGCGATGCGCAGAAAAGCCACCAGCACGACATAGGCCAAGGTGCCGACAAGCAGCGTCCGCACGATGCCTTCCCAGCCTTGAAAGAACATTGCGCCCCAATCCATCCGATCCCCTCCATCATCACGTTGCAGGGTCCAACGTGGCGGGAACGGATCGGTTCGCCTTAGGCCCATGCCCATCGAACATCGGCCAGGGCCATGTGAACCCGGCAGGCGGGCCGGGGCGTTGTCCCGATGTCCCGTCCGAAATCCAAAGGCAGCATATCCATGACCCGTCATTCGTCCGCACAGGACCCCGAAAGCCTCGATCGGTTCGTCGCCGCGCAGGACCGCGTCTATGCCGTCGCGCTGTCCGAACTGGAGCGGGGCCGCAAGGAAAGCCACTGGATGTGGTTCATCTTTCCGCAGCTGCGCGGATTGGGACAGTCGGCGATGTCCCACCTGTACGGCATAGTGGACCGCGGCGAGGCACAGCGGTACCTGGCGCACCCGCTGCTTGGTCCGCGCCTGGTCGCTTGCGCGCAGGCCGTTCTGGCCCATGACGATCGGTCGGCCGAGGCGATCTTCGGCACCATCGACGCGGGCAAGCTGCGGTCGTCGGCCACGCTGTTCGCCGCCGATGGCCCCGTGGTCTTCACGACGATTCTGGACACCTTCTTCGACGGTCGGCCCTGCCCCGTGACGGCGCGGCGGCTGCACGCCTAGTCACGCGACCGCCTGACCCGACGGGCGCAGCAGGTGCAGGATAAAAACGCGCATGTTGGTGCGGGCGGCCTCGATGTCGGACGATCCGGGGTTCCAGCGGGCCAGATCGCCCAACAACATCTTGCTGGCCACCCCATAGGCAAAGGTGTGCGCGACAGAAACGAAGGTCACCAGATCCTGGTCCTGCGCGATCAGCCCGGATGCCTGCGCCCGCTGCAGCAGCCTGATCATCAATTCGTGGATCGACGCCTCATATCGCATCAGGCGTTCATTGCCCTCGAAATTGCCGGCGGGCATCGACCCGACGATCCGGAACTCGCGGGGATGGCGATGCGCCCATTCGACATAACCGTTCGCGATGGCCAGGAACTGCGCGACCGGATCGTCGCGGCGGGCGGCCGCGACACAGTCGATCAGCGTCTGGTTCAGCACCATCATCGCGCTTTCGGCCATCGCGACCAGCAGATGCTGAATGCTGGGAAACAGCTGGTCGATCCGGTCCCGGCACACGCCCATGTGGTCGGCGATCTCCTGGATCGACGGGACCGCGCCGTTGCGCGCCGCAAGCTCTGTCAGCGCCTCGATGGCGTTCGCATAGACGTTGCCACGCAGGGTCGTCCCGGTCATCGCAGCCTCTGTGTCCTGTCCGTCATCGCAGCATCGCGAACCGCATTTGGTCTGCGCAACTGCAAGCAGAGTTGGCCGCATTTCGCAAGAGGCGGCAGCGGCATTCGCGACACCTGACCACCCGCCACCGACAGGACATCGACCCGCGGCGGGCGTCCGTCACACGCCGACGAATTCGCGCACGAAGGCGGTGGCAGGGCGGGTGCGGATGTCCTGGGGCTTTCCGATCTGCTCGATCCGGCCCATGGACATGACGACGACCAGATCGGCCAGCGCCATCGCCTCGTCCTGGTCATGCGTGACGAAGATGGTGGTCAGCCCGGTCTCGTCATGGATGTCGCGCAGACCCTGGCGCAGCTCCTTGCGGACCTTGGCGTCCAGCGCGCCGAAGGGCTCGTCCAGAAGCAGCATGCGCGGCTCGATCGCCAGGGCGCGGGCCAGGGCCACGCGCTGGCGCTGCCCGCCCGACAGCTGGGTCGGATAGCGGTCGGCGATTTGGGGCAGCTGGATCAGGTCCAGCAGCTTCAGCACCCGCCGCTCGATCTCGGCCTTGGGGGGGCGGCTGGCGCGGGGCCGGGCGCGCAGGCCATAGGCGATGTTCTCGAACACCGTCATGTGGCGAAACAGGGCATAGGACTGGAACACGAAGCCCGCGCGCCGGTCCTGGACGGTCATGCCGGTGGCGTCCTGGCCGTTGAACAGCACCCGCCCCGAGGTCGGGAACTCCAGCCCGCCCAGGATGCGCAAGAGCGTCGTCTTGCCCGAACCCGATGGCCCCAGAAGCGCCACCAGCGCGCCCGAGGGGATGGACAGCGACACCGGATGCAACGCGGTGGTGGACCCGAATTCCTTGGCGATCTCGTCGATCTGGATATGCATGGGTCGTCCTTCCCTAATGGCGGCGGGTAGCCGACAACGCGTCGGCATGGCGCAGTTCCAGCGCGGTCTTCAGCATCAGCGTCAGCAGCGCGAACCCCGTCAGCAGCGCCGCCATGGAAAAGGCCGCGACCGACAGGTATTCGTTATAGAACATTTCGATGGTGATCGGCATGGTCGCGGTCTGGCCGCGGATCTTGCCCGACACGACGGCCACGGCGCCGAATTCCCCCATCGCGCGGGCGGTGCACAAAAGCGTGCCGTACAGCAGCGCCCACCGGATGTTGGGCAGCGTCACGGTGCGGAACACCCGCCAGCCCGATGCGCCAAGCGTCAGCGCGGCCTCCTCCTCGGCGCGGCCCTGCTCGATCATCACGGGGATCAGTTCGCGCGCGACGAACGGAAAGGTCACGAAGACCGTGGCCAGCACGATCCCCGGAACTGCAAAGACGATTGGGTATCCGCTGGCCACCAGCCAACCGCCGATGGCCGAATTTGCCCCGAACAGCAGCACGATGCACAGGCCCGCCACGACCGGGCTGACGCTGAAGGGCAGGTCGATGAGGGTGATCAGGAAGGCCTTGCCGCGAAAGTCGAACTTGGTAACGAACCAGGCGGCGGCGATGCCGAAGACCGCGTTCAGCGGCACGGCGATGGCGGTGATCAGCAGCGTCAGACGGATCGCGGATTGCGCGTCGCGGCTGGCCAGGCTTGCGACCGCGGCGGCCCAGCCCCGCGACAGGGCCTCGGCAAAAACGATGACCAGCGGGGCGCCGACAAGCAGGGCCAGGCCCCCCACCGCGACGGCGATCAGCGCCCACCGGCCCAGGGGGGTCTCCTCGGTCGCGCGGCGGAAGGGGTGGGTGGCGTCAGACATGACCGATTCTCCGGCGTGACCAGATCTGGATGAGGTTGATCGCCAGCAGCATGGAAAAGCTGATGCCCAGCATCGCCAGGCCGATGGCGGCGGCGGCACCGTAATTGTACTCCTCCAGCTGGATCACGATCAGCAGGGGGGCGATCTCGGTGCGCAGCGGGATGTTGCCCGCGATGAAGATGACCGACCCGTATTCGCCGACCGCGCGGGCCAACGACAGCGCGAAGCCGGTCAGGGCGGCGGGCATCAGCATCGGTGCGATCACGTGGCGCAGGGTGTGCCAACGCGACGCGCCAAGGGTGGCGGACGCCTCCTCGACCTCGGTCTCGATCTCCTCGATCACCGGCTGGACGGTGCGGGTCACGAAGGGCAGGCCCACGAAGACCAAAGCCAGCCAGATCCCCCATTGCGTATAGGCGATGCGCCAGCCCAGATCACCGGCCATGCTGCCAAGCACTCCGTTCGGCGCGTAAAGCGCGGTCAACGCGATGCCCGCCACCGCGGTGGGCAGTGCGAAGGGCAGATCCACCGCCGCATCGACGATGCGCCGGCCCGGAAAGCGGTAGCGGACCAGAACCCAGGCCAGGATCACCCCGAAGATCAGGTTGAAGCAGGCCGCCAGGAAGGACAGCCGGAAGGACAGCCACAGCGCCGCCCAGACCCGCTCGCGGTTAATCGTGTCCCACACGGCCGCCGGGCCGAAGACTGCGCCCTGCCAGAGCAGCGCGCCGATGGGCAGGAACACCACCAGCGTCAGCATGAACAGGGTGATCCCGGCCGACAGGCCGAGACCGGGCATCGCCGTGCGGCTGATGAGGGGTCGGCCGCTCATTTCGCCACATAGATCTGGTCGAAGATGCCGCCATCGCCGAAATGCTGGGGCTGCAGCTTGGCCCAACCGCCCAGGTCGTCGATGGTGACCAGCTCCAGCTTGGGGAAGCGGGCGACATCCGCGGGGTCGGCGGCGCTGGCGTCCCATGCGCGATAGTAGTGTTTGAAGGCCAGGGCCTGCCCTTCCGGGGTATAGAGGTAGTCCAGATAGGCGCTTGCCAGGTCACGCTGCGCGTCGTCCGCGATGTTGCCATCGACCAAGGCCACCGGCGGTTCGGCCAGGATCGACAGGCTGGGCACGACGATGTCGAACTGATCCTCGCCCAGTTCGGCCAGCGCCAGATAGGCCTCGTTCTCCCAAGCCAGCAGCACGTCGCCGATGCCGCGCTGTGCAAAGGTCGTGGTCGAGCCGCGCGCGCCGGTGTCCAGGACGGGCACGTTGGCAAAGATCTGGCCCACGAACTCGGCCGGATCGTGGCCGTTCTTCTGGGCCCAGGCCCAGGCCGCCAGATAGTTCCAGCGCGCCCCGCCGGACGTCTTGGGGTTGGGCGTGATCACCTCGACCCCCTCGGCGGTCAGGTCGCCCCAATCCTGGATGCCCTTGGGATTGCCGTCGCGCACCAGGAACACGATGGTCGAGGTATAGGGGCTGGAATTGTGCGGCAGGCGCGACTGCCAGTCGGCCGGCAGCTTTCCGGCGGCGGCGATCTGGTCGATGTCGCTGGCCAGTGCCAGCGTCACCACCTGCGCGTTCAGGCCGTCGATCACGGATCGTGCCTGCGCGCCCGACCCGCCGTGGCTGGTCTCGATGGTCGGGGCATCATGGCCCTGGGCCTGCCAATGGGCGGCAAAGGCCTGATTGACGTCGCGATAGAGCTCGCGCGTGGGGTCATAGCTGACGTTCAGCAGATCCTGCGCATGGGCGGCGGAGGCCAGCAGCAGCAGCGACAGGATGGCGGGGCGGATGAACATGATGGTCCTCGTGATGGGATGGGTCAGATGCCGGTGGACGTCAGACGGGCGGTCAGCCACCAGCCCGGCGCGGTGCGCCGGGTCTGGGGGGCCGTGGCCGCGTCCGGGCCGGCGGTCTGCGCGGGGGTGCTGGATGCGATCGGGGTCATGGGCCGGCCTGTCCGGGTCAGCGGGCGCTGGCGGGCAGCGGCTGGATGCGGGCATCCCACAGCCGGGCGTCGCGCCCGGCCAGCAGTTCGGCCGCGGCGCCGTGGGGGTCGCGGCTCAGCGCGACCAGGGCCGCGCCGTTCACGCGGTGCGGGCGGCCGGTGCGGCGGTCGATCAGCGTCACGGCGCACAGCGCCGGGCGGCCATGGGTCAGGGGGTGGGTCGAGGTCATCGGGTCATCCCTTTCGGTTCGGGCCAAGTGCGGCGCTACGGTACCTTAATAACGACAGGGATACTCGTGTTTAGCAAAGGAAGAATCACGCCTATTTCGGTCGTGAAAAGAGATGATTATTCTCCGAAACCGCTGGATCGCGGTCGGCTCAGGCGGTCGCGCTGTCCTGCAGCACCGCCTGCGCCACGTCGGGCGTGCCCAGCATGTCGGCCAGGCTGAGGGATTCGATCAGGATGAGATAGGACCAGAACACCTCCGAGAACACGCGACGCAGGCGGCATCTGGCCTCGTCGGTGCAGTCCTCGCAGCGCTGATAGGCACGCCGCGACAGGCACGGCAGGGGCGCGATCGGCCCGTCGATCAGCCGCAGCAGCTCCGAGATCGACACGTCCTCGGGGCGCTTGATCAGCGTGTACCCCCCCGACCGTCCACGGATCGAGGCCACGACACCGGCATTGCGCACCTCCAGCAGGATCTGCTCCAGGAACCGCTTGGGGGTGCCCGACCGCCTGGCAATGACTTCGATCGTCAGCGGCTCGGGACGCGGGCTGCGCGCCTCGTCGCCCAGAACCAGCAGGGCCTTCAGCGCGTATTTCATCTTTTGCGTGATCATGACCCTGCCCCGGACTGCGTTGCTGTCCACCGGATATAAGGCGGATCGCGCCCTGCGAAAAGAAAAGACGACCCGGCGGCGGGGTTTTTATTGGACATGTCTGCGCCGGGATCACCCGGTCATCGCTAATAACGACAATCACGCTAGACTTTATATTCTATTGCGGCATGCTGGCGGCGAAAGGAATCGCACGATGACCCAGATCCCGCCCCTAGACCTGATCGACCGCAAGATCGTCGCCACGCTGATGGCAGACGCCACCACCCCCATCGCGCAGATCGCCGACAGGGTGGGCCTGTCCCAGACCCCCTGCTGGAAGCGCATCCAGAAGCTGGAGGCGAACGGCGTCCTGACCGGGCGCGTGGCGCTGGCCGATCCGGCGATGCTGGGATTCGGCCTGACCGTCTTCGTCGGCATCGAGGCGCCAGACCACGGCACGGAATGGCGCGCGGCCTTTGCCCGCGCCATCGACGCCCTGCCCGAGGTCATGGAAGCCTGGCGGATGGCCGGCGACATCGACTATCTGCTGCGCATCGCGGTGCCGGACATGGCCGCCTATGACCGCTTCTACAGGGCGCTGACCGACGCCGTAGCGATCAAGAACATCACATCGCAATTCGCGATGGAACGGCTGCGCCACACCACCGCCTATCCCGTCAACACCCGCGACCGATAGAACCCTGTTCCCTTTTCGGGGTGATCTTTGGAATCGCAATACACGACCATCCTTGTAGTCTTATGCGAGATAAAAGGAGACATCCGATGACCAAGACCCTGATCGTCCCCGGCCTCGACGGCTCTCCTGCGCCGCACTGGCAGGACTGGTGGGCACGCACCGACCCCAACGCGATGCTGCTGGACATGGGTGACACGGGCCGTCCCGTCCGCGAGGTCTGGGAGGCCACGCTGGCCGTCCACATCATGGCCCATCCCGACAGCATCCTGGTCGGCCATTCGCTTGGCGCGGTGACCATCGCGCATCTGCTGGCCCGCTGGCCGGGGCTGCGGGTGCGCGCCGCGCTGCTGGTCGCGCCTGCCGATCCGGCCACCTCGGACCGCACCCGCGGTTTCGGTGCCCTGCCGCGCGAACGGTTCGACGTGCCCGCGACGCTGGTGGCAAGCCGCAACGACCCGTGGATGGCTTTCGACCACAGCCGACAGCTGGCGGCGCATTGGGGCGCGCACCTGCACGACATCGGCCATGCGGGCCATGTCAATGCGGCATCGGGCTTTGGCCCCTGGCCCGCGGGCAAGGCGCTGCGCGACGATCTGCTGGCGCGCACCGCGCGACCCGGGGTCCTGCGGCGCCTGTTCGGCGCGCGCCCCGCCCCCCTGTCCCTGCCCGCCCGACGGCTGGCCTGACCCCCATCACCGGACCCGAGGTTGCCATGTTCGACATCCAGACCGAGGCCTATCTGCGCCGCACCCATCCCCGCGACACCGATCGTCCCGACCGCATCGTCCCCACGCTGGTCGGTGCCAGCCTGGCCCTGTGGACGGGGCTGCTGATCGCCGCCCTCTAGGACCGCCCCCGCAGCCAAGCGAAGGAGCCCGCCATGAAGACCATCCCCCTGGCCGACACGTCTGCGCCCCATGCGGCCCATCTGCCCCATGTCGTCATCATCGGTGGCGGCGCCAGCGGCGTCCTGTTGGCCGCCCATCTGCTGCGCGACCCGGCCACGCCCCTGCGTGTCACCGTGATCGAGGGGCGGCACATGCTGGGCTGTGGCGTGGCCTATTCGACCAGCGATCCGGGCCATCTGCTGAACACCCGCGTCGCCAACATGAGCGCCTTTCCCGACGATCCCGACCATTTCCGCCGCTGGCTGACCGCGCGCGGAGACGGCGCGACGGGCGCCTGCTTCGTGGGCCGCGCGACCTATGGCGCCTACATGACCGACCTGCTGGCGCCGCTGTCGGCCGACGGACGGCTGCGCTGTATGCGCGCGACATGCATCCGGCTGGTCACCACGCGGGCCAGGGTCGCGGCGCATCTGGACGACGGCCAGGTCGTTCCCGCCGACCGGGCCGTGCTGGCCACCGGCCATGCCCTGCCCGAACCGGACCCGACAGGCCTGGTCCACGGCGCCTGGCAGCAGGCCGACCCCCCGCCCCAGGGCGGGCGCGTGGTCATCATCGGGTCCGGCCTGTCGATGGTGGACCAGGCCATCAGCCTGCTGTCCCACGGCCACCGCGGGGAAATCGTGGCCCTGTCACGTCGTGCCCAACTGCCGCGTGTGCATGCCACGGGCGCGCCCCTGTCGATCACCCGGGCCGAGGTGCCCCTGGGCGCGCCCGTCAGCTTTGTCCTGTCCTGGCTGCGCGATCTTGCCGCCCGGGCCGGGGCGCAGGGCGGCACCTGGCGCGACGCGGTCGACGGCGCCCGCCCGCACCTGCCGGCCCTGTGGCGTGCCATGTCCGTGGCGGACCGCGCCCGCTTCCTGCGCCACGCCGCCCCCTGGTGGGAGGTGCACCGCCACCGCCTGCCCCCGGAAACCGCGGCCATCCTGCAGCGCGTGCTGGACAGCGGCCAGATGCGGCAGCTGGCCGGCAGCTTCGACGGTGCCAGCCGCGACGGCGCGATCCTGCGCGCGCATTGGCGCCCGCGCGGGGCCGATCGTATCCTGACGCTCGATGCGGCGCGCATCGTCGACTGCCGCGGCATCCGCCGCGACCCGCGGGCCAACGCGACGCCGTTGGTCGCCGACCTGCTGGCCACCGGCCGCGCCTGCATCGATCCCGTGCGGATCGGTCTGGATGTCGCGGCCGACTGCGCCCTGATCGGCGCCGACGGCCGCCCGGACCCCCGCATCCGCGTCATCGGGCCTGCATCCCGCGCCGCCTTCTGGGAGATCACCGCCATCCCCGACATCCGCGACCAGGCCCAAACGCTGGCCGTTGCGCTGATCCGCGACGTGGCCCCGCACCGGCAAGCGGCCACAGCGGCACCCTGAAACCGACGGCAGAGCCGGTCGCCCTGCGGCATCGACTGCTCAGGGGGGAGGCCCTCCTATCGGACATCTCGTTTGTGGGTCTGCAAGGGCGAACCTATCGCCAGGTGACTGGCCGTTTTGCCCGGCATGGACAAAGACAGATCGTGGTGCCGTACGGCCAAGTCACGACAGACAAAGCCACAAGCACGCCTGCTTGAGGAAGCGTCCGAACCGCCAGTTGTGCCGTGCTCCGCGATAGACGGCGAAAAACGGCCTCGATCGCGCAACGTACCAGATGACAGTGCAGCCAAAGGCATTGCGTGCCGCGATGACAGCACCGAACCTTGCAACAGACAGCGCAAAGACCGCCGGTGGACCGCGCTTGCGGTCGCAGCACCTCAGAACATCGATGCGCAGGGGGCGGTCAGTGGGATTGAGGGTTGCAGGCCACCGGCGCGTGCCGTTGTCGACCATGCCCCATGCCGCGGTGGCATCGCGGCAAGACATGCGCAATCATGACGCCAGCGATCCTGCCTAGGTCCGTGCCCCGTCTGTCGCCAGGCGCGTCAGCACGTCCAGCATCGCATTGTCCGGCCCGACCTGCCGGCGCGTCAGGCCGACTGCGCCGGTCAGGAACCCTGCATCGGTCGGCCACTGGATCAGCGCGCCCCGGTCCAGCTCGTCCCCGACCACGCCTTGCGAGATGAACCACAGCGCGTCCGATGCAGCCAGGATGCCCCGACCCACCGCCAGGGCCGCGGTCTCGAACGCGGGATGCAGCCCGGCCAGGTTGCGGGCCTGCAGGTAATCGTCGACCGCCCGGCGGATCAGCGCGTCCTGCGGCGGCAGGATCACCGGACAGGCCGACAGGACGTCACGCACCGGCTGCCCCCAGCACGGATGCCCGGCGCGGGACACCAGCGCGATCTGATCCTCGTAGAGGTGATCGAAGCGCAGGCCCGCCATGTCGGCGGCGGCCGGCATGCGCCCGATCATCAGGTCGATCCCGCCCTCGCGCAGCAGGCGGATCAGATGCGGATGCGGCCCCGTCTCGACCGACAGGGTCACATGCGGATGCATCTCGCGAAAGCGCAGCGCCACGCGCGGGAACAGCCGCGTGGCCGCCGTGGGCAGGATGCCCACCCGCAACCGGTCCGTCCCCGCGACCGGATGCAGCGCGGCGACCCCGCTTTCCAGCATCTGCAGCGCAGCGGCGGCATGGGTGCGCAGCAGCGTGCCCGCATCGGTCAGAACCAGCCGCCGCCGCTCGCGCCGGAACAGCGGCACCTGCAGCAGGGCCTCCAGCTCGGCCAGGGTGCGGCTCAGCGCGGGCTGGGTGATGCCCTGCGCCCGCGCCGCCGCGGTCAGGCTGCCGCGGGCCGCGATGTCCAGAAAGACCCGCAGATGGCGCAGCTTGATGCCGGGATGCATAATCATATGGGCATCCTTTGCTGCCGATTTTGCATTATCGGAGATCCTGCCCCCATGTTACGTTATGGACAGGAGGGTTATCCATGCAAATCTTGTCCCGCCCCTATGGCGCGCTGCACTATCGGCTGGACGGGCCAACGGGCGCGCCGGTGGTGCTGATGGCCAATTCGCTTGGCACGGATCTGCGTCTGTGGGACGCGGTCCTGCCGCTGCTGCCGCAGAGGCTGCGCTATCTGCGCTATGACAAGCAGGGGCACGGGCTGTCGGATCTGGGCGCCGCAGACCGCATCGCCGACCACGCCGCCGACGCAGCCGCGCTGATCGAGGCCGCGGCCCCCGGCCCGGTGGTCGTGCTGGGCCTGTCCATCGGCGGGCTGATCGCGCAGCGCCTGGCGGCCGACCGGCCCGATCTGGTCCGCGCGCTGATCCTGTCCAACACCGCCGCGCGTCTTGGCACGCCCGACAGCTGGCAGACCCGGATCGACGCGGTGGAACGGGACGGCATGGCCGGTATCGCGGATGCGGTAATGGAACGCTGGTTCGCGCCGGCCTTCCGCGCGACGCCCGCGCTGGCACCCTGGCGCAACATGCTGGCCCGCACGCCTGCCGCGGGCTATGTCGCCGCCTGCCGGGCGCTGGCCGGGGCCGATCAACGGCAGGCCAGCGCCGCACTGCGCCTGCCCACGATGGTGATCGCGGGCGAGGCCGACGGCGCATCGCCCCCCGACGTGGTGCGCGCCACCGCCGACCTGATCCCCGGTGCGACCTTCGACCTGATCCCCGGCGCGGGCCACCTGCCCTGCGTCGAGACGCCCGACGCCCACGCCGCGCTGATGACCCCCTTTCTGGAAAGACATGCCGCATGACCGAATTGTCAGACACCGGCCTTGCCACCCGCAGACGCGTGCTGGGACCGGCCCATGTCGCCCGCGCGCAGGCCGCGCAGACGCCCTTCGACGCGCCGTTCCAGGCGCTGATCACCGATGCGGCCTGGGGCCATGTCTGGTCGCGCGGCACGATTCCGCTGCGCGAGCGGTCGATGATGACCATCGCCCTGCTGGCGGGCCTTGGCAACGACGGCGAACTGGCCCTGCACCTGCGGTCCATCCCGAACACCGGCACCAGCCGCGACGACGTGATGGAGGCGCTGCTGCACGTCGCCATCTATGCCGGCGTCCCGCGCGCCAATCACGCCATCGCCCTGGCCCGCCGCATCTTTGCCGAGGCCGATGCCGAAGGAGGACAGGCATGACGCTCTATCAACGCGACCGCACCTGGCATCCGCCCGCGCTGGCCCCGGACTACAAGACCTCGGTCGCGCGGTCGCCGCGACAGGCGATGCTGTCGATCGAGGGCACCGTGTCCGAACTGACCGGCCCCCGCTTCGGTCATGGGGCCATCACCCCGCTGGATGGCGACTTGATCGCGAACTATGCCAAGGACGGCGATCCGGTGGGCGAACGCATCATCGTCCACGGACGCGTCCTGGACGAGGACGGCCGCCCCGTCCCGCAGACCCTGGTCGAGATCTGGCAGGCCAATGCCGGCGGCCGGTACCGCCACAAGAAGGACGGCTATCTGGCCCCGATCGACCCGAATTTCGGCGGCTGCGGGCGGGTTCTGACCGACGATCAGGGCCATTACGCCTTTCGGACCATCAAGCCCGGCGCCTATCCGTGGCGCAACTGGGTCAACAACTGGCGGCCCGCGCATATCCACCTGTCGGTCTTCGGCACGGCCTTCGCGCAGCGCCTGATCACCCAGATGTATTTCGAGGGCGACCCGTTGATCGCGCATTGCCCGATCGTGCAGGCGATCCCCGATCCCCGCGCCATCGACGCGCTGATCGCCCCGCTGGACCTGAACCAGGCGGTGCCGCTGGACTGTCTGGCCTATCGGTTCGACATCGTGCTGCGCGGGCGGCGGTCGACCTTCTTCGAGAACCGGTCGGAGGGAAACTGACATGCCGCAGCCGTTGAACTACCTCAAGGAGACCCCGTCCCAGACCGCCGGACCCTATGTCCATATCGGGCTGGCCCCGCGGGCGGCAGGATTCGACATCTATGACACCGAACTGGGCTTTGACCCCATGCCGGACGACGTGCCCGGCCCGCGCATCCGCGTCACCGGCTGCGTCTTCGACGGCATGGGCGCACCGGTCCGGGACGTGCTGATCGAGGTCTGGCAGGCCGACGCGGCCGGGCTGTACCCCGATCAGCCGGGGGCCGCCGCGGGGTTCCGGCACTGGGCGCGCGTGGTGCCCGATTTCGACACCGGGCAGTTCACGCTGGACACCGTCCTGCCCGGCGCCGTGCCGGGGCCGCGGGGCCGCATGCAGGCACCGCACCTGTCGCTGTGGCTGGTCGCGCGGGGCATCAACACCGGACTGCAGACGCGGATGTATTTCGCCGATCAGGACAACGCCGCCGACCCGGTGCTGTCCCTGATCGAACAGCCGCATCGCCGCGACACCCTGATCGCCCGTGGCGCCGACGGCCACTATCACTTCGACATTCACCTGCAAGGTGACAAGGAAACGGTATTTCTCGATGTCTGACCCCTGCATCATCTGCGTGGCCATCACCGGCAGCCTTCCGACCAAGACCGACAACCCGGCCGTTCCCGTGACCATCGCCGAACAGGTCGAATCGACCCACGAGGCCTTCGAGGCGGGCGCCGCCATCGTTCACGCCCATGTCCGCGACGACGAAGGCAAGCCCACCAGCGATCCCGACCGCTTTGCCCGCCTGCTAGAGGGGGTCCGCCGGCATTGCCCCGGCATGATCGTGCAGCTGTCCACCGGCGGGCGATCGGGCGCGGGCCGCGACCGTGGCGGCATGCTGCCGCTGCGGCCGGACATGGCCAGCCTGTCGGTCGGGTCGAACAACTTTCCGGCCCGCGTCTATGAAAACAGCCCCGACCTGGTGGACTGGCTGGCGGCGCAGATGGCCACCCACGGCGTCATGCCTGAAATCGAAGCCTTTGATCTGTCCCACATCCTGCAGGCCCATGCGATGTGGCAGGACGGGCGACTGACCACCCGGCCCTATGTGCAGTTCGTGATGGGCGTCAAGAACGCCATGCCGGTCGACCGCAACGTGTTCGACTACTACATCGCCACGGTCCGGCGGCTGTTCGGCACGAACGCGCCCTGGTGCGCGGCGGGGATCGGCCCGAACCAGATCGTCCTGAACGAATGGGCCGTGGCATCGGGCGGTCACGCCCGCACGGGCCTGGAGGACAACGTGCGCCTGGACCGCACGCGCCTGGCACCGTCCAACGCGGCGCTGGTGCGGCGGGTGGTGGACCTGTGCGACCGCTATCGCCGTCCGGTGGCGACATGGCAGCAGGCCCGCGCGATTTTGAACCTGCCAGAGGTCGCATCATGACCCATGCGCAGGTAACAACGGGGCGGCAATCGCCCCTGCCACCGCCGACCCACGGCCCGCGCCGCCAGGGGGAGCGCAGCCCTGGCATGGTCGGTCCATGACCGCGGCCGGAAACCCCCTCTATGCCATGCTGTTCGGCGACCCGGACACCCAGGCGCTGTTCACGGCCGAGGCCGAACTGGACGCGATGATCCGGGTCGAAGTCGCGCTGGCCCGGGTTCAGGCGCAGCTTGGGGTCATCCCCCCCGATGCCGGTCCGGCCATCGCCGCGGCCAGCCGTGGCCTGATGATCGATCCGGCATCCCTGGCCCAGGCCACCGCCCGCAACGGCGTCCCCGTCCCCGCCCTGGTCCAGGAGATGCGGCGGCAGATGGCCGGCGATCCCGCGGCCGCGCATCTGCACTGGGGCGCCACCAGCCAGGACATCATGGACAGCGCGCTGGCCCTGCGCCTGCGCCCCATGCTGGACCTGTGGGGCGCCCGCCTGGATGCCGTTCTGACCCAGCTGGCTGCGCTGGCGGATCGGCACGCCACCCTGCCCATGGCCGCGCGGACCTATGGCCAGACGGCGACACCCACCAGCTTCGGTGCGGTCGCGGCCAGCTGGGGATGGCCCCTGCTGGATCACGCACAGGATCTGGCACGGGTTCGCGACGCGGTGCTTCGCGTCTCGCTGTCCGGGGCGGCGGGCACGCTGTCGGCGATGGGTCCGCAGGGCCCGGCCGTGCGGGCGGGCCTTGCGCGGGCGCTGGACCTGTCGGATCCCGGCCATGGTTGGCATTCCGACCGTTCAGGGCTGGGTCGGCTGGCGGATTGGGCTGCGGCGGTGGCCGTCGCCCTGGCCAAGCTGGCCGAGGACCTGCTGCTGATGACGCAGTCGGGCCTGGCCCTGGTGCGGATCGAGGGCGGGGGGGCATCCTCGACCATGCCACAGAAGCAGAACCCGGTCGGCCCGTCGGCGCTGGCGGCACTGGCGCGGCAGGTGATCGGGCTGGCATCGGTTTTCGGGGCGGCGGGGGTGCATCGCCAGAACCGCGACGGTGCGGCGTGGTTCACCGAATGGCTGACCCTGCCGCAGATCTGCGTCAGCCTGGGCGCGATGCTGCGGCTGACGCAGGATGTCCTGGACCGGTTGACCCCTGACCCCCAGGCAATGGAGCGCGACCTTGGTGGCGGGTCCGGCACCATCCATGCCGAGGCGCTGACATTCGCGGTCCTGGCCGAACTGGGCCTGGACCGGGCCTCTGTCGCAGGCAGGGTCGGTCAGCTTTGCGCAACCGCCCTGGCGGAGGGTTGCGACCTGCTGGACCTGGCCCGGAAGGAATGGCCGGACCGGGACTGGGCCGCGCTGGTCCGCGCCAACGGTCTCGGCCTGGCCCCGCAGGAGGCCTGCGCCTTTGCCGACCGTCAGCGGACCCGTATGCCCTAGGCGTCGGTCTGTCGGTCTGGCGGCAAGGTGAACAGCAGGCGCACGACCAGCGGTCGTCGCAAGGCCCGCCGTGGCTGGCGTTTCCGACACGACCCCGTCGCGGCGGGCGCCCTTCCCTGTTGAGATGGTCATGCATCATCCCATGCCTGGACAAACCCCGGCTGCCAGAAGTCATGCCGGAGTTCGGCAGCCGGCGCCCTAAACCAACCTGCGCCCAGCCAACGTCCCCCTCATCGCGTCGCTACGGCGAAGGTCCGCCTCACGATCAGTAAGGGGTCTGCAAGCAGTTGACCATGCCCCGATGAGGGGACGGAAACGCCCCTTGGCAATGGAATGGCTTAGGCGACGCGCAGGCTCTACCGTGCCTAGACCGCCCGCCTTGTGCCGCGGCTGTCAGCCCCCCATCGCCCGGGCTGCGGATGCTGCGACACCGTGCGTCAGGCAATATTTCACGGCCCTGAAAACATTCCGCCCGCTGCGCGTTACCTGCCCTGAACGACCATGACCAATCACACCCGGAAAGCGGAAACGATGAACCAGAACACGCTCTTTCAGCCCTATGACCTTGGCCCCCTGCGCCTGGCGAACCGCATCGTCATGGCACCGCTGACCCGCAACCGCGCCGCAGAAGGCCTGGTGCCCGGACCCCATGCGGCCGAATATTACGCACAGCGCGCGACCGCGGGGCTGATCATCGCCGAGGCGACGCAGATTTCGGCGCAGGCGCAGGGCTATCAGGACACGCCCGGCGTCTATACGCCCGAACAGATCGCCGGATGGCGAAAGGTCACCGATGCGGTCCATGCCAAGGGCGGGCGCATCTTCCTGCAGCTGTGGCATGTGGGTCGGGTGTCGCATGTCGACGTGCAGCCGGGCGGCGCGGCCCCCGTGGCCCCCTCGGCGATCGCGGCAGAAACCAAGACCTTCGTGAACGGCGGATTTGTCGAGACCTCGACCCCGCGCGCCCTGCGCCTGGACGAGATCCCGGGCATCGTCGACGATTTCCGCCAGGCTGCGGCCAACGCCATCGAGGCGGGCTTCGACGGGGTCGAGATCCATGGGGCCAACGGTTATCTGCTGGACCAGTTCGCCAAGGACGGCGCGAACAAGCGCACCGACGCCTATGGCGGCTCGGTCGAAAACCGCGCCCGGCTGATGCTGGAGGTGGCCCAAGCCGTCGTGGCCGAGATCGGCGCGGACCGCACGGGCATCCGCCTGTCTCCGGTCTCTCCGGCCGGCGGGGTGTCCTGCAGCGATCCGCAGCCGCAGTTCGATCACATTGTGGACGGGGTGGAGGCGCTTGGCCTGGTCTACATCCACGTCGTCGAGGGCGCGACCGGCGGGCCGCGCGACGTGGCGCCGTTCGATTTCAACAGCCTGCGCCAGCGGTTCTCACGCACCTATATCGCCAATAACGGCTATGACCTGGACCTGGCGACGAAACGCCTGAAGGAGGGCAAGGCGGACCTGTTCGCCTTTGGCCGCCCCTACATCGCGAACCCCGACCTGGTCGCGCGGATGAAGGCCGGCGCACCCCTGGCCAAGCCCGACGAGTCCACGATGTATGGCGGCGGTGCCGAAGGCTATGTGGACTATCCGCCGATGGACGCGACGGCCGATCAGGCCTGAGTCCCCTCCGCGGCGCCCCATGACAGGGCGTCGCGTCGCACCCGATGGACCGGCCCGATACAGGGGCTGGTCCCTGTCATGCGACGCAGTTCACTGGATGGCGGGACAGCAGGATGGCAGCTTAACCACTTCGCAACGTCCCCCTATCTAAGATGATTTGGCCCGATCACGGCGGTGAGCATGCCCCGTCAGTTGGCCTCCACTGACCATAGATAGTCGGCACAGCCTTGATGGGGGGTCGCATCCGGCTGAAACCATAATGGGGCGTCCGGGCCAGCGCGGCCCCTGATTCCACGGCCTATCAGCGGCCCGGTGTCGCAGCTGCCATGACCTGAGGGACGGCCCCGGCCATTCGATGACAGGCCTTTTGGAAGACGCCCGGCGATCGACAATGCAGTTCGGCGCATCCAAGCTCTCGACTGCACGCTTGCTGCAAGCCTTGCGGGGCACGGCTGTCCTGCAACGACGGGGCGGCTTGGCGGATGACGGGACAGACGGTGTGGCTCGGGATCGGGTCTCTGGGGCAGGCACTGTTCAGCGCCCGTTTCGTCACCCAGTGGCTGGCCAGCGAACGAATGCGACGCAGTGTCGTCCCGCATCCGTTCTTGTGGGTCTCGCTGGCGGGCGGGGTCACCCTCTTTGCCTATGCGTCGTGGCGTGGTGACCCGGTCTTTGTGCCGGGCCAGGGGCTGGGCCTGGGGCTGGGACTGTTCGTCTATCGGCGCAACCTTATGCTGATCCGCAGGCATCGCCAGATGGTCGCGGCATGAGGATGCGTCCCGTCCTGTTCGCTACGCTGCTGTTCGCGCTGACCGCGCTGACGCTGATCCTGCTGCGCCCACTGATGCCCGTGGACGAGACACGCTATCTCGCCGCCGCGTGGGAGATGCCTGTCGGCGGGTCGCCCTGGGTTCCGCACCTGAACGGGGCGATCTACGGGCACAAGCCGCCGCTGCTGTTCTGGCTGATCAACCTGGTGTGGGCGGTCGTGGGCGTCGATGCCTTCGCGGCCCGGCTGGTCGGGCCGGCCTTCGCGACAGCCTGCGTGGCAATGATCCGGCTGCTGGCATTGCGGCTGCGGCCGGACAGGCCAGCGCGCGGCGGGGCTGCGGCGCTGATCCTGGCGGTGTCGCTGGTCTGGCTGCTGTTCGGATCGACGACCATGTCCGACGCGATGCTGACCGTGGCCACGCTGCTGGCGAAGTTAGCACTGTGGTCGGCGGTCCGCAGGCCGTGACGCGGGGCCTGGGTTGCTCTGGGAATGGCCGTGGCCCTGGGCGTCTATGCCAAGGGGCCGGTGATCCTGATCTACGTGCTGCCCGTGGCGCTGTCGATGCCGTTGTGGGCAGGGCGGGACCGCCCGTCGGCGCGACAATGGGCGGGCGGGCTGACGCTGGCGCTGGCCGTCGCGCTGGTGGCGGTCGGCCTGTGGCTGGTGCCCGCGCTGATCCTGGGCGGGCCGGAGTACCGCATCGAGGTCCCGTGGCGGCAAAGCGGCGGGCGCATGATGGCATCCTTTGCCCATCGCAAACCCTGGTGGTTCTATGCCGCCCTGTTACCCGCGATGGTCTGGCCGTTCGGCTGGACCGGGGCGGGGCTTGGTGCGCTGCGGCCAAGGCAACTGTGGGCCGATCCCGGCACGCGGCTGGCGGCGGTCTGGGCCATGGGGGCGTTCCTGCGGTTGCGGCTGCGGGCGCGGGTCACGGCGCTGGCCGCGCTGCCGCTGGCGCTGATGATCGGGCTGCATCTCGGGCTGAGCCCGCTGCTGTCCGCGTGCTATGACATGACCGATCTGGGCCGGGCCGTGACGCCCCATGATGCCGCAGGCATCGCCGTCACCGACGGCACCTATCACGTGCAGCTGAACTTTTCCGGACGCCTGCTGAACCCGGTCGCCCGCCTGTCCGACGACGCCGTTGCGGGGTGGCTGCGCGACCATCCGGGCGGCGTGCTTCTGGACCAGACGGACCCGCCTCCCTAGCATGACCCCTGTCCTGCCGCTGCCGTTCCGCGACAAGACCTATACCCTTCACCGCTCACAGAAGGTCGCGCCATGACGCCCGACATTTCCGTCGTCCTGCCCGCCCGCGACGAGGCCGGCAACATCACCGCCCTGCTGACCGGCATCGCCGCCACTCTGCGGGACCACGCGCACGAGATTATCGTTATCGACGACGCCTCGCGCGATGGAACGCGGGCCGAACTGGCCGCGCTGCAGACGCGGCTGCCGCAGCTGCGGGTGATCTGCCACGACCGGTCCTGCGGGCAGTCCGCCGCGATCCGCAGCGGGGTCTGGGCCGCGCGCGGGGCGCTGATCGTGACGCTGGATGCGGACGGTCAGAACCCGCCCGACAACATTCCTGCCCTGCTGGAGTCATTTGCCGGGGGCGGCATTGCGCTGGGCCTGGTCCAGGGCCAGCGGGTGGACCGCCGCGACCGCCCGTCCCGGCGGCTGGCCTGGGCCGCGGCGAACGGCATCCGCAACGCACTGCTGCGCGACGGCGTGCGCGACAGCGGCTGCGGGCTGCACGCGCGACCTGGCCCGGTCCGGAGCCACCGACCTAAGGGGCACAGCATGAGCCTCCTGATCACCGGCTCTGCAGCGTCCATCGGCATCACCGCCATCCAAGGCCCTCTGCGATGCCCATGCCATTCCCCTGAACGTGCTTGGCGGAGAGGTCCGCATCACTACCGGCCGCCAGATACAAGAGCGCGGCTAGCCCGCGGGGTAGGAATGAGTGGTGGTGGTGGTGGACAGGGGCTGCGCTGCTGGATGCTGAGTTGTTGGTAGAAAACGGGGCCGTGGATTGGGCGCGCTGAAACAGCGGCGCGCGCGGCGCATGGCTAGGTCACGGATTGCTTTCTTCTAACCCGGAACGGCGCGCGCCAGGTGGTCACTGAGGGCGCATCGCGCAGATACAGGGCGTACACCGACAACGCACGGTCGCTTAGGCATCGTTAACGGTCGGGACGCAGCTTGCCGGACATCCATAACCGCGAAGACAATGTGTCTGTCGCCAAGGCCGAAGGAACCCGGCACGCGGATTACTACTATTTGGCCGAAGCGATGCGGATGCTGGAATGGGACCTGCACAGCACCGTCATGGCGCGGATGCGCATTCCCGACGACTGGCACCGCATCGCGCAGGAAAAGGGCACGGCGCCCAAGACGCGCGTCACGCTGCGGCTGGATGCGGATGTGGTGGCGTTCTTTCGCTCGATGGGGCCGGACTGGCAGGTGCGGGTCAACCGGCTGATGGCGGCGTGGATGCATGCGCGGCTGGCAGGGCTGATCGAGGGGGCCGAGACGATGGATTACCTCAAGCGCCGCGAGGCCGAGGGCATGGACGGCCCCCGCCCCGAATTCGGCGACCTGCAGCGCGCCGAGGACGCGGCCTGGGCCGAGATGGGCGAGACGCCCTTGCCCCCGGATGCGCCGGGGGTGCCGATGGAGGGGCCTCGGCGGCTGATTGCGGCGGGGAAGCGGGCTTTGTTGGAGCAGTTGAGAGCTAAGAGCGGGCTATGAAAATCGAAGAAAAGCTTGTTACTTGGTCGAATCAAGGCAGTAAATACATGCAAGCTTCAAAGGACTATCTTCAATGTTTGGTATACCTATCGCAGCCATTCTTGCAATTGTAGGAATTTTTATCACAGCTAACTACCAGAGACGACATTGGTTAAGGGCGACGCATGAAGAAATTCGCACCCGAGAAACCAGAGAAGCCAATGATCTATTGCGCGATATAGCCAGAATTTTTGACAAAAGGATAGCTTGTCAAAGACTATACTTGCTCAATCTAGAAGATGAAAATTCATCTGAATACAAGAAAAGCTACATGGATTCCGTCAAAGAATATTCGGGAAGCTACAACGATCTTAGATATCGACTAAGATTCTACACCTCATATGCTTCGGTTCTTGATTTCGAGAAAACGCTTAATGACAGAATCGTAAAAAATGGAAATAGAATTTCGACAATTGCAAAATTGAATAATCGCTCTGAGTCGGAAGTTTCAGAAATAGATAAAGACCTGTCCATTATTTCAGCAAAGGTTTTTGAGTTTTGCGCGCGCCTTGCAAATAAAATTTCAGCCGAAGATTTTGGGTCACTCCGGAAACTTTCATCTTGGAATAACCCCAGTAACGAGTACATAACTAACTGGTGGCTTATCAAACGACTTCTGAATATTTAGCCCGCAACTGTGTCACGTATGACATTCTCATCTTGATCCGAGATACCCACCAAGGGTTAGAAAGATCATATTTTAATAAAATTTCCTCGGAGCTTGGGGCGGGTCCTTTACGACGTAGATCTAGAGAAATATTAGCAGGGAGAGGGTAAGGAAGTAAGCTAGCTATAAGCGCGCTTTTATTATCACTCAGATCACATGCGCGGCAACCAAATATCACTTCTGCTGCAGTGTCGACGCCATTTAAACGAGGGCCAAAATAAGCAGAATTCACAAAAGCCGCTAATATTTCTCCTTTAGATTGATGCATATTAAGTATATATGCAAGGATGATTTCCCTCCCCTTCCGGGATATTGTCCTTTCACTTCTTTTAAAGCATGTCCTTACTAGGAGTTGATCAATAGTACTAATTCCTCCAAACTTCCCATATACAAACCGCCGCTTTGCGCCTCGCGCAATGGCCCGAACTTCGAACCCTCTATGAGAAAAAAACTTGCGGTCTTCTAAAATTAAAATGTCTGTCACGACCGGCGGTCGATCCTTCGACTGAATATAAGTGGCATCGATTGATGAGTGCCAATCGGCTAATCCATGTTGCCTTACCCAAGACGTTAGGACGTCAAGATCTTCATTCATCCCTATAAGGAATTTCCTAAGACTCAGGCCATTTCTTAGTTGCCGTTGGCCCATAGAAAACCTCTTTTTGAGTATGTAGCGTTAAGCCTGCAACGACCTCACTCCGACTTCCCCTTCCTCACGCGACTTGATCGCCGCCACGGCGGCGATGCTGCCTGCGGCCGTGGTGAAGTAGGGGATCTTGTCGTAGAGGGCGACGGCGCGGATGTCGCGGCTGTCGGCGATGGCCTGGACGCCTTCGGTCGTGTTCAGGACCATCGCGATCTCGTCGTTCTTGAGGCGGTCAACGATGTTCGGGCGGCCTTCATAGACCTTGTTCACGCGGGTGGACGACACGCCCTCGGCGTCGAGGAAATCGGCGGTGCCCGAGGTCGCGACCAGATCGAAGCCCATCGTCACCAGGTCGCGGGCGGCCTGCGCCAGGGCGGGCGTCTTGTCGGCGTCCTTGACGGACAGGAAGACGCGGCCGGTGGTCGGCAGGTCGGTGCCCGCGCCCATCTGCGCCTTGAGGAAGGCGCGCGCGAAGTTGCGGTCCCAGCCCATGACCTCTCCGGTCGAGCGCATCTCCGGGCCCAAGAGCGTGTCGACGCCGGGGAAGCGGGCGAAGGGCAGCACGGCCTCCTTGACCGAGAACCAGGGCGTGATCGGGTCGGCCAGCGTCATCGGGTCGGCAAAGGGCAGGTCGGTTTCCGGGCCAACGCCTTCGGGATAGGGCGCACGCGCGGGGAAGTTCGACATGGGCTCGCCCGCCATCAGCCGCGCGGCGATCGAGGCAATGGCGCTGTCCGTGGCCTTGGCGACGAAGGGCACGGTGCGGCTGGCGCGCGGGTTGACCTCCAGCACGAAGATCTCTCCGTCCTTCAGGGCGAACTGTACGTTCATCAGGCCCTTGACCTTGAGCGCACGGGCCATGGCCGTGGTCTGGACCTTGAGTTCCGCGACGGTCGCCGCATCCAGCGTGTGGGGCGGCAGCGAACAGGCACTGTCGCCCGAATGGACGCCGGCCTCTTCGATATGCTCCATGATGCCCGCGACGTGGACGGTCTCGCCGTCGCACAGGGCGTCGACGTCGACCTCGATCGCGCCGGACAGATAGCTGTCCAGAAGGACTGGACTTTTCCCGCTGACGGTCACGGCCTCGGTGATGTAGCGGCGCAGGTGGTCCATGTCGCGCACGATCTCCATCGCGCGGCCGCCCAGGACATAGGACGGGCGGATGACCAGCGGAAAGCCGATGCGCTCGGCGATCTCGATGGCTTGGGCGTCGCTGCTGGCGATGCCATTGATCGGTTGCTTGAGGCCCAGATCCTGCAGCAGGCGCTGGAACCGCTCGCGGTCCTCGGCCAGGTCGATGGCGTCGGGGGTCGTGCCCAGGATCGGGATACCCTCGTCCTGCAGCGCATTGGCCAGCTTCAGCGGCGTCTGGCCGCCGAACTGGACGATGACGCCGTGCAGGGTACCGTTCTGCTGTTCGGTATGCAAGATCTCCAGCACGTGTTCGAAGGTCAGCGGTTCAAAATACAGCCGGTCCGAGGTGTCGTAATCGGTGCTGACCGTCTCGGGGTTGCAGTTGATCATGATCGTCTCGTAGCCCGCCTTGGTCAGCGCATAGCAGGCGTGGCAGCAGCAATAGTCGAACTCGATCCCCTGGCCGATGCGGTTCGGACCGCCGCCCAGGATGACGACCTTTTTCGCATCGGTGGGGCGGGATTCGCATTCCACGTCGCCCATCGCGGGCGCCTCGTAGGTGGAATACATGTAGGGGGTCTGGGCCTCGAACTCGGCCGCGCAGGTGTCGATGCGCTTGAACACCGGGCGGATGTCCAGGTTGCGCCGGGCGCGGCGCGCCGTTGTCTCGTCGGTCTTGGTCAGGTGGGCCAGGCGGGCATCGGTAAAGCCCATCATCTTGATGCGGCGCATCCCGTCGGCATCGGTCGGCAGGCCGTTCTCGCGGATCTGATGCTCGACATCGATGATCTCGCGGATGCGGGCCAGGAACCACGGGTCAAAGCTGGTGACGCGATGGATCTCGTCATCCGACAGGCCGAACCGCATCGCCTCGGCGATGACGCGGATGCGGTCGGGGGTGGCCTTGGACAGGGCAGCGATGACGGCGGGCTTGCCCTGCTCGGACGCGCCCTCGATGGCGATCTCGTCCAGGCCGGTCAGGCCGTTCTCCATCGAGGCCAGCGCCTTCTGCAGCGATTCGTGGAAGCTGCGGCCGATCGCCATGACCTCGCCCACGGACTTCATCGCGGTGGTCAGGTCGGGCTTGCTGCCCGGAAACTTCTCGAACGCAAAGCGCGGGATCTTGGTCACGACATAATCGATGCTGGGCTCGAAGCTGGCGGGCGTGACGCGGGTGATGTCGTTGTCCAGCTCGTCCAGCGTGTATCCCACCGCCAGCTTCGCGGCGATCTTGGCGATCGGAAAGCCGGTGGCCTTGGAGGCCAGCGCGGACGACCGCGACACGCGGGGGTTCATCTCGATCACGACCATGCGGCCGTCGGCGGGGTTCACCGCCCATTGCACGTTGGAACCGCCGGTCTCGACGCCGATCTCGCGCAGGACCGCGATGCTGGCCGTGCGCATGATCTGGTATTCGCGGTCGGTCAGGGTCAGGGCCGGGGCGACGGTCATGCTGTCACCGGTATGCACGCCCATCGGGTCGATGTTCTCGATCGCGCAGACGATGATGGCGTTGTCGTTGCGATCCCGCACGACCTCCATCTCGTATTCCTTCCAGCCCAGCAGGCTTTCGTCGATCAGAACCTGCGCCATGGGCGAGGCGTCTAGGCCCGACCGGACGATGCGTTCGTAATCGTCGCGGTTATAGGCCACGCCGCCGCCGGTGCCGCCCAGGGTGAAGGCCGGGCGGATGATCGCGGGCAGGCCGATCTCCTCCAGCGCGTCCATCGCCTGGCTGACGCCGGCATTGATGTCGTATTTGCCCGATGCCAGCCTGGGGGCGGCGATGATCGTGGCCTTGGGATTCTCCAAGCCGATGCGGTCCATCGCCTCGCGGAACAGCTTGCGGTCCTCGGCCATCTCGATGGCGCTGCGCTGCGCGCCGATCAGCTCGACCCCATAGCGGTTCAGCGCGCCGCTGTCGGCCAAGGCCAGGGCGGTGTTCAGCCCAGTCTGACCGCCCATCGTCGGCAGCAAGGCGTCGGGGCGTTCCTTGGCGATGATCTTTTCGACGATCTCGGGGGTGATCGGCTCGATATAGGTGGCATCGGCCATTTCCGGGTCGGTCATGATCGTCGCCGGGTTCGAGTTCACCAGGATGACCCGGTAACCTTCCTCGCGCAGCGCCTTGCAGGCCTGGGCCCCGGAATAGTCGAACTCGCAGGCCTGCCCGATGACGATGGGCCCTGCCCCGATGATCAGGATCGACTTGATATCGGTACGTTTCGGCATGGTTCTGGCCCCCGGGCTGGTCGTGCATCGATCGCGGCAAATCGTCCGGGGTTATAGCCAGCCACGCCTTGGGCGCAAGGTGCGGCGGGCCGCTGGCGCGTGGAAATCAGGCTTTGCCCGCCGCTAGGGTGACGCAGGGTCAGAAGTTCTGCAACAGGGTCAGCGCCGCGCTGTAGCGATTGGCCGTCGGCGACGTGGTCAGCTGCGATCGCGCCATGAAGGTCTGGATCAGCTTCTCCACGTTCTCGGGCTTGGAAATATCCTTGAAGCTGGAACTGCCCAGCAGCCTCTCCGAAGCCTTGGTGTATTCCTCCAGTTGGCGGTCGATTGGCAGTCGGGCATAGTTGTCGCCGAACCCGAATGCACCCTGAAAGACCTTGCGCAGCGGGGCGTTGCCGATGACCTCGAACCACAGGGTCCGGTCGGTCGAGGTGCGGCCTGCCAGCTCCTGCACCTCGCGCCGGGCATTCAGGCTAAGACGCAGGTTGTCGTCGCTTTCACCGATGCGCCGTTCGAATTCACGCTGCACAAAGGCGGTGCTGATGGTGTCGGCCAGATCCTTGGCGGGCTTCGTCGACCCAAAGCCCATTGCCTCGTTCATGCGCAGATAGCGCTTGTCGGCCAGACGGTTGACCAGCGACGACTTGTCCGCGGGATCGCTTTCCAGGACTTTCTGGATGAAGGCCTTGTTGGGCAGGTCCGCCTCCAGCCCGAAGGCCGAAAGCGTCGTGCTCAAAAGGCGGTAATCCTTGACTAGCTCCTCGGCCTTGGTGGTGGCCGCGATCTTGTCACGGAAGTAGGTCGTGCTGCGCTGGACCACAGGGTCGCGGGCAACGGATTCGATCTGCCGGGCCTCGGTTCGCTGGACGATCTTCCAGCCCAGCAGGCCCGTGGCGCCGACAGAGATGGTCATGATACCCTCACGTCCGGGCGGCGGCGAACAGCCGCGCCTCTCGGGGCAGCAGATCGCGCAGCTTGCGCAGCGCCTGATAGGCATTCGAATCGACCGCGGCGGCACTGGCCTCGGCCAACAGCAGGCGGCTGTCGCGATCGTCGAACACCTGGCTCAGCTGTTCGATGGCGATCAGCAATTGCCGGCGGCCCTCGGACGGTTCGGCATCGCCGGACAGGATCATCTGCGCGACATACATGGCGCGCGACACCGGTGTCTGAGCGCTATCGGGGTGGATCGCGTCGCGCAGGCGCAGGACGTTCACATTGGGCGTCTTGATCGCGATCTTGGTGCGGCGGTCGCCGTTCTCGATTACCGCGCCGTTGATCAGGACGCGTTCGTTCGGTGCCAGCTTGAGGACAAGGCCGCTCATGGTGCGCTCTCTCCGCGCAGACCGCGCATGACGGTCATGTTGATGTCGATCAGCGGATCGGTCTGGGCGCTGCCCGCCATCACGGCCTGACCGTGGCGGATGGCAAATCCCGCCAACGAAATCAGGCCGGCCTTGACCTGATCGGGCAGCCCGTTGCCGGGATCGGCAAGGTCGGTTGCCAGGATCGTCCACAGTTCGGAATTCTTGTGCACCGCCTGGATGGTATCGGTGTTGTCGGCCTTTCGCGGGGCCTGCCGCAGCATGCGCGTGACGCGCGAGAAGATGTCGTATTCCGCATCGCGCGGAGAGCGGATGGCGGATGTCCTGTAGCCATGGTCGGTCAGTGGCGTTACCGCGTTCAAGATCGTGCTTCCCATTCTGGAGTGTGATCAGGGGCTGAATGATATTCAGAGGGTGGCGGGCGCCCTTGGGGCGCCCGCCGGTCTTATCAGCGGAACAGCGACATGACGGCCGACGGCCCCTGGTTGGCGATCGACAGCGCCTGGATGCCCAGCTGCTGCTGCGTCTGCAGGGCCTGAAGGCGAGCCGACGACTCCTCCATGTCGGCGTCGACCAGCGAGCCGATGCCGGTTTTCAGCGAGTCCGACAGCTTGCCCACGAAGCTGGACTGGTCAGAGATCCGCTTGCCGGCCGA
This sequence comes from Paracoccus marcusii, assembly GCF_028621715.1. NCBI lineage: Bacteria > Pseudomonadati > Pseudomonadota > Alphaproteobacteria > Rhodobacterales > Paracoccaceae > Paracoccus > Paracoccus marcusii. The sequence goes on along the minus strand of NZ_CP117466.1, from coordinate 1,058,882 downwards.
ACCCAGATCGGCGGCACCCTGAACAGCGACGTCGATCAGGGCCTCGATCTCGCCGATCGCGGTTTCGGCCGAGGCACGGTCGGTGACCGCGGTCAGACCGGCGACATCCAGGCCTGCCTCGAAGTCGACCGAGTCGACCTCGATGTTGGCAGCACCGGTGGCCACGGTGCCGTTGGTGCGGTCCAGCGAACCCAGAACCGTAAAGGCGGTGTTGGTGCCGGTCGGGTTCGTCTTCAGCAGGTTGACGCCGTTCAGCTGCGTCCCCTCGATGATCGCCGTGATCTGCTCGACCTTCTTCGCCATATCCGTCTGGATCTTGCCGAAGTCAGCAGCGTCGTTGGCACCGCCGATCGCCAGGTTCTTCATCTCCTTCAGCAGATCGGTGATCTGCTCGGCGCCAGCGCGGGCGGTTCCCACCACGGCGTCGGCCACGTTCAGGTTCGACTGGATCGTCTTGAATGCCGACTGGTCGGTTTCCATGACTTTCGAGATCGCCCAGACGGCAGCGTTGTCCTTGGCGTTCGCGACGGTCTTGCCGGTCGCGATGTCGGACTGGGTTTTACCCAGCTGCGAGTTGATGCTTTTCAGGGTCTGCAGCGCGACCATGGCGCTGTTGTTGGTCAGAATGCTGGACATGGTGTCCTCCGATATAAGGTGCTTTGCACCCAGGTTGCATCTTGTGGCCTTCTGACCTGTCGGGCGGTTGCCCTTGCCATTTCCCTGGCATGTCCCCGGTTTAGCGGCCGGTTATTGACAACTAGTGAATATCGGCCCTCCTCTCAAACAAACCTTCCGACGCATTTTATCAAAACCTTTGCGGTGCATTCGCGCGGGTTTCATTCACGTGCCGCTGACCCAGGGAATCATAGGTCTGCAGGCTGCGCGCGGCCTGCACGATGGCGCGCACCTGTTCGGCCGCCTGCTGCGCGCCCTTGAGCGAGGCCTGTGCCAGCGCGCGCAGGTCGGCCAAGGCGGGCTCCAGCAGATCACGGGTGGGGGTGTCGATGCCCTTGCGCGCGGCGATGCGGGTCAGTTCGTCCAATCCTGTCAGCGCTGCTTGGGCATTTCCGGCCATCAGCGCGCCGCGGATCTGGGCCACCTGGCGGGTCAGGGCGCGGCTCATGCGCGGCCCTCCAGCATGGCGGCAAAGCCCAGGTCCAGACGTTCCGCCAGCAGCCCCGCATGTTCGCGCGTCAGGAAGCTGGAGAACTGCTCTTCTCCGGCGCCGCCGGAAAAGGCGCCTTCGGACGGGCCGGGGCCGCAATATTTCAGCATCTCCTCCAGAAATGCGTGTTCAAGTTGATTCGCGACGGCCACGGACGAGGGCTTTTGAGCCGCCGTGGGAATAATCGGTTCGATCTGCATTCGGTCCCCGCTGCATATGACGATGGGATTCAAAATATCGGGGCGTCGTAAATAATTAGTAAGGAATAAGGACTAATCAGGAAAAAACCCAAAGAGGCTTTTTCATGGCTGACATCCAGATCATATCGCCCATACCCACCCGCGCCGAGGCCTTCGTCGATGCGGCGACGCCTGTTCACGTGACGGGCGAATCGGGTTTCGATGTCTGGTCGGCAGGCGCGATGGTACCAGCCGCTCCGGCGACCGCGGTGTCGGCACCACCGAAGGACCCGCTTGCGGCATGGCTGCAGCAGCAGATGGGCTTCAGCGGAGAGTTCAGCGCACCGCCCGGCACCGATCCCGCGATCGAGGCGCTGGCCGCAGGCCTTCCGCAGCTGCCAGCGCCCGAGATTGACGAATCAGCCGACATTCAGGGCGGCGATCCTTTGGCCAGCCTGCTGCCCGTGGACGCACAGACATCCGATGCGAGCCTGATCGGCGATGCGGTTCCAACGGCACCGCAATCGACCGATCCGACGACCCCTGCTGCGACTGATCCCGCGGAGGCGCCGGCCGTGCAGATCGCAGTCGCGCCGACCACGACCCGCATCGTCGCTGCAGGCGTCACACAGCAGGCCGCCAACCCGGCCCCCACCCTGCCTGGGGCAACCGCCGCACAGGTGGCCCCGATCCATGGCGGCGGCCAGCCTGTCGCACCGGCGCGCCCGGGCCGTCCGATCCCGGCGACCGAGAGCGCCGCGACCGCCCGTCCCGTCGATGCCGGCCCGATCAACGCCGCCCCGCCCCCGGTCGACCGGGCGGCACCGGACCGTCCGGCGCCAATGGTGGCCCGCGACCCCGTCATTGCCGCTCGGTCCGAGATCGCCTTGCCCGCAGGCCTTGCCGAGACCTTGGCCGAATTGCCCTTCGGCACCGATTCGCACACCCCCGCCGCCGCACGGCCCACCGCCGCTGCCGGGTCTGGCTGGCAGGCTGCGTCGCACGATCCGCGCCCCGTGCTGCAGCAGGTCACCGACGCGCTGGTCAGCACCCGTGGCGACCGGACCGAGATCGCCCTGTCCCCCGAGGAGCTGGGCCGCATCCGCCTGGTCATGTCGGGCCCCGATCGCGGCCAGATCACCATCTGGGCCGAGCGCCCCGAGACGCTGGACCTGGTGCGCCGCAACGCGGACCTGCTGACGCAGCAGCTGGCCGATGCGGGCGTGTCCGCGGGCAGTCTGGATTTCCGCCGCGACGACCGCAGCGACAGCCAGCCTGCGCAGGGCCGTGCCGGCGATGACGACGACATTCCCCTTTCGGCCGCCCCCTTGCGGGTCCGCATGTCACCCACCGCGTTGAGCGACCGCCGCCTGGACATCAGATTATAGGAGCCTTTCATGGTTGACGCGATCACCAGCCCGACAGTGACCATTCCCGCAGCCACCCCCTCTGCGGCAGGCGCGGGCGGGTTCGCAGGCGCCGGCGCGGGAGGGGACTTTCAGACGTTCCTGACCATGCTGACCGCGCAGCTGCAGAACCAGGATCCGCTGAACCCCATGGAAAGCACAGACTTTGCGATCCAGCTGGCGACGTTCGCCGGGGTCGAACAGGCGGCGCTGAGCAACAAGTTTCTGGAGCAGATGGCCGGGCAGGCCGGTGGTGCGGGCATCGCGGGCTGGATCGGCAAGGAGGGGCGGACCACCGCCCCGGTCTGGTTCGGCGACGACGCCATCACCCTGGACGTGGTGCCCCATTCCCTGGCCGACAGCGTGCAGCTGGTCACCCGCGACGCGCAGGGTCGCGAGGTGACGCGCGAGGAGATCGGCCCCGGAGAGGGCCAGATCGACTGGCTGGGCCGCAGCGCCGACGACACCAAGCTGCCCGACGGGCTGTACAGCTTTACGTTGGAGAGCCGGCGCGGCGGCGAGATGATCCTGGAGAGCAAGGTCGGCGCCTATGCCCGCATCGTCGAGGCGCAGTTCGACGCCAGCGGCGGGCGGGTCGTGTTCGAAGGCGGCGCCTCTGCCCCGGCGGGAGAGGTCACGGCCCTGCGCGACGCCGGCTGACGGATCAGCGTTAAGAGGCGGTGTCGGTGGATTAGGGGAACGGCCCGCCATAGCGGCCGGCCGTTCGTATTTGACCGGGCGACGGCCGCACGACAACACGACCCGGAACCGGCAAGATCAGCCGCGCCCCTCCAGACGGGGCAGGAAGCTGCCGCCAAGACCCGCGATGGCCGCGCGGATGCGTTCGGTGGCCGGGCTGGGCGCGCGGTCGGCGCGGTGCAGCAGGTACCAGCTGCGCTGGATGGGCAGGCCGATGGCCTGCAGCGCAACCAGGCGGCCGGTGCGCAATTCCTCCGTGCAGGTATGCTGAGAGATCAGCGCGATCCCCAGGCCCGCGATCACCGCCTGCTTGATCGTCTCGTTCGTGCCCATCTCGGTCGCGCGCCAGGGCGTGCCTTCGCCGATGCGGTCCAGAAAGCGGGTCATCAGGATGCGGGTGCCGGACCCCTCCTCGCGCGACAGGAAGGTCTGGGATAGCAGGTCCATCGGCATCACCGGGTCCTGGGCCGCCAGCGGATGGTCGGGTGCCGCGATGATGATGTGCGGATGCGGCCCGACGGGGGCGGCGATCACGGCGGGTTCGCGCGGCGGGCGGCCCATGATCGCCAGGTCCAGCTCATCCGCGGCCAGCGCGGCCAGGATCGCGTCGCGGTTGCCGATCCGCAGCGTCACCTCGATCCGCGGCAGGGCGCGTTGCAGCGTGGCGACCAGGAACGGCGCGAAATACTTGCCGGTGGATACCACCCCCAGGACCACGTTGCCGCTGTGCCCCTGGGCCAGGGACGCGACCTCGCGCCCGGCGCGGGCCAGTGCGGTGGCGATCTGGGCCTCTGCCATCAGCAGGGCACGACCCTGTGCGGTGGCGCGAAAGGCCCCGTGCTCGGCGCGCTGCAGCAACGGCGCCCCAGCCAGATCCTCCAGCGATTTCAGCTGACTGTGAATGGCGGGCGGGCTGAGACCCAGCTGCGCCGCGGCTTGGGTCAGGCTGCCGCTGTCGGCGACCGCGCGCAGGGCGCGCAACTGGCGCAGGGTGACGGCATCATGGCGCATCTTAAGTTTTCCTGAATGCGTCTTTCGCCTTATTAAATTTTCCGAAACGCGGGCGCCTGTCAATGTCCCTTGGCAGCACTCGTGCCGGGGAGGGGACGATGACCGAAGCGACCATCGACACGGACCTGATCCCGGCCGATCTGCACGCCTGCCTGGATGATCTGGCGCGCCACCTGGCCACCGGGGCTGCGCTGCGAGGCAAGGGGCTGCGCTGGATCAGCCGGGCGGATCGGGCCACGCCCGAAGGGGGCGATCCGCAGGGCGCGCTGGCCCTGGCCATCGCGCATTCGCCGCCCGACCAGCCTGATGCCAATGCCCCCACGGGCACCCTGTTCGCGATCTTCGACGCGGCGGCCACGGCCGAGGACAGCTTTCTGCGCCCCGCGCGGCAGATGCGGGCGGCGGGATACGTGATGCACGGACCGCGCTGCCTGATGGTGCTGACCTGCGGCGACGGCGTGCAGGTGCAGGCGCTGGACGGGTGGGCCTTCGCCATCGAACGGGCGCGGGCCACCCTGCCCGACGCCGTGCGCGACCTGGCCATCGACATGTCGCAGTACCGCCACTGGCCGCGCCCCGTGCGGGCCTATGTCGACGACTGCCTGGCCGGCGTTCAGGGCCCGCGCGGACGGACCATCGACCTGCGCTGGACCCCGTCGCTGGTGGCCGAGGCGCATCGCATCCTGATGCGCGGCGGCATCTATCTGGCGCCCGCCGATGCGCGGTCGGGCCACGGGCGGGGCAGCCTGTCGATGCTGCATCAGGCGGCGCCCATCGCGTTTCTGATCGAACAGGCCGGGGGACGGGCGACGGACGGCGCGCTGCCGATCCTGGACGCGGTGATCACCGGGTTCGACAGCCGCACGCCGCTGGTCTTCGGCTGCGTCGACAAGGTCGACCGCGTCGCCGCCTATCACGACCTGCCCGAGGCCGAGGTGTCGGCCCTGTTCGGCCATCGCGGCCTGTTCCGCACCTGAGGACCCCATGAGCCACAAGCATCCCATCATCTCGGTCACCGGCAGTTCGGGCGCGGGCACCACCACGGTCAAGTCGACCTTCGACCAGATCTTTCGCCGCGAGGGCATCACCGCCGTCAGCATCGAGGGCGATGCCTTTCACCGCTATGACCGCGCCGCGATGAAGGCGGAACTGGCTGCCCGGTTGGCCGCGGGCGACGCGACCTTCAGCCATTTCAGCTATGACGCCAACGAATTGCAGGCGCTGGAGGAGATCTTTCGGATCTATGGCGAAACGGGGCGCGGCCAGACCCGCCATTACGTCCATGACGACCGCGAGGCGGAACGCTGGGGCAGCGCGCCCGGCACCTTTACGGACTGGGCGCCTTTTCCGGATGGCAGCGACCTGCTGTTCTATGAGGGGCTGCACGGGGCGGTGGCCAACGACACCGTCAACCTGGCCGCGCTGGCCGATCTGAAGATCGGCGTGGTGCCGGTGATCAATCTGGAATGGATCCAGAAGATCCACCGCGACAGCGCCCAGCGCGGCTATTCGACCGAGGCCGTGACCGACACCATCCTGCGGCGGATGCACGCCTATGTGCACTGCATCTGTCCGCAGTTCACCCAGACGGACATCAATTTCCAGCGCGTGCCGGTGGTTGACACGTCGAACCCGTTCATCGCCCGCTGGATCCCCACCGCCGACGAAAGCCTGGTGGTGATCCGGTTCCGCAACCCGAGGGGCATCGATTTTCCCTATCTGACCCAGATGATCGACGGATCCTGGATGAGCCGCGCCAACTCGATCGTCGTGCCCGGCCCCAAGATGGACCTGGCGATGCAGCTGATCCTGACGCCGATGATCCTGCGCCTGACCCATGACGCCAAGCGCGCCTGACCCTTTCACGGAGGACTGACCATGAATGAGATGCCAGCCAAGTTGGACGCGAAAAAGCGGTACTCTGCCGGGGTGCTGAAATACGCGCAGATGGGATACTGGGAGCCGGACTATACCCCCAAGGACACCGACATCATCGCGCTGTTCCGCATCACGCCGCAGGACGGGGTGGACGCGGTCGAGGCCGCGGCGGCGGTGGCGGGCGAAAGCAGCACCGCGACCTGGACCGTGGTCTGGACCGACCGGCTGACCGCCTGCGACAAGTACCGCGCCAAGGCCTATCGCGTGGACCCCGTCCCCAACGGCCCCGGAGAGTTCTTTGCCTATATCGCCTATGACCTTGACCTGTTCGAGGGGGGCAGCATCGCCAACTTGACCGCGTCGATCATCGGCAACGTCTTCGGCTTCAAGCCGCTGAAGGCCCTGCGGCTGGAGGACATGCGCCTGCCCGTGGCCTATGTGAAGACGTTCCAAGGTCCCGCCACCGGCATCGTGGTCGAGCGCGAGCGCCTGAACTGCTATGGCCGCCCGCTGCTGGGTGCCACGGTCAAGCCCAAGCTGGGCCTGTCGGGCCGGAACTATGGCCGCGTCGTCTATGAGGCGCTGAAGGGTGGTCTTGATTTCACAAAGGATGACGAGAACATCAACAGCCAGCCCTTCATGCATTGGCGCGACCGGTTCCTGTACTGCATGGAGGCGGTGAACCGCGCCAGTGCCGCGACCGGAGAGGTCAAGGGGACGTACCTGAACGTCACCGCCGGCACGATGGAGGAGATGTACGCGCGGGCCGAGTTCGCGAAATCGCTTGGGTCGGTGATCGTGATGATCGACCTGGTGATCGGGTACACCGCGATCCAGTCGATGGCCAAATGGGCGCGCGACAACGACATGATCCTGCACCTGCACCGGGCCGGGCATTCGACCTATACCCGCCAGCGCAGCCACGGCGTCAGCTTTCGCGTGATCGCGAAATGGATGCGCTTGGCCGGCGTCGATCACCTGCACGCAGGCACCGTCGTGGGCAAGCTGGAGGGCGATCCGGCGACCACCAGGGGATATTACGACATCTTCCGCGAGGAGCGGAATCCCATGGCGCTGGAGAACGGGATCTTCTTCGACCAGGACTGGGCCAGCCTGAACAAGATGATGCCGGTGGCGTCGGGCGGCATCCATGCCGGCCAGATGCACCAGCTGCTGCATTACCTGGGCGAGGATGTCGTGCTGCAGTTCGGCGGCGGCACGATCGGCCACCCCCACGGCATCGCCGCCGGCGCGCAGGCCAACCGCGTTGCGCTGGAGGCGATGGTATTCGCGCGCAATTCGGGCCGCGACATCTGGAACGAGGGCGAGGACATCCTGCGCGATGCCGCCCGCACCTGCACGCCGCTGAAGCAGGCCCTGGATGTCTGGAAGGACGTCAGCTTCGACTATGCCTCGACCGATGCGCCCGATTTCGCGCCCACCCCCGAAGTGTCCCACTGAGGAGCCAGAGCCATGAAGATGACACAAGGCCAGTTCAGCTTTCTGCCCGACCTGTCGGATGACGACATCCGCGTGCAGGCCCAGTACGCCATCGACAGGGGCTGGGCGGTATCGGTCGAATACACCGACGATCCGCATCCCCGGAACACCTATTGGGAGATGTGGGGCCACCCGATGTTCGACAATCCCGACGCCGCGGCGGTGGTGTTCGAGGTCAACGAATGCCGCAAGGTGCATGGCGGGGTCTATATCCGCGTCATCGCCTTCGATGCCTCGCCCGGATGGGAATCGATCCGCATGGCGATGATCGTGAACCGACCGGCGGTGGAACCGGGCTTTCGGCTGGTGCGCCAGGAGGGCGAGGGCCGCGCGGTCCGATACAGCATCGAGAGCTATGCCATGCGCGAGCCCGAGGGCGCACGCTATCCCTGAGAGGTTGCTCCTCCGCAGGGCCAGGTCCGGGCGATGTCCTCCCATCGCCCGGACGCATTCCACGAAAGAGGTGCATGATGACCGAAGACGTCCCGACCCATGTCGACCTTGCCCGGGACTTTGCCGACAGCGGCGTGGCCGAGGTCCTGGCCGAGCTGGACCAGGAGCTGGTGGGCCTGGCCCCCGTCAAGGCGCGCATCCGCGAGACGGCGGCCCTGCTGCTGGTCGACCGGGCGCGGCGGCGGCTTGGCCTGGCGACCGAAACGCCGACGCTGCACATGAGCTTCACCGGCAATCCCGGCACGGGCAAGACGACCGTTGCGCTGAAGATGGCCACGCTGCTGCACAGGCTGGGCTATGTCCGCAAGGGGCACCTGGTGACCGTCACGCGCGACGACCTGGTGGGCCAGTACATCGGCCATACCGCGCCCAAGACCAAGGAGGTCCTGAAGAAGGCGATGGGGGGCGTGCTGTTCATCGACGAGGCGTATTACCTCTACCGGGCCGAGAACGAGCGCGACTATGGGCAGGAGGCGATCGAGATCCTGCTGCAGGTGATGGAGAACAACCGCGACGACCTGGTGGTGATCCTGGCGGGCTATGGCGACCGGATGGACCGGTTCTTTGCCTCGAACCCCGGGTTCCGGTCGCGGATCGCCCACCACATCGAGTTTCCCGACTACAGCGACGACGAGCTGCTGCACATCTGCGAAGGCATGCTGGCGCGGCAGAATTATCGCCTGGACGACGCGGCCCGCACCGCGATGGGCCAGTACATCGCCGCGCGGCGCACGCAGCCGCATTTCGCGAACGCCCGGTCGATCCGGAACGCGCTGGACCGCGCCCGGCTGCGGCAGGCGAACCGTCTGTTCACCGAGGCGCAGGGGCCGCTGGACGCCGCCGCCCTGTCCACGCTGAGCGCGCCGGACATCCGCGCCAGCCGGGTCTTCGACGGCGGTCTTGACGTGGACCGCGCCAGCAGGCAGGCCGCAGCGGAGTGAACCCCGCCCGAACAGACTGGAGAGCGCCATGGATTTCGACCGCACGATCAAGATCGCCCCATCGATCCTGTCCGCCGATTTCGCCAATTTCGGGGCCGAGATCCGCGCCATCGAGGCGCAGGGCGCCGACTGGGTCCATGTCGACGTGATGGACGGGCATTTCGTGCCGAACCTGACCTTCGGCCCCCCGGCGGTCAAGGCGTTCCGCCCGCATGTCAAGACGGTCATGGACGTGCATCTGATGATCGCGCCGGTCGACGCCTATATCGAGGCCTATGCCGAGGCGGGGGCCGACATGATCACCGCCCATATCGAGGCCGGGCCGCATCCGCACCGCACCCTGCAGGCGATCCGCGCGACGGGCAAAATGGCCGGGATCGCGCTGAACCCCGGCACCCCGGTCGAGGCGGTCGAATACCTGCTGGACCTGTGCGACATGGTGCTGGTGATGACGGTGAACCCCGGTTTCGGCGGGCAGAAGTTCATCCACAGCCAGGTCGACAAGATCGCCCGCCTGCGCGGGATGATCGGCGATCGGCCGATCCATATCCAGGTGGACGGCGGGGTGGACCCGGCGACGGCGCCGCTGGTGGCGCAGGCCGGGGCCGACGTGCTGGTCGCGGGATCGGCGGTCTTCAAGGGCGGGTCGGTGGACCGGCCCGACGTCTATGGCGCGAACATGCGCGCGATCCGCGAGGCCATCGCGGGGTGAGCATGGGCAAGGGCGGGGCCGTCGAGGCCCCTTCCTTGCCGCGGGGCTGCGCCCCGCCGCGCATCGCCGCCGTCATCGCGTTTGACAATGCCGCCCGGCCCGCGTTTCCTGCGCGTCGAACGCAGAGGGAGAACGCGATGGATCTGGGGATCAAGGGCAAACGGGCGCTGGTCTGTGCGGCGTCCAAGGGGTTGGGGCGCGGCTGCGCCGAGGCACTGGCCGAGGCCGGCGTGAACCTGGTCATCAACGCCCGCACCGAGGCCGAGATCACCCGGACCGCCCGCGAGATCGCCGAACGGCATGGCGTCGAGGTCACCCCGGTCGCCGCCGACATCACGACCGAGGAGGGCCGCGCCCGCGTGCTGGCCGCCGTGGGCCATGCCGACATCCTGGTCACCAATGCGGGCGGCCCTCCGCCGGGCGACTGGCAGGACTGGACGCGCGACGATTTCATCCGTGCCATCGACGCCAACATGTTGTCGGCCATCGCCCTGATGCAGGCGCTGGTGCCGGGCATGATGGACCGTGGCTGGGGCCGGGTCGTGAACATCACCTCGGCATCGGTGCGGTCGCCGATCTCGGTGCTGGGGCTGTCCAACACGGCACGTACCGGGCTGACCGGGTTCGTGGCCGGCATGTCACGCCAGGTCGCCGGCAAGGGCGTCTGCGTGAACAACCTGCTGCCCGGCATCCACGCGACCGACCGCGCCAACAGCCTGGATGGCGGCGTGGCGTCCGCGCAGGGGATCACCGTCGATCAGGCCCGCGCACAGCGGCAGGCGACCATACCCACCGGCACCTATGGCACCGCCGCCGATTTCGGCGCGACCTGCGCGTTCCTGTGCAGCCAGCAGGCGCGGTTCATCGTCGGGCAGAACGTGCTGCTGGACGGCGGCGCGCTGAACGTCACGGTCTGAGGCCCTGTTGCGAGGCGGGGGCGCGCCTGATACGCAACCCCGACCAAAACGCCAAGGATCGCCCGTGACCGTGCCCCCCCGCCTGGAAGTTCAGGGACTGACCCGCCGATTCGACGGCCATGCGGTGGTGGACGATGTCAGCTTCCAGGTCGAGGCGGGCCAGGTGGCCTGCCTGCTGGGCCCGTCGGGCTGCGGCAAATCGACCACGCTGCGCATCGTGGCGGGCGTCGACATGCAGGACCGGGGGCGGATCTTCGTTGACGGCCAGCTGGTCTGCGACACCCAGTTCCGCATCCCGCCCGAACGCCGCGCGATCGGGCTGATGTTCCAGGACTTCGCGCTGTTCCCGCATCTGCCCGTGCGCGAGAACGTGGCATTCGGCCTGGCCGGCGGCTGGAAGGCCAACCGCGACCGCGTGGCCGAGCTGCTGGACCGCGTGCGCATGACCGCCCATATCGACAGCTACCCGCATGAGCTGTCCGGCGGAGAGCAGCAGCGCGTGGCCCTGGCGCGCGCCCTGGCCCCGCGGCCGCGCGTCCTGTTGATGGACGAGCCGTTCAGCGGCCTGGACGAGCGCCTGCGCGACGGCATCCGCGACGAGACGCTGGCCCTGCTGAAGGATGAGGGCACCGCCGTCCTGCTGGTCACCCACGAGCCGCACGAGGCGATGCGGATGGCCGACCAGATCCTGCTGATGCGGGGGGGCCGGATCGTGCAGCAGGGTGCGCCCTACAACCTCTACAACGCGCCGGTGGACCGGCTGGCGGCGGGGTTCTTCAGCGACATCAACGTGCTGACGGGACGGGTGCAGGGCGCGCTGACCGACACGCCCTTCGGCCAGTTCCTGACCCCCGGCCTGCCCGAGGGGGCAGAGGTCGACATCGTCATCCGGCCCCAGCACCTGAAGATGGATTTCGACCGCGCCGGACAGGGCCCCGCCCCCACCGCCGAAAACGGCAGCGCCGCGCTGGCGCGGGTCACGCGGGCCCGCTATCTGGGTCGCGAATCGCTGGTCGAGTTCGCGACCGATGCGGGCGGCATCGCGCTGAACGCGACGGTGCCGGGGGTGTTCCTGCCGCCTGCCGGGACGCCGATGTGGCTGATGCTGCGCCGCGACCGGGTCTTCGTCTTTCCGCGCCGCTAGTCCTGGCCCGTGGCGCGGCGGTAATCGGCCAGCACCTGTGCCAGATGCAGCCTGCGCCCGGCAGGATCGGCCAAGGCATGGCACAGCCTGCGCGCCTTGCGCGACATCTGCCGGCAGGCGTCCGGGTTTGCGCGGGCCCAGGCCAGCCGGTCCGGCAGGTCGGACTCGTCCTGCGCCATCGGAATGACGTGGACCCAGGGCCGGAACAGCCGCCCCGCAAAGCTTTCCCAGCCGTCATCCTGGCGGATCACCACCGCATGGCTGTTGGCCAGGGGCAGGAGGTCGGCATCCCCCTCGGAGCCGGACAGGCACAGGGCGTGGCGCGGCGGCCGGGGCGGCGCCTGCGGCGCAGGCGGGCGCAGTCCCGCGCGGTCCAGCGCCCGCGCGACCCGCGCATCGGGGATCAGCGCCAGGTCGACGCCGTCGCGCCCTGCATGATCGGCCAGGAACCGCCAGCGCGACATCCTCGGCAAGGCATCGACCGCCTGCTCGAACGCGTCGGACCCTGGTGCGCTGGTCAGCAGGGCGGTGATCGCGCCCTCGGCCGTCAGGCGGTCGTGATGGCCGGACAGCGTTCCGCGCCACCCCGCCACGTCGGCGCGGTCCTGCCATGCGGGGTCATCGCCCGCGGGTGCGCCTGGAAAGCCGTTATTGCCGATGCGGTGCAGCCAGGGCGCGGGCCACAGGAACACGTTGCGCGCCCCCGTGCGGCGCAGGCTGGCGATCAGCGGAACGTCGGCGGGATCGTCCGGTCCGCTGCCCGCGAAGGTCGCGGGGCGCATGTCCAGCCAGTACCGCCCCCGATCTGTCAACGCGGCGATGTCATTGGCCACCGCCGCCGCGCGCAGAAGGCCGGGGCGCTGTGCGGCCAGGTAGAACCGCCCGTCCGGCCCGCGATGCAGCGGCAGGTCGGCCCCGTCGGCCGTGCGCAGGCGGCCTTGATCCATGTCTAGGCACAGCGCCTGCGCATGGGGCGGGCGGTCGACCGTACCATTTTGCCGCAGGCGGGCGGGCGCGGCCAGCCGGGCAAGGCGCGCCGCCAACCGGGCGCGACGGTCGGGGTCGATGTCGGTGCCGGGAACCGCCCTCTGCATCATCGCCAGCACCCGCGGCAGGTTCGCGCGCCGGGCCTGGCGCACCCCCGCGCCCGGCAGTGCGGGCAGATGCGGCAGGTCGTACCAGGGCGACAGGGCGCGGCGGTAATCCTCGGGGGCGGCCTGGTCGATGTCGATGTCGATGAAGGTGGGACGGCCCGCGAAATGCGCCCGCACGGCGGACAGGTGGTCGGCCCAGTCCCGCGCCCAGATGTCGCCCAGATCGCCCAGGGAAACGCCCAGATTGGCCGCGATGCTGCGGGCATAGGCGCCGCCCCGGTGCAGATAGCGGCTGGCGATCCAGTCCTCGACCCGGCGGGTGTTCAGCAGGAAGATCGAACCGGGATAGTGACGATCCAGCAGGACGAATTCGCGGAATCCCTCGATCACCGGCATGTTCAGGAAGCGCACCGATTCCATGTCGGTAAAGGCCGTGACGCTGTCCGCCCATCGCGCCAGCGGCCGGGCACCGGTCAGCTTGGCATAAGCGATGTCATCGGCCAGCGCGCCTTCCAGCCAGTGTGCAGCCGGGATGCGGTTCAGGTCGAACAGGCGCGCGATGAAGGTCGTGCCGCATTTGTTGAAGCCGATCTGGAAGAACTTGGGCGGCATGGGCGACCTGTCCGGGGGCAAGCCGCGACGATGCGCATGGGGGTGCGGCCTGTCAACGTCTGCCTGGCCCTTGGGCGGAAAGCGCCGCTTTGACGCACGGCTGCGACAAAGGTCTTGCCTTGCCGCAAGGGGGCGGCTAGCACCGAGGGCAGGAATTCGGGAGACACCGGCGCTGCGCCGGGGCCGAAGGAGAAGCCGCCCCGGCAAGCTCTCAGGCAAAAGGACCGTCTTCCCCAAGAACTCTGGAGAGTGGCCGAGAGGCCCGCCGAAGGGATAACGATCTCAGGCGCCCAAGTCCCGACAGGGGCACCGGCACGGACAGAGGGGGCATCGACGCACGGGGGCATTCCCCGTCCAACCGATGCCGGCTGCCCGGCAGACACGCAGGAGGCCAGATGGCCGAGACGAGCCGCCGGACCGGTCTTTACGACCTTCATGTCGAACAGGGCGCCCGCATGGTGCCCTTTGCGGGCTGGGACATGCCCGTGCAGTACCCGATGGGGGTGATGGCCGAACATCTGCACACCCGTGCGCAGGCCGGGCTGTTCGACGTCAGCCACATGGGACAGGTGGTGGTCACCCCTGACGATGGCGACATGGCCACCGCCGCCGCGGCGCTGGAGACGCTGATCCCCGCAGATGTCGCGGGCCTGGCGCCCGGGCGGCAGCGTTACGGCCTGTTCACTAACGATGCGGGCGGGGTCCTGGACGACCTGATGTTCGCCAACCGGGGCGATCATTACCTGCTGGTTGTGAATGCGGCCTGTGCGGAACAGGACATCGCGCATCTGCGCGGTCTGGCGGGCGTAACGGTGACGCCGGTGACGGATCGCGGGCTGGTGGCGCTGCAGGGGCCGCAGGCGGAGGCGGCGCTGGCCCGGCTGGTGCCGGGGGTCGCGGCGATGCGGTTCATGGACAGCACCGCGCTGGACTGGGATGGGGCGACGCTTTGGGTGTCGCGGTCGGGCTATACCGGAGAGGACGGGTTCGAGATCTCGGTTCCCGAGACCCGGCTGGAGGATTTCGCGCGGACGCTGCTGGCAGAGCCCGAGGTGGCGCCCATCGGTCTGGGGGCGCGCGACAGCCTGCGGCTGGAGGCGGGGATGCCGCTTTACGGTCATGACATGGACGGGGGCGTGACGCCCGCGCAGGCGGCGCTTGGCTGGTCGATCCCCAAGGTTCGCCGCGCGGGTGGCGCGCGGGCGGGCGGGTTTCCCGGCGCCGACGCGGTGCTGGCCGAACTGGGATCGCCCGCCGTCACCCGCCGCGGGCTGCGCCCCGAGGGCCGCGCACCGATCCGCGAGGGGGTCGCGCTGTTCGCCGATGACGGGACGCCCATCGGGACGGTCGGTTCGGGCGGCTTCGGGCCGTCTGTGGGCGGCCCGATCGCCATGGCCCGCATTCCCGCCGACATCCCCGAGGGCGCCACGATCCAGGCGGAGCTGCGCGGCAAGCGCGTGCCCCTGACGGTCTGCGCCCTGCCCTTCGTCACCCCATCCTATAAACGCTGAAGGACCTGATCATGCTGAAATACACCGAAGACCACGAATGGCTGCGCGCCGAGGGCGACGAGATCGTCGTGGGCATCACCAAGCATGCCAGCGAACAGCTGGGCGACGTGGTGTTCATCGAGCTGCCCGAGGAGGGGCGCGAGGTGTCCGCCGGCGACGAGATCGTGGTGATCGAGAGCGTCAAGGCCGCGTCCGACATCACGGCCCCGGTGGCGGGCACGATCACCGCGGTGAACGAGGCGCTGTCGGACAGCCCCGGCGACGTGAACGGCGATCCGATGGCCGCTTGGTTCTTCCGGATCAAGCCCACGGATGCCGGTGCGTTGGACGGGTTCATGGACGAGGCCGCCTACAAGGCGCTGGTCGACTGAAGATCGACCGCCGGCCGGGGGTTTCACCCCCGGACCCCCAGGATATTTGAACAAAGAAGAAGGGCCGCCGCCGCGCGTGCCCGGCAAGGAGGCCAGGATGAGCCGCTGGACGCCCACCGACTACAACCCCGACGATTTCGCGAACCGCCGGCATATCGGCCCGTCCCCGGTCGAGATGGCCGAGATGCTGAAGGCGGTCGGGGCCGACAGCGTGGAGCAGCTGATCGAACAGACCGTGCCCGCGGCGATCCGCCAGTCGGATGCGCTGGACTGGCCGGCGCTGTCCGAGGCCGGGCTGCTGGCACGCATGCGTGAGGTGGCGGACAAGAACCGGGTGATGACCAGCCTGATCGGCCAAGGTTACTATGGCACCGTCACGCCCCCCGCGATCCAGCGCAACATCCTGGAGAACCCGGCCTGGTACACGGCCTATACCCCCTATCAGCCCGAGATCGCGCAGGGGCGGCTGGAGGCGCTGCTGAACTTCCAGACCATGGTTGCGGATCTGACCGGGCTGCCGGTGGCGAACGCATCGCTGCTGGACGAGGCGACCGCGGCGGCCGAGGCGATGGCCATGGCGCGGCGGCAGTCGAAGTCCAAGGCGGACGCATTCTTCGTGGCCCATGACCTGCACCCGCAGACCATTGCGGTGATCGAGACGCGGGCCGCGCCTTTGGGCATCCGCATCATCACGGGTTCGGTCGATGATCTGGTGGCGGATCAGGTCTTTGCCGCGGTATTCCAGTATCCCGGCACCTATGGCCATGTCCGCGACCTGACCCCCGAGATCGAGGCGCTGCATGCCGCGGGCGCGCTAGCGATTGTCGCAACCGATCTGCTGGCGCTGTGCGTGCTGAAGGAGCCGGGCGCGATGGGCGCCGACATCGCCGTCGGATCGTCGCAGCGCTTTGGCGTGCCGATGGGCTATGGCGGGCCGCATGCGGCCTTCATGTCCTGCCGCGACGCGGTGAAGCGGGCGATGCCGGGGCGCATCGTCGGCGTCAGCATCGACAGTTCGGGCAACCAGGCGCTGCGCCTGTCGCTGCAGACGCGCGAGCAGCATATCCGCCGCGAGAAGGCCACCAGCAACGTCTGCACCGCGCAGGCGCTGCTGGCGGTGATGGCGGGATTCTATGCGGTGTTCCACGGGCCGGTGGGCCTGCGTGCCATCGCGCAGCGGGTGCATCTGCACGCGGTCACAGTGGCCGATGCCCTGCGTGCTGCGGGGGCCGAGGTCGCGCCGGAGGCGTTCTTTGACACGATCACCGTCAAGGTGGGCGTGGGCCAGCAGGGCATCATGGCCGCCGCGCGTCATCGCAGCATCAACCTGCGCAAGGTGGGCCGCGACCGCGTGGGCATCAGCGTGGACGAGACGACCGATGCGGGCGTGATCATTCGCCTGCTGGACGCGTTCGGGATCACCGATGCGGCACCGGCGGCGACCGCACCCGCGATCCCCGAAGCGCTGCTGCGCGAGAGCGCGTACCTGACCCATCCGGTCTTCCACATGAACCGGGCCGAATCCGAGATGATGCGCTATATGCGCCGCCTGTCGGACCGGGACCTGGCGCTGGACCGGGCGATGATCCCGCTTGGCAGCTGCACCATGAAGCTGAACGCCGCGGCCGAGATGATGCCGATCACCTGGCCGGAATTCGGTGCGCTGCATCCCTTTGCGCCTGCCGATCAGGCGGCGGGGTATCATGAGGCGATCGCGGACCTGACCCAGAAGCTGTGCGTGATCACCGGCTACGACGCCTTCTCCATGCAGCCGAACAGCGGCGCGCAGGGGGAGTATGCCGGGCTGCTGACCATCCAGGCCTATCACAAGGCGCGTGGCGAGGAGCGCGACATCTGCCTGATCCCGGTGTCTGCGCATGGTACGAACCCGGCCAGCGCGCAGATGTGCGGGATGCAGGTCGTGGTGGTGAAATCCGCGCCGAACGGCGACATCGACCTGGAGGATTTCGCCGACAAGGCGGTTAAGGCGGGCGACCGGCTGGCAGCGGTGATGATCACCTATCCCTCGACCCATGGCGTCTTCGAGGACACCGTGCGGCAGGTCTGCGACATCACGCATGAGCATGGCGGGCAGGTCTATATCGACGGCGCGAACATGAACGCGCTGGTCGGTCTGGTGAAGCCCGGAGAGATCGGCGGCGATGTCAGCCACCTGAACCTGCACAAGACCTTCGCCATCCCGCATGGCGGCGGCGGCCCCGGCATGGGGCCGATCGGGGTCAAGGCGCATCTGGCGCCCTTCCTGCCCGGCGATCCGCAGGGCGGCGAAGGCGCGGTCAGCGCGGCGCCCTATGGGTCGGCGTCGATCCTGCTGATCAGCTGGGCCTATTGCCTGATGATGGGCGGCAAGGGCCTGACCCAGGCCACGCGCGTGGCCATCCTGAACGCGAACTATATCGCGGCGCGGCTGGCCGGGGCCTATCCGATCCTGTTCATGGGCAATCGCGGTCGGGTGGCGCATGAGTGCATCATCGACACGCGGCCCTTTGCCGAGCATGGCGTGACGGTGGACGACATCGCCAAGCGGCTGATCGACAACGGCTTCCACGCCCCCACGATGAGCTGGCCGGTCAGCGGCACGCTGATGGTCGAGCCGACCGAGAGCGAGACCAAGGCCGAGATCGACCGCTTCATCACCGCGCTGCTGGCCATCCGCGACGAGATCACCGACGTGGCCGAGGGTCGCATTGCCGCGGATCAAAGCCCGCTGCGCCACGCGCCGCATACGGTCGAGGATCTGGTCCGCGATTGGGACCGCCCCTATTCGCGCGAACAGGGCTGTTTCCCGGCAGGTGCGTTCCGCGTGGACAAGTACTGGCCGCCGGTCGGGCGTGTGGACAACGCCCATGGCGACCGCAACCTGATCTGCACCTGCCCGCCGCTGGAAGCCTATGCCGAGGCTGCCGAATAGGCGATGCCAGCCCCCAGGGCCTGAAATCCGGGCCTTGGGGGGAACCCTGCCCCGCCCCGGGCATTGCCCTTGCATGTCACGATCTGACACGGCCCCGTGATCGCGCCGGTCAGACACCATGCCAGAGGTCCCGATGCCCGACACCCTGCCCCCCGCCCACCGCGCCCGAGAGGAGCTGGTCGCCAATCTGATGGCGGTCCCTGCCGTGATCGGCCTGGTCTTGGCCATCCTGGCCTTCTTCCAGCGCGGATCGGGCATCACCGGAACCGCCGGCGCCGGGCTGGCCATCCTTGGCATGGTCGCGCTGACCGTGGCCGCGCTGCTGGTCGGGCGTCTGTCGCCGGGCCGGTTCCGCACCTTCGTCGCGGTGATGATCCTGATCGGAGGGCTGCTGACGCTGATCTGCGCGTGGTTCCTGATGCAGGGCTGGCTGATGCTGGCCATCGCGCTGACGCTGGCCCTGTGGCTGATCTTCATCCTGGTCGCGAGGTAAAAGCCATGATCCGCATCCTTCCCGCCCTGATCCTGCTGGCCCCCGCCGCCCATGCGCAACAGACCGAATGGACCGGTTTCCACGGCAACGGCATGGCGCAGAAATACAGCGCCTCCACCCAGATCACCCCCGAGAACGTCGGCGATCTTGAAATGGCGTGGGAGATCCACACCGGGGATGTCTCCGACGGGTCGGGCGACATTCCGGGCACGGTGTGGTCTGCGACGCCGATTCTGGCCAACGACCTGCTGTACGTCGGCACGCCCTTCTACCGCATCTTGGCCGTTCATCCCGACACCGGAGAGATCGCTTGGACGTATGAGCCCGACGACACCACGCTGGAGCCCCTGTCCCAGCCCGAACTGAAGAACCGCGGCGTGACCTATTGGGAGGGAGAGGGCGACGGACCCTGCGCCAGGCGGGTCTATATCGGCACGATGGACGCCGAACTGCATGCGGTGGATGCCGATACCGGGGAACTGTGCGCCGATTTCGGCGAGGGCGGGATCCTGGACGTGAACCAGTGGAACAAGCCCGACGCAAACTTTCCGCTGTCGCAGCTGCAGCCGCCCACCGTCTTTCGCGACAAGCTGTTGCTGGGTTGGGCGGGCAAGGACTGGCACGACGCAGCGAACCCCCTGGGGTCGGTCTTTGCCGTCGACGCGCGCACCGGCGAACTGGACTGGACCTTCCATTCGATCCCCGAGGATTACGACGGCGTGACCGGCACCTCGAACGTCTGGACCGCCATGTCGGTCGACGAGGAGAACGGTCTGGCCTTCCTGCCCGTCTCCAGCCCCAGCGCGGATTTCTATGGCGGGACGCGCACCGACCCGATCCCCTTGGCGACCTCGGTCACCGCGGTGAATGGCGACACCGGAGAGGTCGTGTGGTCGCGCCAGTTGGTGAACCACGACATCTGGGATTATGATACCGTAGCGGCACCAACCCTTGTGGATATCCCCGGTGAGGGTGGCAGCACCCCCGCCTTGGTCCAGCCGACCAAGATGGGCTATGCCTTCGTTCTGAATCGCCTGACCGGAGAGCCGATTTTTCCGATCGAAGACACCCCCGTCCCCGCGACGGATGTCGAGGGAGAGGTCTCGTCCCCGACGCAGCCCATTCCGACCCTGCCGAAATCGCCCATCGGCGATGACTGGGGCGGCGTGTTCGGCTTGGCCGACATCGCGTCCTTCGGCTATTGCTCGCGCAAGTTCGACGAGCTGCGCTATGAGGGCCGTTACACCCCGCCCAGCCTGGAAGGGACGTTGGCCTATCCGGCCACCGCGGGCGGCTTTCAGTGGGGCGGCGGCGCGGTCGATCCGGAAAGCGGCATCCTTTATATCAACAGCTCTCGCGTGGCGCAGATCTATCAGCTGATCGAGCGCGAGGATTACGACACCATGACCAGCGGCGGCAGCGAGGCCGAGGGCGGCCTGTTTCCGATGACCGGCACGCCCTACGGTTTCAGCCTGACCAACTTCCTGAACCCGATCGGCATGCCCTGCTGGAAGCCGCCCTATGGTCTGATGTCCGCCATCGACCTGAAATCGGGTGAAACGCTGTGGGAGCGTCCCTTCGGACAGACGCAGCAATGGGGCTTCTACATGCCGGAAAGCTGGGGTTCGCCCACCATCGGCGGGCCGGTCGTGACGGCGTCCGGGCTGATCTTCATCGGCGCATCGATGGACGCCCGGGTCCGCGCGCTGGACGCCGCCACCGGCGACGTGTTGTGGAAGGCCCAGGTCGACGCCCCGGCCGTGTCGATCCCCGCGGTCTATGATTATGACGGCCAGCAATACGTGGTCTTTGCCGTCGGCGGCAATTCCATCATCAAGCCGCAGGTGGCCGATCAGCTGATCGCCTTCACCCTGCCCAAGTGATGAACAGGGCGGCGCGGCCCACTTGACAAACCGCGCCGCCCACGCGATCAAAACAGCGTTGGGGTCGTAGCTCAGTTGGTAGAGCGCGTCGTTCGCAATGACGAGGTCAGGGGTTCGATTCCCCTCGGCTCCACCAGATCCGGATCATCCGTCTACAGAATGAAATCCGCCTCGGTCAGCGACAGCTGGCCTGACAGGCGGATCATCCCGTCCACGCGGCCATCTCCGTTCGCATCCATCATCACACGCGTCACGTTGGTCTGCGGGACATACTGCACCATCAATTGTGCACCCTGCCCGGGCTCGAAGCTGTCAGTCATGTGGAACGCCTGGTTTCCGGGGGTCCGCCAGTCCGCATCGATGCCGGACAGGTCGATCCGATCGCTGCCGCGCCGGAAATCAAGGATCAGGTCGGTCTGGGCGCCCTGGCTGTCGGCCATCGACCCGAAGACGAACGTATCTGCCCCGACGCCCCCGGTCAGCAGATCCGCCCCCTGTCCGCCGATCAGGGTGTCGTTGCCCGCTCCGCCCGCCAACCGATCCGTCCCCTGCCCGCCATGCAGACGGTCATTGCCGAACCCGCCCTCCAGCGTGTCGTTGCCCGCGCGCCCCTCCAGCCGATCATTGCCCGCGTTGCCGCGCATCAGGTTGCCCTGCGCGTTGCCCAGCAGCACATCATGGCCGGCGCCGCCTTCGGCATTCTCGACCCCGCGGATGATGTCCAGGCCATGGCGGGTGTCCTGCCGCCCGGTCAGCGCCAGGTCGATGCGGCCACCCGTGGCGCCCTGCAGGACGACCGTATCGACGCCCGAACCGCCGTCGATCACGTCATTGCCCGCATCCATCAGCACCCGGTCCAGGCCGGCGCCGCCATACAGCGCGTCATGGCCGATCCCACCGCCAAGGATGTCGTTGCCGCCATTGCCGTACAGCGTGTCGTCGCCCGCCATTCCAAAGGCGCGGTCGTCTTCGAAGCTGAGGGTGAAGACGTCGTTGCCAGACAGCATCCGTTCGATGATCCGCTGATCATCGACACGCGAGAATGTCATGGACGCGTTGTAGATATCCGCCAACGGCACCCTCAGCTGATCGATCTGCCATTGATCGTAGTAATTTCCGCCGATATTGGCGGCCCCGCCGATCAGAGTGACGGTTCCACCCGTGATGTCCCCACCGGTCAGACGAAAGCCGCTGCCGCCGAAGATCGTCGCAAAATCGTAGCCGCCGCTGTAATAATCCACCAGCAGGACATCCTCGAACTGCTGTCCGTCATAATTGAAATAAAGATTGTCAAAGAATTCGACATTGAACGCATCGTAATACAACACGCTGAGATCAAAGTTCGTGATGTCGAAACCGGAATACGCCTGCACGCGCGCCATCGTTAACCCCTTGCAAAACAACCATGAAAATCGGCTCTGTCCCGTTCATGTGCGGGGACAGAATGGCATTCATTAACGACGTCGCACGACAGGCGTCAAAACCTATCGCGCAACGTCGTTAACGTTTCCGCAAGGATGGCGTGGCGCGTCAGAGGCTGGTGCCCTCGGGCAGGCCCAGCATGATGTTCATGTTCTGGACCGCGGCGCCCGATGCGCCCTTGCCCAGGTTGTCCAGCACCGCGACGATCGTGGCGCATCCGGTCTCATCGTCGCCATGCACGCTGATGCGCAGCACGTTGCTGCCGTTCAGCGCGGTCGGGTCGATGCGGGCGCCGATCTGGTCGGCGGGCACGACCTGCACGAAGGCCTCGTTCGCGTAATGATCGGCCAGCGCCTGGTGCAGCGCCGCGACGCTGCGGTCGTCATCCAACTGCAGCGGCAGCTGGACCGCCATGCCCTGGGCAAAGTTCCCGACCGAAGGCGCGAAGACCGGCTGCAGCAGCAGGCCGCCATGGGTCATGATCTCGGGGATGTGCTTGTGGCGCTGGTCCAGGCCATAGATGAAATGCACGGGCGCGGTGCCCGCCTCGAAATCCGCGACCATTGCCTTGCCGCCGCCGGTATAGCCGCTGACGGCGTTGATCGACAGCGCCTCGGTCTCGTCGATCAGGCCGGCGGCGACCAGCGGGGCCACGATGGCGATCGCGCCGGTCGAATAGCAGCCCGGATTGCTGACCAGCCGCGCGGCGGCGATGCGCTCGCGCATTTCGGGGGCCAGTTCGGGAAAGCCGAAGACCCAGTCCGGATCGATCCGGTGCGCGGTCGAGGCGTCGATCAGGCGCACGTCCATGTCGGCCGTCAGGGCCACGGCCTCGCGTGCGGCGGCGTCCGGCAGGCACAGGATCGCGACATCGGCCTGCGCAAAGCAGTCGGCGCGGGCCTGCGGGTCCTTGCGCATCGCGGGGTCCAGCTGGACCAGGCGGATGTCGTCGCGTCCCAGCAGGCGGTCGCGGATCTGCAGGCCGGTGGTGCCGGCCTCGCCATCGATGAAGACGCTGTGGGTCATGGGGCAAGCCTTTCGCAGGTGTCGCCCGTGTCTAGCGCAGCGCGGCCTTGGTCACAACGCTGCTTGGCGCTAGATGCTGCATATCTCGGATCGGGTCAGGAACCGCTTCTCGCGACCGTTGTCCAGACTGAACATGCCGCCCCGCCCCGGCACCACGTCGATGATCAGGTCGGTATGGGCCCAGGCCTCGGCCTGGCTGGCCGAGATGTAGAAGGGCGCGCCGCCGATCTCTCCCAGCTTCACGTCGCGTTCGCCCACGCGGAAATCGCCTTGGGGATAGCACATCGGCGACGACCCGTCGCAGCAGCCGCCTGACTGGTGGAACAGGACCGGGCCGTGATCGGCCACGATCTCGGCGATCAGTTCCAGCGCTGCGGGGGTGGCGGTGACGGTGCTCATGTCTTCAGCCTCTTTTTGAGGAACCGCAGGACCTGCGTCTCTTCGGGGCGCAGGTCGGTCTGGGTCAGGGTGTCGTCGATCGTGTCGGCCAGCTCCAACCGCAACTCGTCGGCCAGATAGGCGTCGATGATCTGGGGATGCACATAGCACTGGCGGCAGATGGTGGGCGTGTTGCCAAGCCGCGCGGCAACCGATTCGATGGCGTCGCGCACGTTGCGCTTGGCGGCTGCCTCGCTGTCGGCCTTCTCGTATTCGGCCAATGCCAGGGCGGCCAGGACCGTGCCGGTCCAGGTTCGGAAATCCTTGGCGGTGACCTGCCGCCCGGTGATCTGGCGCAGATAGTCGTTCACCTCGGTCGAGGTGACCTGACGCCGCGCGCCGTCGTCGTCCACATACTGGAACAGATGCTGGCCGGGGATCTCCTGCACGGCACGGATGATCCGGGCAACGCGGCGGTCGCGCAGGCCCAGGTTCCATTCCTTGCCCGACTTGCCCTTGAACTTGAAGCGGACCTGATTGCCGTCCAGCGTGACATGCCGCATCCGCAGCGTGGTCAGCCCGTGCGACTTGTTCTCGCGCGCATAGCGGGTGTTGCCCACGCGGATCATGGTGTTCTCCAGCAGGAACACGATGGTCGCCAGCACCTTTTCCACCGGCAGGCCGCGGCGCGACATGTCGGCATCGACCTGCGCGCGCAGCTGCGGCAGGCCGCGCGCGAAATCCAGCATGCGGTCATACTTGCTGCTGTCGCGCAGCTCGCGGAATTCGGGGTGATAGCGGTACTGCTTGCGGCCCTTGGCGTCGCGCCCGGTCGCCTGGATGTGGCCGCGCGGATCGGGACAGATCCAGACGTCGACATAGGCGGGCGGAATGGCCAGCGACGCCAGCCGCTTGCGTTCCGCCTTGTCGGTGATGGTGCGCCCGTCCGGTCCCTTGTACGAAAACCCCTTGCCCGACCGCTGGCGCGTGATGCCCGGCATGTCGTCGTTGACATAGGTCAGGCCCGCGCTGATCGCGGCGTCCTCGGGGTCGATGATGCTGTCCTTGGGCATGGCGCGCTCCGCAGGTGGCGTCTGGCCCAACGCCGCGGGATCGGTGCGGGTTGCGGGCGACCCGAAGGCCGCCCGCATCGCGTCAGAAGAAGCCCAGCTTCTTGGGGCTGTAGCTGACCAGCATGTTCTTGGTCTGCTGATAGTGGTCCAGCATCATGCGGTGGTTTTCACGCCCGATGCCCGACTGCTTGTAGCCGCCGAAGGCCGCATGGGCCGGATAGGCGTGATAGCAGTTGGTCCAGACCCGGCCCGCCTGGATCGCGCGGCCGAAGCGGTAACAGGTGTTCGCGTCCCGCGACCATAGGCCGGCGCCCAGACCGTACAGCGTATCGTTGGCGATCGACAGCGCCTCGTCCTGGTCCTTGAAGGTGGTCACGGACACGACCGGGCCAAAGATCTCCTCCTGGAAGACCCGCATCTTGTTGTGGCCCTTGAAGACCGTCGGCTTGATGTAGAAGCCGCCCGACAGCTCTCCGCCGTGATCCGCGGCCTCGCCGCCGATCAGCACCTCGGCGCCTTCCTTGCGACCGATGTCGAAGTAGGAGAGGATCTTCTCCTTCTGCTCGCTTGAGGCCTGCGCGCCGATCATCGTCGCGCTGTCGCGCGGGTCGCCCTGCACGATGGCCTCGACGCGCTTCAGCGCGCGTTCCATGAACTGATCATAGATCTTCTCGTGGATCAGGGCGCGCGACGGGCAGGTGCAGACCTCGCCCTGGTTCAGCGCGAACATCACGAAACCCTCGATCGCCTTGTCGAAGAAGTCGTCGTCCTCGCGGCAGACATCCTCCATGAAGATGTTGGGCGACTTGCCACCTAGTTCCAGCGTGACCGGGATCAGGTTCTCGGACGCGTACTGCATGATCAGGCGGCCGGTGGTCGTCTCGCCGGTGAAGGCGATCTTGGAGATGCGCGGGTTCGACGCCAGCGGCTTGCCCGCCTCAAGGCCGAAACCGTTGACGATGTTCAGGACGCCCGGCGGCAGGATGTCTGCGATCAGTTCGGCAAAGACCATGATCGTGGCCGGGGTCTGTTCCGCGGGTTTCAGCACCACGCAGTTGCCGGCGGCCAGCGCGGGCGCCAGCTTCCAACAGGCCATCAGCAGCGGAAAGTTCCACGGGATGATCTGACCCACCACACCCAGGGGCTCGTGGAAATGGTACGCAATCGTGTCGTTGTCGATTTCCGAAATGCCGCCCTCCTGCGCGCGCAGGACGCCCGCGAAGTAGCGGAAATGGTCGATGGCCAGCGGCAGGTCGGCGGCCATCGTTTCGCGGATGGGCTTGCCGTTGTCCCAGGTCTCGGCGGTGGCCAGCAGCTCCAGGTTCGCCTCCATCCGGTCGGCGATCTTCAGCAGCGCGTTGGACCGATCGGTGGTCGAGGTGCGGCCCCAAGCCCCCTTGGCCTTGTGCGCCGCGTCCAGCGCGGCCTCGATGTCGTCGGCATTGGACCGGGCGATCTCGCCGATCTCGGCCCCGGTGATGGGCGTGGTGTTGGTGAAGTAGCGGCCCGACTTGGGCGCCGTCCATTCGCCACCGATGAAGTTGTCATAGCGGCGGGCAAAGGGCATCACGCCCACGCCCTTGAATTCGTGCGTCTGGTCGTTCGGCATCGGTTCCTCCTCCTCAGGATGTCAGCCCCCGGATCTCCTGGTCCGGGTATGCGCAAATCGTCGGACAGCGCGTGATTCGTCGCAACCGCCGATCCACGCCGCAGCGCAGAAGCTGTCTCACATGTGAGACAGTCCCCCGTGATTTTCACCAAGCCCAAGGCGCGCCATGCGCCGGTACATCGTCGCCCGCCCGATCCCAAGCGCGCGTGCAGCCGCCGACACGTTGCCCTGCGCCCGGGCCAGGGCGCGCATCACGGCGGCGCGTTCGGCCCGGTCGAACCCGGTCAGGTCGTCCTGGCGGCCCAGCAGGTCGGCGGCCGGGCGCGGGCGGATCGCACCCTCGCGCTCCAGCCCCAGGGCGCGGCGGGCGGCGCGGGTGGCGCCGATGGCCAGGTCATCCTTGTCCACCGCCAGCAGCACTGCCTGTTCGCCCTGATCGTCCGAGGCCACGACGATGCGCGCGTCCGGAAACGACATCCGGAAGAACAACGATTCGATCGCCCGGGCGGTTTGCGCGACCTGCGCCGAGATCAGCCGGTTGTAGCGTTCGGTCTGGTCCGCCCGCGCCGAACTGACGTCCAGCGCCGCCAGCAGCCGACCGTCCGGTCCCCAGATCGGCGCGTCCATGCAGGACATCGCGGTGTTTAGGGTGCGGAAATGTTCGTCACGGTGGATGGTCACCTGCCGACCCTCGGCCAGGCAAGTGCCGATGCCGTTGGTGCCCTGCGCGGCCTCGGACCAGTCGGCGCCCTGCCACAGGCCCCAGTCGCGGAACTGCTGGGCGTCGGCATCCGACACCCGCTGGTCCAGCACGATGCCATGCGCATCGGTCAGCAGCACGTTGCAGCCCGACAGGCCGACCAGATTGTACAGCTGGTCCAGCTGCGGTCCGGCGACGTTCAGGAAGGCCTGCATCGCCTGATGGCGATCGGCCAGTTCGCTGTCGGACAGGCGATCCGGGCGGCGGCGGTCAGCGGGGTCTAGCCCGTGCTTCAGCATGGACCGCCGCCAGGATGCGGCCAGCGCCGAGGTGGCGCTGCGTGACTGCGACTGCGCGGCCACAAGCTCCGCGTGGTTGCGTTCGGTCATGGTCTCCCCCTCAGGACGGGGAAAGTATAGCACGGTTTGCGGGGCGCGATCTGCGACTTTGGTCGCGCCCCCCGGGGCTCAGCGTACCGGGCCTTCAGGGATGACCATCCCGTCCATTGCCCGGTCCGCACCGCGATCCGAATGCGCGGGCGTACCGCCCATGCTGCCTGAGGGCGCGGCCATGCGCGGCTGATAGGGCGGCAGACGGTCGGCGCCGTCCCGGTACAGCAGCGACTGTCCTTTGTGGAACAGGTGCAGCGCATGGGGATCGGCGGTCAGCCGGACCCGCTTGCCCTTCAGGTCCGGGTGGATGCCCGGCAGCTTGGCGGTGATCGGCGCGGTCTCGGCCCCGGTGCCGAAGTACAGCAGCGTGACCTCCCCCAAGGCCTCGGTCAGATCGACGGTTCCCTCGAAGACCGGGGTGCCGTCAGTCTCGCGCATGTCCTCGGGGCGGACGCCCAGGTTGACGACCATGCCCTCGTCGCCGGCACGGGTCGGGATGGCGACCTGCGCCTCCAGGCCCACGTCCAGCGCGACGGTGGTCATCGCGCCCACGGTCTTGACCCGCCCGGGCAGCAGGTTCATCGCCGGGCTGCCGATGAACTGGGCCACGAATTCGGTCATCGGACGCTCGTACAGCTCCAGCGGCGCGCCGACCTGGGCGATGCCGCCGCCGGCCAGCACCACGATGCGGTCGGCCAAGGTCATCGCCTCGGTCTGGTCGTGGGTGACATAGATCATCGTGCGGTCGGGCATCGAGGCCTTCAGCTGTGCGATCTCGATCCGGGTGGCGACGCGCAGGGCGGCGTCTAGGTTCGACAGTGGTTCGTCGAACAGATAGACCTTGGGGTCGCGCACGATGGCCCGCCCGATGGCCACGCGCTGACGCTGGCCCCCCGACAGGGCCTTGGGCAGGCGGTCCAGATAGGGCGTCAGCTGCAGCATCTTGCCGGCGCGGTCGGTGGCGGCCTGGATCTGCTCCTTGGACTGGCCCGCGATCTTCAGCGCGAAGGCCATGTTGTCGCGGACCGTCATGTGCGGGTAAAGCGCATAGGACTGGAACACCATCGCGATGCCGCGCTGGCTGGGCGGGATGTCGTTCATCACCTGCCCGCCGATCTTCAGCTCTCCCCCGGTGATCTGCTCCAGGCCCGCGATCATGCGCAAGAGCGTGGATTTCCCGCAGCCGGACGGCCCGACAAAGACGATGAACTCTCCTGAACGGATGTCCAGGTCGATGTCCCTCAGCACCTGCACGTCGCCATAGGACTTGGCGACGTCCGTCAGTTTCAGATCGGCCATTTGCGGTCTTCCTCCCCTACCCTTCGATGATCTGGACCTGCCACGGCATCAGCCCGCCCGCATCGTCGTCGGACAGGTTGGCGCGGATCAGCAGGGTCTGCTTGTCGTCACGGCGGCGGAAGGACAGCACCGGCCCCTCGGCCTTGATGTCTGTCATGTTTCCGCAGCGCAATGCGCTGTGCTTGCGGCGCAGGCCGACCGCCCAGCGATAATGGTGCAGCATGGACTGGGCGTCGGCCTCCTGGCTGACGACGGTGCGCTGCAGATGCGTGTGCGGCACCGGCAGCCAGGGCTGACTGGTCGAGAAACCGCCGTTCACACCCATGTCCCAGACCATCGGCGTCCGGCAACCGTCGCGGCCCTTGAACTCGGGCCAGAACTCTATGCCATAGGGATCGCGCAGATCCTCGAAGCGCAGCTCGGCCTCGGGCAGGCCCAGTTCCTCTCCCTGGTACAGGCAGACCGACCCGCGCAGGCACAACAGCACCGTCGCATAGGCCTTGGCCGCCTGGTCCGGCAGGTTCCAGCGCGTGACGTGGCGCACCACGTCATGGTTCGACATGGCCCAGCAGGGCCAGGCGTTGGGCGCGATGTCGTGCAGCTTGTCGAACACCTCGACCACGCGCGCGGCGGGCAGGTCGTCACCCGACAGGAAGTCGAAGACATAGGACATCTGCACCCGGCCCGGCACGCCGGTATATTCCTCCAGCAGTTCCAGCCCGCGCTCGCTGTCGCCGATCTCGCCCACGACAGCGGCGCCGTAAGGCACCAGCGCCTGGTGGAACCGTTCAAGGAAGGCCAGGTTCTCGGGCTGCGATTTGCTGAAGCGGTGGCTCTGGTGGTTGTAGGGGTTCACGGCGGGGGCCGTGTCCGACTTGCGCAGTTCCGGCGCCAGGGGCGGGTTGTCGCGCAGCTGGGCGTCGTGGAAATAGAAGTTGATCGTGTCCAGCCGGAAGCCGTCGACGCCCTTGTCCAGCCAGAACCGCGCCATCTCGATCAGGGCATCCTGGACGGCGGGGTTGTGAAAGTTCAGGTCCGGCTGCGACGACAGGAAATTGTGCAGGAAATACTGTTCGCGCCGCGCATCCCATTGCCACGCGCTGCCGCCAAAGATCGACAGCCAGTTGTTGGGCGGCGTGCCGTCCGGGCGCGGGTCCGACCAGACATACCAGTCCGATTTCGGGTTGTCGCGGCTGGCGCGGCTTTCCTTGAACCAGGGATGCTGGTCCGAGGTATGCGACATCACCAGGTCGATCATGACCTTCAGGCCCAGCTCATGCGCGCTTTGGACCAGCCAGTCGAAATCCTCCATCGTGCCGAAGATCGGGTCGATGCCGCAGTAATCGCTGACGTCGTAGCCGAAATCCTTCATCGGAGAGGTGAAGAACGGAGAGATCCAGACCGCATCGACCCCCAGGGACGCCACATAGGGCAGGCGCTGGGCGATGCCCGCCAGATCGCCCGTGCCGCTGCCGGTCGTGTCCTGAAAGCTGCGCGGGTAGATCTGATAGATGATCCCGCCCTTCCACCAATCCGTCGTCTGTTCAGTCAAGTTCATCCACCTTTCACGGAGCCGGCCAGCAATCCGCGGACCAGATATTTCTGCATGGCAAAGAACACCAGCAGCGGCACCGCTATCGAGATAAAGGCCGAAGTTGCAAGGATCTCCCATTCACCTCCGCGCGATCCCATCAGCTCTCGCAGCAGGCCCGTCATGACCAGCTGTTCGCGCGTGTTGCCCAGGAAGACCGTGGCCACCAGCAGGTCGTTCCAGACCCACAGGAACTGGAAGATCGCGAAACTGGCCAGGGCGGGGAAGGACAGCGGCAGGATGATCCGGCGGAAGATCTGGAATTCGGTCGCGCCGTCCACGCGGGCGCTCTCGATGACCTCTCGTGGCAGGCCGACCATGTAGTTTCGCAGCAGATAGACCGCCAGCGGCAGGCCGAACCCGGTATGGGCCAGCCAGATGCCCAGGTATCCCTTGCCGATGCCCAGTTCGTTGTGCAGCCGCAGCAATGGGATCAGCGCCACCTGCAGCGGCACGACCAGAAGCCCCACCACGCAGGCCGTCAGCAGGGCCCGGCCCGGAAACTGCATCCAAGCCAGCGCATAGGCCGCAAAGGCCGCGATCAGGATCGGGATGACGGTGGCGGGGATCGTCACCGTCATGGTGTTCATGAAGGCGCGCCCCAACCCGCCTGCGGTCAGAACCCGGGAATAGTTGTCGGTCGTGAAGGCCGGCGGCGACAGGGTGGTGGTGAAGATCCGTTCACCCCGCCGCATCTCGAAGGGCTGGGCCGAGGTCATGCGATAGCTGCCGTCCTCGGCCACGGTCAGATCGATCCCCGGCTCCAGCTCGACGGTGTCGCCGGGGGCGTTGGCATCGGGCTGACGCGCGCTGGTGCCCCAGGCGGTCAACTCCTGCGTGCCCTCCAGGGCGCTGCCCTGGATCACATAGAGATCGCCCTCCTGCACCTGGTCCTCGGCCGTGCCCGAACGCACGAAACCGGTCTGCACCGAGCCCGAGAACGACTGCCACCACCCCGAGGTCGAGATCTGGTCGCGGTCGCGGAACGACGACACGAACAGGCCCAGCGTCGGGATCGTCCACAGCAGCACCAGCAGGAAGGCCGCGATGTTGACCGCCCAGGCCAGCGACGACTTCTGTCCAGCCATCCCCTCCATCAGCGGACCTCCTTGCGTGCGTTGTAGATGTTCCAGACCATGATCGGGGTGACCAGGATCATCAGGACGATGGCGATGGCCGATCCGCGCCCGTAATCGGGCGTGCCGCGGAACATCCAGTCATACATCAGGTTCGCCAGCACCTGCGTGCCCCATTGCCCGTTGGTCATGACGAAGACGATGTCGAAGACCTTCAGCACGACGATGGTGATGGTGGTCCAGACCACCGCGATGGTGCCCATGATCTGCGGCACCTTGATCTTGAAGAAGACCTGCAGGGGGGATGCGCCGTCCAGGATGGCGGCCTCGATCGTCTCCTCGGGGATGCCGCGCAGGGCGGCCGACAGGATGACCATCGCGAAGCCTGTCTGGATCCAGACCAGCACGATCATCAGCAGAAGGTTGTTCCACACCGGCAGGGTCAGCCAGATCTGCGGCTCTCCACCCAGCTGGGTCACGATCCAGTTCAGAAGGCCGATCTGCGTCTCGCCCGAGGCGCGGTATTCATAGATGAATTTCCAGATCACGCCCGCGCCGACAAAGCTGATGGCCATGGGCATGAAGATCAGCGACTTGCCGATGTTGCCCCATTTCAGCCGGTCGGTCAGCTGCGCGGCCAGCAGGCCGAACAGCGTGGACAGGGCAGGCACGACCAGCAGCCAGGCCATGTTGTTCAGCATGGATTCCCGGAACTTGCCGTCGTTCACCAGCCAGACATAGTTGTCCAGGCCGACGAACTGCGATCCGTTCGAATTGAACAGCGACCGCCAGAAGCTGTCCAGCACCGGATAGACCAGATAGGTCGTCAGGAACAGGATCGCGGGCCCCAGGAACAGCCAGGGGCGGATCTGGCTCGCCCGCCGGATGTTGTCGCCCGCCTGCGCCCCGCGCGGCGGATAGATGCGGTCCAGCAGCCAGTTCGACCCCCAGAACCAGGCCACGCAGCCAAAGACCCCGATCGCGATCGTGCTGACCGCCAACCACAGCAATTCCATTCCCGGTCTCCCCCCTGGATCATGGGGCGCGGCGGCGTCGCGGCCGCCGCGCCGGTCGTCGTCAGTTCAGCGAAGCCCAGCTGGCCTGGATCTTGTCCGCGACGTCCTGTGCCGAGGCGCCGCCGACGAAATCGATCATCCCGGTCCAGAACGCCCCCGCGCCAATCGCGCCGGGCATCAGGTCCGACCCGTCAAACCGGAAGACCGTCGCGTCCAGCAGGATCTGCCCCATGCGGCGGACGGTCGGATCGTCATAGGCCTCGACATTGGCGCCGGTATAGGGCGTGACGAAGCCCTGCTGCGCCATCCAGATCTCGTGCGCGACGGGGGTCTTCAGGAACTCGACGAAGGCCATCGCGGCGGGGTTGTCCGACAGGACCGCGAACATGGTGCCGCCGCCCAGGACGGGCTGTCCCAGGTCACCCGATGCGGGCGCGGGCATGTAGAAGAAGTCGGCATCCTCGCCCACGACCGTGCCCTCAGGGAAGAAGGTCGTGATGAAGCTGGCCTGACGGTGCAGGTAGCAGGCGGGCGGGCTGTCGAACAGGCCGGCGGGGCTTTCGCGGAAATCGGTCGCGCTGACCGATCCGACGCCGCCCGCGACGAAATCGGGGTTCTTGGCGAACCAGCCGAACTCGTCGATCGCGGCCACGACCTTGGGGTCGTTGAACGGCATCGCATTGGTCGTCCAGGCGTCGTAATCCTCGGGCGTGGAAGTGCGCAGCATCAGGTCCTCGACCCAGTCGGTCGCGGGCCAGCCGGTGGCGCCGCCCGATCCCAGGCCGATGCACCAGGGGGTCTCTCCCTCCTCGGCGATCTGCTCGGTCAGGGCCTTCAGGTCCTCGTAGGTCTCGGGGATCTCATAGCCGGCATCCTCGAAGTTCTCGGGGACGTACCACACCAGCGACTTGACATCGGCCTTGTAGGGGAAAGCGTACAGCGCCTCGGTCCCGTCGGGGCCCGCATAGGTGCCAAGCGCCGCCCAGCTTTCGCCCGCGGCATAGTTGTCGGTCAGCCATTGCGCCGTCTCCTCGCCCAGAGGGCGCAGGAAGCCCTTTTCGGCCAGGTCCGAGGCCAGGCCCGGCTGCGGAAAGACCGCGACATCGGGGGGCGATCCTGCCTCGCTGTCGATGACAATCTGCTGCTCGAAGCTGTCAGAACCGGAATAGTTCGCCTGCGCGCCGGTCGCCTCGTTGAAATAGGCGATGACCGACTGGAACAGCTCCTGGTCGCCGCCCAGCCAGGGGCCCAGGATGTTGAAGCTCTGCCCCTCAAGGTCGGAATGCGCGGCCTTGAACTCGTCCAGGCTGGCCCAGTTGATGCGGTCGTCGCTGCCCGGTTCGATCACCAGCTGCGCCTGCGCGCTGCCCGCGGTCAGCGCGATGATCGCGGCGGTCGTGTACAATGCGGTTTTCAAGTCTTCCTCCCTGAAAGTCCCCGGACCTGTTTCGCCCGGCTGTTAACGCGAACATTTGCCAGTTCTGGCGAACCTGTCAAACGCTTCTCATTCCCATTCCAGTTCCTTGTAGGCCGCGGTTGCGTTCCGCGCCACCGTCTCTGGATAGGAATTCCATGAATTCTGCATCGGCTGCAATGCATTGGCGATGGCGGGCACGGCCTGCGACAGCGGCAACCCGTCCTGAATGGCCCGGCGCGTCGCGGTCGCAAGCGCTTTCAATAATGCGGCCTGGGGCGCCGATGCTTCGGCCCATGATTCGCTGGCCGGCCCATGTCCCGGCACGATCAAGCCTGCGCCGCGCGCCGGGTCGCTGTCCAGCCATTCCAACCATCCCAGCAGCGATCCGTCCACGACCGGCGTCAGGTCACGGAACAGCAGATCGCCGGTGAACAGCGTGTTAGTCCTGCGGTCCAGCACGGTCAGGTCGCTGTCGGTATGGGCCGCGGGCCATGCCCGCAGCAGCAGGGACCGATCGCCCAGGTCGATCTGGCGGCGGTCATCGACCAGGTCGTCGGGCATGACCACCTGCGTGCCGATCCAGTCCGGGGCCGGGTAAAGACCAACCAGCGCGTCAAGATACCCCGCCGCCCGCGCCTGAAGCGCCTGCGGCAGGGCGTGATGCGCGGTGATGCGGGCCCCGGCCTCGGACAGCACCTGCGCGCCCAGCACGTGGTCGGGATGCATGTGCGTCAGGATCAGGTGCCGCACCGGAAGGTCGGTGATCCTCCGGATCGCCACATAGAGGTCCTGCGCCTGCGCCCGCGACACGCCCGCATCGATCACCGCGACCGCATCGCGGCCGATGATCACCCCCAGGTTGGCGATGCGCCCGTCCGGGGTCTCCTCCATCTGGTGAGAATCGCCGAAATGGACATGAACGCCCGGCGCGACCTGCTGCAGATCCAGCGTCGGAAGATCGGCATTGGCGCGGCATTCCGGCGCACTGCCGGTCAGATCGGGCCGCGCGGCCAGCCACGCATCCGCGACCTGCGCGGCCTGCGTCCGACACCCCTGGGCCGTCGCCGAATCGCCCTGGGGCAGCAGAACCTGGCCGCATTGATCGGCGGCCATCGCCAGACAGACGCCCAGAACCAGGTGAAACATCGTCCTTCCGTCCCCTTTTGCGGCCCGTCTTCACGAAATGGTCACGACCTTGCGACCTTTGTCGTGTTGATTCATCCTGTCTCTATACTAGATTTGAATCCAGTCGCCTTCTGTAGCGGCGCCACCGGCATGTAGGAGGAGCACAACATGGCCTGGACCAAACCTATCCTGACCGAGATCGCTTGCGGCATGGAAATCAACATGTACGCACCCGCCGAGGACGAGCCCGTCCTGTTCTGAGCCTGTACCGCAGGCAGGAATGCGGCCCCGTCCGAATT
Organism: Paracoccus marcusii; assembly: GCF_028621715.1. Lineage (NCBI taxonomy): Bacteria > Pseudomonadati > Pseudomonadota > Alphaproteobacteria > Rhodobacterales > Paracoccaceae > Paracoccus > Paracoccus marcusii. The sequence continues at coordinate 1,023,558 of NZ_CP117466.1, read as the reverse complement.
CGTTCGGGCGGGGCTTTCTTATCGTAAGGCACGACACCCGATGCGGATCATCATCCTTGGGGCGGCGGCGGGCGGTGGCCTGCCGCAATGGAACTGCGGCTGCGGCAATTGCGACGCGGCACGCGCGGGACGTATCCCGTCGATGACCCAAAGCTCGGTCGCGGTCAGTGCCGATGGGCGCGACTGGGCCATCCTGAACGCATCGCCCGATATCCGGGCGCAACTGGCAGCGACGCCGGCGCTGCACCCGTCCGGTCCGCGGACCATGCCACTGCGGTCGGTCCTGGTCACGAATGGCGACATCGATCACGTGGCCGGGCTGCTGACGCTGCGCGAAAGCCAGCCCTTCGATCTGTTCGCGACGCAGGCGATCCATGATGCGCTGGCGGCGAACCCGATGATGGCTGCGGTGAACCCCGACTTTGTCCCACGCCGGACCGTCGCGCTGGACCAGACGATCCCGCTGACCCCCGGCCTGACCGCGACGCTGTTCGCCGTGCCGGGCAAGGTGCCACTGTATCAGGAGGGCGCCACGGTCGAGACCGGACTGATCGGAGAGACCACCGTGGGCGTCGAGCTGCGCAGCGCGGACCGGCGCGCGTTCTACATCCCCGGATGCGCGGACATGCCCGACTGGCTGCGCGACCGCGTCGCGGGGGCGGATGCGCTGTTCTTCGACGGCACCCTTTGGGACGACGAAGAGATGATCCGCATGGGCTTGGGCCGCAAGACCGGCCGCCGCATGGGGCACATGGCGGTGACCGACACGATCCCCGCCTTGGCCGACACGCCGCTTGGTCGGCGCATCTTCGTGCACATGAACAATTCGAACCCGCTGACCGACCCGGACAGCCCGCAGGCGGCCCAGGCCGCGGCACAGGGCTGGCAGGTCGCCCGCGACGGAATGGAGATCACGCTGTGAAGGACGTCCAAGCCACCGCCCAGTCCCGTGAGGATTTCGAGGCCCGCCTGCGCGCCATCGGCGCCGCGCGCTATCACGACCGCCACCCGTTCCACGCCCGCCTGCATGGCGGGCAGTGCACCCCGGACGAGGTGCGGGCCTGGGTCATCAACCGCTGGATGTACCAGTCGCGCATCCCCATGAAGGACGCGGCCTTCATGAGCCGGGTCGAGGATCCCGACCTGCGCCGCGCCTGGCGCAAGCGGATCGAGGATCACGACGGCGGCCAGACCGAGGGCGGCGGCATCCGCCGCTGGCTGGCTTTGGCGCAGGCGGTGGGGCTGGACCCGGACTATGTCGCATCGGGCGTGGGCATCATGCCGGCGACACGGTTCGCGGTCGATGCCTATGTCCGCTTCGTGCGCGACATGCCGCTGCTGGACGCGGTGGCGGCCAGCCTGACCGAACTGTTCGCGCCCCGTATCCATGCCCAGCGGATCGAGGGTCTGTTGCAGCATTACGATTTCGCCGATGACAGCAGCCTGTCCTATTTCAAGAAACGCCTGACCGAGGCGCCCGAGGACGTCAAGTTCGGCCTGGACTATGTCCTGACCCATGCCGACACGCTGGAGAAGCAGGACGCTGCCGCCGCCGCGCTGACCTTCAAGACCGACGTGCTGTGGGCCCAACTGGACGCGCTGTGGCACGGCTATGTCGAGGGGCGCACGCCCCCCGGGGCCTGGCGGCCCGGAGAGGGGATGCGCGCATGACCGCATTGATCGGACCCGACGACATCCCCTATCTGCCGCGCGGCGTGCGGCTGCAGGGCGACCGCGTGCGCGGCATCCGCGTGCTGCAGGCCCCGGAACGCGCGATGCAGCTGGACCAGATCGGAGAGGCGATCCTGTCCGAACTGGACGGCGCTCGCAGCCTGGACCGGATCGTGCGCGACTTGGCCGCGCGCTACGACGCGCCGGTGGACCAGATCGGCGGCGACGTGCGCGATTTCCTGACCGGGCTGATCGAACGGCGCATGGTCTTTGTCAGGGACAGCGCATGAAGGACCAGCAGCACCAGCCCCGCGACCTGGACGGCAACCCCGTCACCCCCGGCCTGCCCATGGCGATGCTGGCCGAGGTCACACACCGCTGCCCACTGGCCTGCCCCTATTGCTCGAACCCCGTCGATCTGGTCCGCGCGTCGCGCGAGATCGGCGCCGACGACTGGGGCCGGGTGTTCCGGCAGGCTGCCGATCTGGGCGTGCTGCAGGTGCACATCTCGGGCGGTGAACCCGGTGCGCGGCGCGATCTGGCGCAGATCGTGGGCCATGCGCGCGACGCGGGGCTGTACGTGAACCTGATCACCTCTGGCATCGGCATCACCCGTGACCGGCTGATCGAACTGGACCGCGCGGGCGTCGATCATGTCCAGCTGTCGCTGCAGGGCATCCGCCCGGACATGGCCGACCGGATCAGCGGCCATCCGGGATCCTGGGACAAGAAGATGGCCTTCAGCGACTGGGTCACCGAGATCGGCTTTCCGCTGACCATCAACGCCGTCGTCCACCGCCAGAACATGGACCGCCTGCCCGACATGATCGATCTGGCCGAACGCCTTGGCGCCCGGCGGATCGAGGTGGCGACCGTCCAGTTCCACGGATGGGCCGACCGCAACCGCGGCGCGCTGATGCCCACGCGCGAACAGGCCGAATTCGCGCGACAGGTGGTCAACGCCGCCCGCGTCCGGCTGCGCGGACGGATGGTCATCGATTACGTCCCCGCCGATCACCATGCGGTCTATCCCAAGGCCTGCATGGGGGGCTGGGGCTCGACCGGGCTGAACGTCGGACCTGATGGGACCGTGCTGCCCTGTCATGCCGCCCAGACCATCGACTGGATGCGTTTCGAGAACGTGCAGGAGCGGTCGCTGTCCGACATCTGGCACCTGTCCGACAGCTTCAACGCGTTCCGCGGCACGGCATGGATGCCGGAACCCTGCCGCGGCTGCGATCGCAAGACCGTCGATTTCGGGGGCTGCCGCTGCCAGGCGATGGCGCTGGCCGGTGACGCGCGGGCGACGGACCCGGTCTGTTCGAAATCTCCGCTGCATGCAGGGGTCGTGGCACGTGCCGAGGAGGACGCCGCCGCCACGACCACCGAATTCGTCTATCGGAGGATGTCCAAGGGAGGATGAGGCAATGAGACTGTGGCTGACCCTAACGGCGGCGTTGCTGGCCGTGCCCGCGATGGCGCAGGACAACGCGCTGCAACCATCGCCCACCTGGGAGGAGCTGCGCGGGGCGGTGATGGATTTGGACAGCGATCCGCCGCAGGACGCGACGGTGCTGGACCTGGACGCACCGGCCCGCGCCCATGACGCGGCCATTGTGCCCATCCGGCTGACGCAGGCGGCCGACGCCCCCGCCATCGACGCCCTGACCCTGGTCATCGACGAGAACCCTGCCCCCGTCGCCGCCGAATACGCCTTTGGTCCCGCGCTGATGCCCCTGGATTTCGAGGTGCGCGTCAGGGTCGACAGCTATTCTGACGTCCGCGCCATCGCGACCCAGGCCGACGGCACGCAGGTCATGGCCGGGCGCTTCGTCAAGGCCGCGGGCGGCTGTTCGGCGCCGGCGGGCAAGGACATGGCCGCGACCAAGGCGACCATGGGCCAGATGCGCTGGCGCAGCGAGGTTCAGGACGGAGAGGAGATCGGCACGCTGATGATCCGGCATCCGAACTTTTCAGGCCTTCAGCGCGACCAAGTGACGCTGCTGAACATCCCGGCCCATTTCATCGACCGCCTGGACGTGCGCCAAGGTGACGCACTGCTGTTCTCGATGGCGGCGGGGATCTCGGTCAGCGAGGATCCGGTGTTCCGCTTTCGCTATCAACCGGATGGCCAGCCGATCAACGTCCGGGTCGAGGATACGGACGGCAATGTCTGGACCGAAAGCTTTCCGCCGGGCGAACGAACGGTCAACAAAAGCTAGATCGTCATCCGACTTTCGTCGCAGCATGGCGCTTGCTTTATGTGCACCCTGCCCTAGACTGCGGTCACGGCGGCACCCTTGAGGAGGGGTTGCAGCCGGCAGAACCCAGGGAGGAATGCCATGACAGCAGCCGCCATGCAGGCGCGTCCCGTGCCGTCAGCGCGACCCACCGCCGACCAGGTCCGCGAGATCCTGATCGTCGACGACCACCCGCTGATGTGCGATGCGCTGGCACTGACGCTGAAGATCAGCTTTGGCCTGAAGAATGTCCGCACCGCGCGCAGCCTTGGCGCAGCGGTGGAACAGATCCGCGTGCAGGGTGCGCCCGATGCCGTAATCCTTGACTTGAACCTGCCCGACGCGCGCGGCGCCGAGGGCATCGTGACCCTGCGCCGCCAGCTTCCGGGCGTGCCGATCACCATGATCTCGGCCGATCTGGAGGGGGCGATGATCTCGACCGCGATGGCGGCCGGGGCACAGGGCTATATCAGCAAGTCGCTGTCGCGCGAGGCGCTGGTCGACAGCCTGCGCCGCATGTGGGAGGGCGAGCACGTCACCCCCGAGGGATACCAACCCGATCAGGACAGCGCGGACGACGACGCGAAGGCCGAACTGGCGCGGCGCTTTTCGTCGCTGACGCCTCAGCAGATGAAGATCCTGCGGCTGATCTGCAAGGGCAAGGCCAACAAGGAGATCAGCTACGAGCTGTCGATCGCCGAGGCCACGGTCAAGACCCACATCACGGCGATCATGTCCAAGATCAACGCCCGCCGCCGCACGCAGGCCGTGCTGCTGGCCAACTCGATCCGGCTGTTCGAGGCCGGCTGATGAACACCGACCCGGCTGCGATGGAGGGCGCATCCGGGCCGGTCGCTGTGCAGGCCGACCGCGACGGGACCGACATGGTTCCGACCCTGCTGGACGGCCTGCGCGGCACCAATCCCGCCTTGGTCCTGCTGTTCGGCGCGCAGGCGGACGACCTGGCCGCGCTGCAGTGCGGGCTGGCCCCCCACCTGCCGCCCGATTGCGTGATCGCCGGATGCTCGTCCGCCGGGGAGATCGGGCCGCAGGGCTATGCCAGCGACAGCGTGGTGGCGATCGGGTTTCCCGCGCGCCATTTCCGCGCCGCGTCCCTGCTGCTTCCGGACCTTGCCGCGCTGCCGGTGTCGGAATGGATGGCGCAGCTGCGCCAGATGGCGCGCGATTTCGGCCCCGATCCGGCGCGGCACCTGTTCGGCCTTCTGCTGACCGATGGCCTGGCCGGACAGGAGGACGCGCTGGTCGCCACGCTGGACGCGGCCCTGCCCTCGGTCCCGGTGCTGGGGGGGTCGGCGGGCGACGGTCTGGATTTCCGCCGCACCTCGCTGCTGGCCCAGGGCGCCGTGCAGTCGGGCGTCGCGGTCTTCCTGCTGGTCGAGACCGACCTGACCATCCGCGAGGTCACGTTCGCCCATTTCAGCCCCACCCCCACGCGCGCGGTGGTCACCGCCGCCATTCCCGAAAAACGCCGCATCCTGGAGCTGAACGCCGAACCCGCGGCCCAGGAATATGCCCGCCTGACCGGGTTGCGCCGCGCCGACCTGACGCCCAGCGAATTTGCCCGCCACCCCCTGCTGCTGCGCATGGGCGGGCGCCATCACGTGCGTGCCATCAGCGCCATCACAGACGACGACGGCCTGTCGCTGATGTCGTCCATCGACACCGGCACGGTCCTGACCCTCGGCCGGTCCGAGGATCTGATCCAGGGGTTTTCCGACCTGCTGGAGGCGCTGCCCACGCCGCCGCTGATGGTGCTGGCCTTCGACTGCATCCTGCGCCGGCTGGCACTGGAACGCGCGGGGCTGACCGACCGCATGTCGGACCTGTACCGCCGTCACCGCGTTGCGGGGTTCAACACCTATGGCGAACAGCACAGCGGCATGCATGTGAACCAGACATTCGTGGGCCTGGCCTTCATGAGGTCCGATGATGTTGCGTGACGACGATCCGCCCGACCGGCAGATCGCCAAGCTGACCCGCATCAACGCCGTCCTGATCGACCGGATCGACCGGCTGGAAGAATCACGCGGGTCCGCATGGTCGATGTTCCAGGCCGCCGTCGCGCTGGAGCAGGAGGTGCTGGCCCGCACGCGTGACCTGGAACGCGCGATGGCCGACCTGTCGCAAAGAAACCGCGAACTGGCCGTGGCCCGCGCCCTGGCCGAGGAGGCGAACCGGTCCAAGACCCGTTTCCTGCGCGCGGCCAGCCACGACCTGCTGCAGCCCCTGTCGGCGGCGCGCCTGTTCCTGTCGGCGCTGACCGACACGCCGATGGACCCGCACCAGACCGAACTGACCGACCGGCTTGGCAGTGCCTTCGAATCGGTCGAACAGCTGATGCATGCAGTGCTGGACATCTCGCGGCTGGACAGCCAGCGGATCGAGTTCAACCGGCAGCCCGTGCCGCTGGATGACCTGTTCCGCAGGCTGGCCGCCGAATTCGCGCCCGTGGCTCAGGCCAAGGGGTTGCGGCTGCGGTTCATGCCCACGACCACGGTCGTGGACAGCGACCCGATCTTCCTGCGCCGCATCGCGCAGAACCTGGTGTCGAACGCGATCAAGTACACCCATCGCGGCGGCGTCGCGGTGGGTGCGCGGCGCAAGGGAGCGATGTGCTGGCTGTCGGTCTATGACACCGGGATGGGCATTCCCGCCGTGGACCGCAACCGCATCTTTGACGAATTCCAGCGCCTGACTCATGACAGCGCGACGCCTGGCATGGGGCTGGGCCTGTCCATCGTGCGCCGGGCCTGCGCCAAGCTGGGCCATCCGATCAGCCTGTCGTCCGAGGCGATGCGCGGCACGGTGTTCCGCGTCGGCCTGCCCCTGGTGCAGGCGCTGTCGGACACACCGCGCCTTGCCGTCGCGCCGCTGCCCGCGCTGCGCGGCCGCGTGGCCCTGGTGGTCGAGAACGACCCCGAGATGCGCCGTGCCTATCAGATGATCCTGCGCGACCGGCTTGGCATGGTGCCCCGCATCGCCGGCGACACGGCCGAGGCGCTGGCCACGATGGGGGACGAACCCCCCGACGTGATCCTGGCCGATTACCACCTGGAGAACGGCGACACCGGGTTTGCCGCGATCGAGGCGCTGCGCGCCGCATCCGACCGGCCGGTGCCCGCGGTGATGGTGACGGCGCATCGCGATCCGGCGATTTCGCGGCGCTGCGCCGCCATGGGCATCCACCTGCTGGAAAAGCCCGTCAGCCCGCCAGACCTGGCCGAGATTCTGGGGCGTCTTCTGGCCTAAGACCAAGGGGGGATGCGGCCGCCGCCGGGGCTTGCGCCGCCGCCCGTCCCGCGCCCATCATGCCCCAACGTTTGGGAGGACGACCATGACCCGCGCCTTTGCACTTGCCCTGATGCTGGGGCTTGCCCCCCTGCCCCTGATCGCGGCCGAGGCCGGCGACGCGGTCTTTGCCGAGCGGGGGCCCTGGGATCTGGGCGACAGGACGCTGGAATGGCAGATGACCGTCACGGGCCCTATGGCCGAAGGGTTCCGTCCGACCGAGGACGGCCGCATCACCCTGTCCCAGGACATCGACCCCAGCGATCAGCAGCCGATCCTGGAACTGACCCAGAAGGCCGGGCCGATCGACCGCACGATCGGGCCGTTCCCGATCTCTTCGGGTGATCCGGTCCTGACCTTCTTTCTGGAACAGACGACCCGCGACATGGCCGCGCTGACCGGAGGCAGCCCTTTCTATATCCGCAACCGCATGAAGGAGGCGCTGTTCCGGGGCGGAGAGGTCACGACCACCGACGGCGGCATCACGGCCAGCTTTCAGCCCTTCATCGCGGACAAGAATGCAGAACGCATGCACGGCTTCCAGACTCTGACGCTGACCTTCGTGATGACCGCGCCGGACGAACCCATCCGCGAGCTGCGCGCCGAAACCGATGCCGCGGCGGGTTATCGCAACGAACTGGTTCTGCAATGATCCGCGCAGGCGCCTGTGCGCTGGCGCTGGCCCTGACGGCGGCCCCGGCATCGGCGCAGGCGGTGAACGATTATCCGACCAATGCGCGGGTCGAATACGCCTTTGCCTGCATGGCGACCAACGGGCAGACACGCGACATGCTGGACCGCTGTTCCTGCGCGATCGACCGCATCGCCGAGGTGCTGCCCTATGCCGATTACGTCGGCGCGGAAACCATCCTGCGGATGCGCCAGACCACCGGAGAGCGGTCCGGCATGTTCCGCGGCATGGCCGCCCTGACCGAGACCGTGGCCACCCTGCGCCGCGCCGAGGCCGAGGCCGAGATCATCTGTTTCTGACCGGCGCGCCCTACAGCGACAGGCCGATCCCCGCCCCCGCCGCCAGCGCCAGGATCGCGACCAGCAGCAGCGTCCCGGAACTGCGCGGCTGGATCAGGGTCAGGCGCGCCTCCTCGGGGTGGGCGCGTTCCCACAGGGCCTGCTCGATCATCCGTGGCAGCAGCGGGCCGTACCGGCCCACGGTCTGCGCGATATGGGTCAGGTCGCTGATCGCGGCCTTGGGGCCGACGCTGGCCTTGATGTAATCGGACACCACAGGCTTGGCCGCGTCCCAGATGTTCAGCTGCGGGTCCAGCGACCGGGCCACGCCCTCGACCACGACCATGGTGCGTTGCAGCAGGATCAGCTCGGTCCGCGTGGGCATGCCGAAGCGTTCCGTCACCTCGAACAGATAGGACAGCAGGTTGCCCATGCTGATGCGGCTGGCATCGGCACCGAAGATCGGCTCGCCCACGGCACGCAGGGCGCGGGCAAAGGCGGCCTCGTCGCGGTCGCGGGGGACGTATCCGGCCTCGAAATGCACGCGCGCGACCAGGCGGTAATCGCGCTGTATGAACCCGTACAGGATCTGGGCATAGACCCGGCGGGTGTATTCGTCGATCTCTCCCATGATGCCAAAGTCATAGGCGATGATGTCGCCGTTCGCCGCCACCTTGAGGTTGCCGTGATGCATGTCGGCATGGAAGAACCCGTCGCGCAGCGCATGCGACAGGAACAGCTGGATCACCCGGCGCGCCAGTTCGGTCGTGTCGTGACCGGCGGCGATCAGCGCGTCGCGGTCGCCCATCGGCAGCCCCTCGGCCCAGTCGGCGGTCAGCACGCGACGCGACGACAGCGCCCAATGCGGCATGGGGATCTGAAAGCCCGCGTCCCGCGCGGTGTTTTCTGCGAATTCCGACGCGGCCGCGGCCTCCAGGCGCAGGTCCTGCTCGCCGGTGACCGTCTGTTCGAAATGGCTCACCACGTCGCGCGGCCGCAGGCGGCGGGTGCCGGGGGACAGAAGCTGGATCAGGCGGGCGCCGAAATGGAACGCGTCGATGTCGCGCTTGAACGCGGCCCCGATGCCGGGGCGCACGACCTTGACCGCGACCTCGCGCCCCGTCTCGCGGACGCGGGCGCGGTGGACCTGCGCGATCGAGGCGGCGGCGACGGGTTCGGAAAATTCGCTGAACAGCTGGTCGACCGGGGCGCGCAGTTCGGCCTCGATGGCCTTCTTGGCCAGGTCGGTGGGAAAGGGCGGCAGGCGGTCCTGCAGCATGCGCAGCTGCCCGGCCATTTCCGGGCCCACGACATCGGCGCGCGTCGACAGGATCTGCCCGAACTTGATGTAGGCCGGCCCCAGCGCGGTGATCGCCCGGGTGATGGGCGGCAGGGTCGGATCGCCCTTGTAGCCCAGCCAGCGGAAGGGCCAGCCCATGACCCGCGCGGCCAGGCGCAGGCGGATCGGCGCATCGACCGCGTCCAGGACGGCGGCCATCGCACCCGTCCGTTCGAAGGTCGCACCTGTCCTGATCAGACGCAAGATGTTGTGGGGACCGCGCATATGCCTACAATTTCCAGCCGGAATGCAGGGCGGCGATGCCCATCGACAGATTGCGCCACTGCACCCGGTCAAATCCCGCGTCACGGATCAGGGCGGCAAAACTGTCCTGGTCGGGAAACTTGCGGATCGATTCGACCAGGTATTGATAGCTGTCGCGATCACCCGTTACTGCCTGCCCCATCGCCGGGATCACGTTGAAGCTGTAGCGGTCATAGGCCCATTGCATCGCCGGCACCGGGATCTGGCTGAACTCCAGCACCATCAGGCGGCCGCCTGGCCTCAGCACGCGGTACGCCTCGGCCAGTGCATCGGGAATGCGCGTCACGTTGCGGATGCCGAAGCTGATCGTGTAGCGGTCGAAGCTGTTGTCGGCAAACGGAAGCGCCATCGCGTCGCCCGTGACCCAGGCCAGCCGGTCCGCCTTGTCGACGGCATCGGCACGCTTGCGCCCCTCGACCAGCATGGATTCGGTCATGTCGCAGACGGTGACCCGCGCGCCCGGCGCCCGGTCCAGGAACCGGAATGCCACGTCGCCCGTGCCGCCCGCCACGTCCAGCAGGTGCTGTCCGTCACGCGGCGCCAGCCAGTCCATCATTGCGGTCTTCCAGACGCGGTGGATGCCCACGCTCATCAGGTCGTTCATCACGTCGTATTTCGACGCGACCGAGGAGAAGACCTGATGGACCATACCGGCCTTCTGATCCTCGTCCACGGTCCGAAAGCCGAAATGGGTCGTCTTGCTGTCCGTCATGCGCTTGCCGTTTGCCTGTTCCATTGCCAGATAGGTCCGGCGTGCCGCGCGCACAATGCGACGAAAGGAACCCGATTGCCAGAACTGCCGGAAGTCGAGACCGTTCGCCGCGGCCTGCTGCCCCATCTGGAAGGCGCGCGCATCGCCCGCGTCCAGATCAACCGCCCCGACCTGCGCTGGCCCCTGCCGGTGGACCTGATGCAGGTGCTGACGGGCGCCACCGTCACCGCGCTGCGGCGGCGGTCGAAATACCTGCTGGCCGACCTGGAAGGGCGCGGCACGGTCCTGTGGCACCTAGGCATGTCCGGCCGCATGCTGGTCGAAGGTGCGGGCCTGGCGGGGTTCCACCGCGATCCAGGCATCCATGCACGCCACGACCATGTCGTGCTGACCACGGATGCGGGCACGACCGTCACCTTCAACGACGCCCGACGGTTCGGCATGGTCGACCTGATCCGCGAGGGCGCGTCCCATCCCCTGCTGGACCATCTGGGCCCGGAACCCTTCGACCCGGTCTTCACGCCCGCCTATCTGCAGGCGGCCTTTGCCGGTCGGCGGGTGCCGGTGAAACAAGCGCTGCTGGATCAGCGCATCGTCGCGGGGCTGGGCAACATCTATGTCAGCGAATCGCTGTGGCGCGCAGGCATCGATCCGCGCCGGGCGGCGGGACGGATCGGGGCCGCACGCATCGCGGTGCTGGTGGGCCATGTCCGCGACGTGCTGACCGACGCGATCGCCGCGGGCGGGTCCAGCCTGCGCGATCACCGGCAGGCCAGCGGAGAGCTAGGCTATTTCCAGCACAGCTTCCGTGTCTATGACCGGGCGGGCCAGCCCTGCCTGCGGGACGGATGCGGCGGCACCATCGCGCGGATCGTGCAATCGGGGCGGTCGTCCTTCTACTGTCCCGCCTGCCAGAGGTGAACGATTGGACGACTGCGCGGGCCTCTGCTAGGACGGGGGCCACGCAATCTGCCAACGAGGTCCAAGCCTATGGCTTATGAAACCATCATCGTGGAGATCGAGGACGAGGTCGCCCTGATCCGGCTGAACCGCCCCGAGGCGCTGAACGCGCTGAACGCCACGCTTCTGGACGAGCTGTCGGCCGCGCTGTCGGATGCCGACCGCAACGACAAGGTCCGCTGCATCGTCCTGACCGGCAGCGAAAAGGCCTTTGCCGCCGGCGCCGACATCAAGGAGATGTCGACCAAGACCTTCGTCGAGGTCTACGAATCCGACCTGTTCGGCGCCCAGATCGAGGCGATCACCCGGGTCCGCAAGCCGATCATCGCCGCCGTCAGCGGATACGCCTTGGGCGGCGGATGCGAACTGGCGATGGTCTGCGACTTCATCATCTGCGCCGAGAACGCCAAGTTCGGCCAGCCCGAGATCAACCTGGGCGTCGTCGCGGGCATCGGCGGCACGCAGCGCCTGACGCGGTTCGTGGGCAAGTCCAAGGCGATGGACATGAACCTGACCGGCCGCTTCATGGACGCCGCAGAGGCCGAGCGGTCCGGTCTGGTCAGCCGCGTCGTGCCCACCCCCAAGCTGATTCCCGAGGCGATGGCCGCCGCGCGCAAGATCGCCGAGAAGTCCCAGATCGCGACCAAGACCGTCAAGGAGGCCGTGAACCGCGCCTATGAGACGACGCTGCGCGAGGGTCTGCTGTTCGAGCGCCGGTCCTTCCATGCGCTGTTCGCGACCGAGGACCAGAAGGAGGGCATGGCCGCCTTCCTGGAAAAGCGCGAGGCGCAGTTCCGCGACAGATAAGGGTTTTCTTTTCGGCAAGGCTGGCCTATACGCCCCGACTTACATGCGTGTGGGCCCGCTTTGGCAAGAATCATGTCCGTCCCGAACAGGGACGGCGCCATGGGGCTTTTGCACGTTCGAAATTTAGACATGCAACTGACCCGATAGGAAGACACCCATGGCCAACACGCCCCAGTCCAAGAAACGCGCCCGCCAGATCGAACGTCGCACTGACGTCAACAAGGCCCGCCGTTCGCGCATCCGCACCTATATCCGCAAGGTCGAAGAGGCCATCGCCTCGGGCAATGCCGATGCGGCCGCGCTGGCGCTGAAGACCGCGCAGCCCGAACTGATGCGCGGCGTGACCAAGGGCGTCGTGCACAAGAACACCGCGTCGCGCAAGATCTCGCGTCTGGCGGCCCGCGTGAAGGCGCTGTCGGCCAACTGATCCACAGGCCCCACGGGGCCCTGAGACACGCGTTCCACGCCCTTCAGGGAACCGGAATACAGCATCGGGTGCAGGCGAAAGCCCTGCGCCCGATTTGCGTTTCTGCACCTGCGACATTTTGAAAAATCGAACGAATTCAAGCAATTCAGAAAATTGTTAATCGAGTCAAAGGCATCGCAGATTCGCTTGGACCAAGTTGCTGTCAAGCGCAGAGTTCGGTTGCAGCTATCCACAAGCTGGGGCTAGTTTCCTCCTTGCGATTCACGTCGCTTGGGGACGGGCCGGGCCCTGTGGACAGATCTTCGGATCCGTCCGGGACGACGGCCGGGCCGCGAAGAACACCTCTTCCGCCTTCGGGTTCACGACATCCGGCTGCCACCGGGTGTCCGGGGACCTGTGTCCAGGACCGAAAACGGGCTGATGCCCCTTGATCGACCGCGTTCGCGGTCGCGGGGGCAGCGTTTTTGCGTGCCACCCGGATGACGTGAATTCTGTCCCGTCGGATCAACCGGCGGGGATTGGGGACAGACGGGAAACGGGACGATGATGGACAAGATCTGGGGTCAGGCATGCGCCGAGCTGGAACAGAGCGTGGGGCCGAACAACTACAACCACTGGATCAAGCCGCTGCGCCTGATGGCGATCGACGACGGGGCCGCGCGATTCGTCAGCCCGACGCGCTTCATCTCTGACTGGGTCGGGCGTCACTTTGCCAAGGACATCATGGCGGTGTTGACCCGCCACGGCGCCCCGGTCGAGCGTCTGCGCTTTGACGTGGGCAGCGCCGCGGCGCGCCCCTCGGCCCAGGCCACGGCCCCCGCGGGCCAGCCGGCCGAGGCGCCGACCACCCGCGCCGCCCGCACCGATCTGGGCGCGCCGCTGGACAGCCGCTTCACCTTCGGGAACTTCATCGTCGGCAAGCCGAACGAGCTGGCCCATGCCGCCGCCCGCCGCGTGGCCGAGGGGGGGCCCGTGGGTTTCAACCCGCTGTTCCTCTATGGCGGCGTGGGCCTGGGCAAGACGCACCTGATGCACGCCATCGCGCATGACTATCAGGCGCGCCACCCGTCGGCGCAGGTCCTGTACCTGTCGGCCGAACAGTTCATGTACCGCTTCGTGCAGGCGCTGCGCGAAAGCTCGATCATGGACTTCAAGAGCATGTTCCGGAACGTGAACATGCTGATGGTCGACGACGTGCAGTTCATCGCCGGCAAGGACAGCACCCAAGAGGAATTCTTCCACACGTTCAACGCGCTGGTCGACCAGGGCAAGCAGATCGTGATCTCGGCCGACCGCGCGCCCGCCGAGATCAAGGGCCTTGAGGAACGCATCAAGTCGCGCCTGTCCTGCGGCCTGATCGTGGACCTGCACCCGACGACGTATGAGCTGCGCCTGGGCATCCTGCAGTCCAAGACGCAGGCCTTTCGCGCCCAGCAGCCCGACCTGGAGATCGGCGCGGGGGTGCTGGAGTTCCTGGCGCATCGCATCACCACCAACGTCCGTGTCCTGGAAGGTGCGCTGCAGCGCCTGTTCGCGCATGCAAGCCTGTTGCGCCGCGAGATCACGCTGGAGGTGGCGCAGGAATGCCTGGCCGACATCCTGCGGACCAACGACCGCAAGATCAACATCGACGACATCCAGCGCAAGGTGGCCGAGCATTACAACATCCGCCTGGCCGACATGATGGGTCCGAAACGCGCCCGCAACGTCGCCCGGCCCCGCCAGATCGCGATGTACCTGTCCAAGCAGCTGACCAGCCGCTCCCTCCCCGAGATCGGCCGCCGCTTCGGCGGACGCGACCACACCACGATCATGCACGGCGTGCGCAAGATCGAGGAGCTCTTGGTCGAGGACAGCGCCATGGTCGAGGACATCGCCGTGCTGAAGCGGATGCTGGAAGCCTGATCACGAAAATCTTGTGACTGCCCGCGCGGGCGGCTACACATCAGGTCCGGCAGGGGCCGCAGAGCCATGGGACAGGGGAAACTGATGAAATTCTCGATCGAGCGCGCCGTTCTGGTCAAGGCCGTGTCGCAGGCCCAGTCGGTCGTGGAACGCCGCAACACCATCCCGATCCTGGCCAACGTGCTGATCGAGGCCACCCCCGAAGGCGTCAGCTTCCGGGCCACCGACCTGGACACCGAGGTCGTGGACCGGGCCGTGGCCCAGGTCGAACGCCCCGGCGCCACCACCGTCAGCGCCGTGATGCTGAACGAGATCGCGCGCAAGCTGCCCGACGGCGCCCTGGTCCAGCTGGCCAGCGACGACGCCTCGGGGCGGCTGTCGGTCCAGGCCGGGCGGTCGTCCTTCAGCCTGGCGACCCTGCCGCGGGCCGATTTCCCGGTCATGGCCACCAGCGAATACAGCGCGAACTTCAAGGCGCCCGCATCGGTGCTGCGCCGGCTGTTCGACAAGTCGAAATTCGCGATCTCGACCGAGGAGACGCGGTACTATCTGAATGGCGTCTACATGCACGTGGCCCAGTCCGAGGACGGCCCCGTCCTGCGCTGCGTGGCGACCGACGGGCACCGCCTGGCCCGGATCGACGCGCCCCTGCCCGCGAACGCGGATGCGATGCCCGGCGTGATCGTGCCCCGCAAGACCGTCGGAGAGCTGCGCAAGCTTCTGGACGACGACGAGGCCGAGATCGCCGTGTCGGTCAGCGAGACCAAGGTCCGCTTTGCCACGCCCACGATCACGCTGACCTCCAAGGTCATCGACGGGACCTTCCCCGATTACAGCCGCGTGATCCCGCAGGGCAACGCCCGCAAGCTGGAGGTGGACGCCGCCGACTTTGCCCGCGCGGTCGACCGCGTGGCGACCGTCAGCAGCGAACGTTCGCGCGCGGTCAAGCTGTCGCTGGACGCGGACCGGCTGGTCCTGTCGGTCAACGCCCCCGATGCCGGCGCCGCCGAGGAGGAGTTGATCGTGGCCTATGCCGACGAGCCGCTGGAGATCGGCTTCAACGCCAAGTACCTGCAGGAGATCGCGGGCCAGGTCGATCGCGACAATGCGGTGTTCCTGTTCAACGGCTCGGGCGACGCCGCCCTGATCCGCGAGGGCAGCGATCTCAGCGCGGTCTATGTCGTCATGCCGATGCGCGTGTGACACTGACGGCGCTGCGGCTGTCCCAGTTCCGGTCCTGGCCGCGGCTGGACCTGTCGCTGGACGCCCGCCCCCTGGCGATCCACGGGCCGAACGGGTCCGGCAAGACAAACATCCTGGAAGCGCTGTCCATGCTGGCGCCGGGCCGCGGACTGCGCGCGGTGGCCGCCCCCGATCAGGCGCGGATGGGCCCCGATGCGGGCTGGCGCCTCCGCGCCACGCTTGGCGATCACGCGGTCGAGACCGCGGCGCCCCCCGGCCAGCCCCGCCATGTCATCCTGGACGACAAGCCCGTGACCCAGACCGCGCTGGCCCGGCTGGTGCGGGTCATCTGGCTGGTGCCCGCGATGGACCGGTTGTGGTCGGACGCACCCGAAGGGCGGCGGCGGTTCCTGGACCGCGTGACCCTGTCGCTGATGCCCGACCACGCGGACCTGGCGCTGGCCTATGACAAGGCCATGCGTGAACGCAACCGCCTGCTGCGCGATCAGATCGGCGATCCCGGCTGGTACCGCGCACTGGAGACGCAGATGGCCGAGGCCGGCGCGGGCCTGACCCGCAACCGCCAGGCGGCCCTGTCCGCCATCATGGCCGCGCAGGACGGCGGCACGGATTTTCCGGCCGCACGCCTGACCCTGCTGGCCCAGGACGGCTTTGCCGACGATGCCGATCCCGCCAGCATTGCGTCGCGCCTGGCCGCGACGCGCCACCGCGACATGGCCGCCGGGCGGACGCTGACCGGGGCGCATCGGGCCGATCTGGGCGCCAGCTGGGGACCGCAGGACATGCCCGCCGCCCAATCCTCGACCGGAGAGCAGAAGGCATTGCTGCTGTCGCTGATCCTGGCCAATGCGCGGGCGCTGTCGGACCAGCCGGTCCTGCTGCTGCTGGACGAGGTCGCGGCGCATCTGGACGCCGACCGGCGCGCGGCCCTTTACGACCGCATCACCGACCTGCCCGCCCAGACCCTGCTGACCGGCACGGGGCCGGAACTGTTCGACGCCTTCGGCCCGCGCGCGCGCAGCCTGGCCGTGACCAAGACCGACGGCGCCTCTGCGGCATGCGAGGCCGCATGACGCTGAGCGTGCAGGCGATCTGGCTGTATGCGGGCGCGCTGGCGGCGATCTGGCTGACGCCCGGCCCGGTCTGGGTGGCGATCATGGCGCGGGGCCTGTCGTCCGGTTGGGCGGGGGTCTGGCCGCTGGCGCTTGGGGTGGCGATCGGGGACATGATCTGGCCTCTGATCGCGATCTTCGGTCTGACGCTGCTGGTGGGCGATCAGGCGGCCCTGCTGTCGGTCCTGCGCTGGATCGCGGTCGCGGTCTTTCTGGGCATGGGCATCGGGCTTTTGCGCCACGCCGGACAGGCCGTGGACAGCGACAGCCGCCTGACCCGGCGTGGTGGGTGGGCGGGCTTCAGCGCGGGCCTGCTGGCCATCGCGGGCAACCCCAAGGCGGCGCTGTTCTATGTCGGCGTGCTGCCCGGTTTCTTCGACGTGGCGCGGCTTACCGGGCGCGATGTGGCGGTGATCGTGGGGATGTCGGGGGCCATTCCGTTCCTGCTAAACCTGGGCATGGGCGCCACTTTGGCCGCGCTGCGCGCCCGTCTGGCGACCCCCGCGGGGCTGCGGCGGATGAACCTGGCATCGGGCTGGCTGCTGATTTTCGTGGGGCTGGTGCTGGGTGCGGGCCAGATCTGGGCAGGCCGGGCATAAAACCCGCCGACGGGGCCGAAAAACCCAGCCAAAGCCGTGACTTTGCCCCTGCGAAGGCCTATATCAAGACATGACGAACAGAAAGCCCGACGCATGACCGACACCGCCGCCCAACCCGCTTTGTACGACGCCGATTCCATCAAGGTTCTCAAGGGTTTGGACGCCGTGCGAAAGCGTCCCGGCATGTATATCGGCGATACCGACGACGGGTCCGGCCTGCACCACATGGTCTATGAGGTCGTGGACAACGGCATCGACGAGGTCCTGGCCGGCCATGCCGACTTCGTGCAGGTCAAGATCCATGCCGACAGCAGCGTCAGCGTGCGCGATAACGGGCGCGGCATCCCGGTCGACATGCATGCCGGAGAGGGCGTCAGCGCGGCCGAGGTTATCATGACCCAGCTGCATGCGGGCGGAAAGTTCGACCAGAACAGCTACAAGGTGTCGGGGGGCCTGCACGGCGTGGGCGTGTCGGTCGTGAACGCCCTGTCCGATTGGCTGGAGCTGCGCATCTGGCGCAACGACAAGGAGCACTTCGTTCGGTTCGAGCGCGGCGACACCGTCAAGTCGCTGGTCGTGGTGGGCGATGCGCCGGGTGAAAGCGGGACCGAAGTGCGCTTCATGGCCTCGGCCAAGACCGTGCATCCGGACGGGACCTTCAGCAACCTGGACTACAGCTTCAAGACGCTGGAGAACCGCCTGCGCGAGCTGGCCTTCCTGAACAGCGGCGTGCGCATCATCCTGGAGGACGAGCGTCATGCCGAGGTCCAGAAGACCGAGCTGTTCTACGAGGGCGGCGTCAAGGAATTCGTGAAATACCTGGACCGGTCCAAGACCGCCGTCATGCCCGAGCCGATCTTCATCACCGGAGAGAAGGGCGGCATCGGCGTCGAGGTCGCGATGTGGTGGAACGACAGCTATCACGAGACCGTCCTGCCCTTCACCAACAACATCCCGCAGCGGGACGGCGGCACGCACATGGCCGGTTTCCGCGGCGCCCTGACCCGCGTGATCGGCAAATACGCGCAGGACAGCGGCATCGCGAAGAAGGAAAAGGTCGACTTCACCGGCGATGACGCGCGCGAGGGGCTGACCTGCGTGCTGTCCGTCAAGGTGCCCGATCCCAAATTCTCCAGCCAGACCAAGGACAAGCTTGTCTCCAGCGAGGTCCGTCCGGCGGTCGAGGGGCTGGTGGGCGAGAAGCTGGCCGAATGGTTCGAGGAGAACCCGACCGAGGCCCGCCAGATCGTCGGCAAGATCATCGAGGCCGCCTTGGCCCGCGAGGCGGCGCGCAAGGCGCGCGAGCTGACGCGGCGCAAGACGGCGATGGACGTGGCATCTCTGCCTGGCAAGCTGGCCGATTGCCAGGAGAAGGACCCGGCGCTGTCCGAGCTGTTCATCGTCGAGGGGGATTCGGCCGGCGGTTCGGCGAAGCAGGGCCGCTCGCGCCAGAACCAGGCCGTCCTGCCGCTGCGCGGCAAGATCCTGAACGTGGAACGCGCGCGGTTCGACCGGATGCTGGGCAGCGACCAGATCGGCACGCTGATCACCGCGCTTGGCACCGGCATCGGGCGCGACGAGTTCAGCCTGAAGAAGCTGCGCTACCATAAGATCGTCATCATGACGGACGCCGACGTCGACGGCGCGCATATCCGCACGCTGCTGCTGACATTCTTCTTCCGGCAGATGCCGGAGCTGATCGAGGGCGGGCATCTCTATATCGCGCAGCCGCCGCTCTACAAGGTCGGGCGCGGCCGGTCCGAGGTCTATCTGAAGAACGAGGCCGCGCTGGAGGATTACCTGATCCAGCAGGGCGTCGAGGGGGCATCGCTGCGCCTGGCCTCGGGCGAGGAGATCACCGGCAACGACCTAGCCCGCGTGGTCGAGGAGGCGCGGGTGGCACGCCGCGTCCTGCGCGCCTATCCGACCCACTACCCGCCCCACATCACCGAACAGGCTGCGATCGCCGGGGCACTGGTTCCCGGCCGTATCGACCAGGACGCCCAAGGCGTGGCCACCGACATCGCCGCCCGCTTGGACCAGATCGCCGAGGAGTACGAGCGCGGCTGGCAGGGACGCCCGACCCAGGATGCCGGCATCCGCCTGTCGCGCACCCTGCGCGGGGTCGAGGAGAACCGCACCCTGGACGGCCAGATGCTGCGCAGCGGCGAGAGCCGCAGGCTGGGCGAGATGACCCAGGCCCTGCAGGACATCTATGCCAAGCCCGCGCGCCTGATCCGCAAGGATCGCGATCAGCCCATTCACGGCCCCCTGGGCCTGCTGCAGGCGGTGTTTCTGGAGGGCGAGAAGGGCCTGTCCCTGCAGCGCTACAAGGGACTGGGAGAGATGAACCCCGAGCAGCTGTGGGAAACCACGCTGGACCCCGTCGCGCGCACCATGCTCCAGGTCCGCATCGAGGACGTGGCCGAGGCCGAGGACCTGTTCACCAAGCTGATGGGCGACGTCGTCGAACCGCGCCGCGAGTTCATCCAGCAGAACGCCCTGAACGTCGAGAACCTGGATACCTGAACGGCCCATGTTGCCCAAAGGTCACTGTCCATGCCCGTCACCGCGTGCAGGGACAGGGGCCAATGCGCGTTTTAATTGATCTTGGGCCGATTCTCTGCGCTGGATTGACCGGACATCATTTGCAGATCGGGCGCAGCCGGTGGGCGCGCCCCAGCTTTTCAGGAGTATCCCCCATGCGCCTCTTTGCTCTCTCCTCCGTCTCGGCCCTGGTTTTGGGGGCAGGCGCTGCCCTTGCCGGGGGCGTGGTGTCGCCCGTCGTTGACGTGGCACCGGTGACGGTGACACCCGTGGCGCCGATCGCCTCGGCATGGGGTGGCGCCTATGTGGGCGGGTCGCTCGGCTATATCTTCGACACCGAGGATCAGGTGGGTTTCTCCGAGGTCATCGACGGCGAGGATGTGGGCCTGATCGGCGGGCTGGGTGATGTCGGCATCTCCGGCGCAACCGCAGGCCTGCAGCTGGGCTATCGCTGGCAGCGCGGCAACTGGGTCTTCGGTCCTGAACTGGGCGTCGAGTTCGGCTCGGTCGACGAAAGCATCGACATCGGCGATCCGCTGCTGGGCCGCGTCGAGAGCGAGATGAAGAACATCGCCACCCTGGTCATCAAGACCGGCTATGCGGTCAACCCGCAGACGCTGGTCTATGGCACCCTGGGCGTCGCCCGCGGTGATTTCGACTATACGCTGAGCACGGGCGACTTCTCGCAGACGCGCGGCTTCACCGCGACGGGTGCCGCGGGCGGCTTGGGCGTGGAGCGCATGATCAACCCGCGCACATCGATCTTCGCCGAATACCAGTACCGCGATTTCGGCAACGAGCGGGTGGAATTCTCGGATGGGATCGACACCCTCTCGACCCGCGCCAGCATGACCATGAGCTGCGTCAAGATCGGTGCGAACTTCCGCTTCTGATCCGACCACTCTGGATGACGGGGCCGGCCGCGATGCGTGCCGGCCCTTTTTCATGCGCGGCGACGCATGCCCACCGGCACCGGCAGGGCGCGCGCCCCGCAAGCGATTGCCAACCCCTGCGGCACCAGCGCGGCCAGCGCCCTGTCCGTGACCTCCAGCCCGCCGGTATAGGCACCGAACGCGGGCAGGATCAGGTGGTCGCGGCCGACCAGGAAACACCGCCGCCGCTGGCCCGCCAACCGGATGCAAGGGTGGTAATGGCCCGACACGTCCGGCCCCTGACCCGCCTCGTGGCGCAGGATCAGGCCGTCGTGCAGGTCCGCCGCGGTATCGCCGGGCAGACGGGGACAGATCGCCCCGGGGTCGTGGTTGCCGCTGACCCAGATCCAGCGCCGGCCCTGGGCCATCGTGCGCAGCCGGTCGCAGACATCGTCGGGCAGCGCGCGCCCCGCCGCGTTGTCGTCGAACCCGTCCCCCAGGCTGACGACCACCGCAGGATCGGTCGCTGCGATCTCCGCCTGGAGGCGGTCCAGCGTCTCCAGCGTCTCATAGGGGGGCAGCAGGGCACCCCCACGCCGCGCCATGCGTTCGGATTTGCCCAGATGCAGGTCGGCCACGATCAGCCAGCGCCGTTCCGGCCAGAACAGCGCACCGGTGGCCCGCGCCTGCAGCGCCTGACCGTCGAAATCGAAAGGGTGAAACGTCACGAAAGCCCTGCCTCTGCCATCAATGCCGCAGCCTCCGCCTCTGCCATGCGCTCGCGTCCCTGTCCCGCGATGGGCACGCGACCCAGTTCCAGCATCAGCGGCGCGGCCAGGGGCGACACACGCTCCAGCATGCGGTGGTCCAGGCGGTCGGTGCGGTCCAGCATTTCCTCGATCCGGCCGAAATCCACAAGCCCCCGGCTGGCCTCGGCCGCGGTGATGCGCAGCATCAGGTGGTCCGGGTCGTACTTGCGCAGCGTGTCATAGAGGATGTCGCTGGAGAACGTCGCCTGCCGCCCCGACTTGCGCGCGCCCGGCAGGTTGCGCTGAATCAGCCCGGCGATGGTCGCCACGTTGCGAAAGCTGCGCTTCATCACCGCATTGCTGGCCAGCCAGTCGCCCAGACCCTCTCGCAGGCCGTCGCGGTCCAGCAAAGGCGCGGGGTCGGTCACCGGGTCCAGCGACCAGATCAGCAGCGCGTAATCGGTGGCCAGGAACCCCAGGGGGGCCAGCCCCGCCTCCTCCATCAGCCGCGTCATCAGCAGGCCCAAGGTCTGCAGCGCATTGCGCCCCGCAAAACCATAGACCGCCAGATGCCAGCGCCCCTGATGGGGGAACGCCTCGGTCAGCAGGGTGCCGGGACGCGGCAGCGCGCTGACCCGCGCCTGCAACGCCAGCCAGTCGCGCGTGTCCGCGGGCAGGCCCGCATGGGCCGCCGGATCGCCGATCAGCGCCAGGACCCGGTGCGACAGCTGCGTCGACGTGGCCAGCTTCATGCCCGAGAAGGTGGCGATGCGGGGTTCCTTGGAGGGCTGTTTCGTGACCTCGACCACCATCTCGCGCAGCGCGTCGTATCGGACCGTCTGCCCGCCGATCAGGAAGGTGTCGCCCGGCGCCAAGGTCGCCGCGAACCCTTCCTCGACCTCGCCCAGGGGAGCGCCGCCGCGTCCGCGAAAGCGGACCTTGAGCATCTCGGCCTCGACGATGGTGCCGATGTTCATGCGCAGGTTTCGTGCCGCGCGCGGGTCGCGCAGGCGCCACAGCCCGTCGCGTTCCATCAGCCGCTGCCAGCGGTCATAGGCCCGCAGCGCATAGCCACCCGTCGCCGCGAACTCCAGGCAGGCGTCGAAATCGGCGCGGGTCAGGTCACGATAGGGCCCGGCGGTGCGGACCTCGGCGAACAGCGCATCGGCGTCAAAAGGCCCCGCGCAGGCGGTCAGCAGGATATGCTGGCACAGCACGTCCAGCGGCCCCGGCCCCCGGTCGTCGCCATCCAGATCGCGTTCGCGCACGGCCTGCAGGGCGGCGACGCATTCGATCACCTCGAACCGGTTTGCGGGCACGATCCGCGCCCGCGACGGCGCGTTATAGCGGTGGTTCGCGCGCCCGATCCGCTGGACCAGCCGCTTGACATTGCGCGGCGCGCCGACCTGGATCACCAGATCCACCGCGCCCCAGTCGATGCCCAGATCCAGGGACCCGGTCGCCACCACCGCGCGCAATTCGCCCGCGGCCATCGCGGCCTCGGTCCGGGCGCGGGCCTCGCGCGAGAGGCTGCCGTGATGCAGGCCGATGGGCAGGTTCGCGTCATTCGCGGCCCAGAGCGCCTGAAAGAACAGCTCGGCCTGGGCGCGGGTGTTGATGAAGATGATCGTGGTCGTGGCCTGCGCCACGGCCTCCAGCACGTCCGGCACGGCGTAATGCCCGCCCGCGCCGGCCCAGGGCGGGGCCTTGGCGGTGGGCAGCATGGCGATGTCGGGGTTGGGGCCGGGATCGGCGTGGATCACGGTGGCACCGCCCATGAAGCGGGCCAGCCGCGACGGGTCCTCGACCGTGGCGGAGAGGCCCGTGACCTGCAGGTCGGGCGCCAGCGTGCGCAGCCGCGACAAAGCCAGCATCAGCTGATCGCCGCGCTTGTTCTCGGCCAGGGCATGCAGCTCGTCCAGCACCACCCGGCGCAGGCCCCCGAAGATCGCGGGCGCCTGTTCATAGGACAGCATCAGGGCCAGCGATTCCGGCGTGGTCAGCAGGATGTCGGGCGGGTCCATGCGCTGGCGGGCGCGCTGGCTGGCGCGGGTGTCGCCGGTGCGATCCTCGATGCGGATGTCCAGGCCCAGATCGGCGACCGGGCGCGACAGGTTGCGCGCGATATCCGCCGTCAGCGCCTTCAAGGGCGAGACGTACAGCGTGTGCATCCCCCGATGCGGCGCGGTCAGATCGACCAGCGAGGGCAGGAACCCCGCCAGCGTCTTGCCGCCCCCGGTCGGCGCGATCAGCAGGCTGTCCTCCCTGGCCTCCAGCAGGGCCAGCTGATGCGGATGCGGCTGCCAGCCCTGCCGGGAGAACCAGTCCTGGAACGCGGGGGGCAGCGTCACGGGATCATGTCCTTCAGCGTCTGCAGCCGGTCGGCCTCGGCGGCGGGCTTGTCCCATCGGATGCGGCTGATGCGGGGAAAGCGCATCGCGACCCCGGACTTGTGGCGCGGAGAGGCGTTCAGCCCCTCGAACGCGACCTCCAGCACCAGCTTGGGCGCAACGGAGCGCACGGGGCCAAAACGTTCGGTGGTGTTGTTCCGAACGAACCGGTCCAACTCGCGCAGCTCTTCATCGGTGAAGCCGAAATAGGCCTTGCCCACGGGCACCAGCGCCTCGCCGTCCCACAGGCCGAAGGTGAAGTCGCTGTAGAAGCCCGACCGCTTGCCATGCCCGCGCTGCGCATAGAGCATCACCGCATCCACCACCATCGGGTCGCGTTTCCACTTGAACCAGGGCCCGCGCGGGCGGCCGCCGACGTAAGGACTGTCGCGGCGCTTGATCATCACGCCTTCGATCACGATCGAGGGCGGGTCGGCGCGCAGGGAGGCAAGATCGTCCCAGGTCTGGAAGGGCAGCAATGGCGACAGGTCGATCCGGTCGCTGCCGAAATCGGCGTCCTCCAGCACCGCGCGCCGCTCCTGATGCGGCAGGTCGCGCAGGTCGCGCCCTTTCCAGATCATCGCGTCATAGACCCGAAGGCCCGCGGGATGGCTGTCCAGCATCGCGCGCCCCACGACCTTGCGGCCCAAACGCTTCTGCAGATCGCCGAAGGGCGCCACGTCGGCGCCCCGCCGGACCAGCAGCTCGCCATCCAGCGCACCGTCGAAGTTCAGCGCCTCCAGCAGGTCGGGAAAGGCCGCGCCCACATCCTCTCCGGTCCGGGAATAGAGGCGCCGGGTGCCGCCGTCGTTGATCGCCTGAACGCGAATGCCGTCCCATTTCCATTCAGCGATGTAATCGCCGGGATCGAAGGCGCGCAGCTGATCGAGATCGACGGGCGTGGACAGCATCACGGGCCGGAAGGGCGCGCGGGCCGCGTGTTCGGGGCGCGCACCCCCCGCGATCCAGTCGAACAGCGGCTGATAGGGGGGCGTCAAGCCGTGCCAAATCTCCTCGATGTCCTTGACCTCGGGGCGGCCCATCTCGGCCAGGGCCATGCGCGCCATGCGGGCGGACAGGCCCACGCGCATGTTTCCCGTGGCCAGCTTCAGGAAGGCCAGTCGCTGAGACGGACCAAGCCGGTCCAGCATCGCGGTGATCGCCGCAGGCAGCCCCGCGCGGCCCGTGTCGCGCAGGAGCGCTACCGCATCCCGCAGGGGCACGTCCTGATCCTGGTCGGTATCCCACAGCAGCGCGATGGTCTCCGCCAGATCGCCCACGAAATCATAGGACATGGCGAACAGCTGTTCGTCCACCCGCCCCGCCATCAGCCCGCGCAACAGGCCCGGCGTCACCGCCCTGAGCTTCAGATCACCGGTCAGCGCGGCCAGCGCATAGCCGCGGTCGGGGTCGGGCGTGGCCTCCAGGTAATGGCGCAGCAGGCGCAGCTTGGCGTTGCGCGCGGCGGTGAAGGCCAGCCGTTCCAGCAGATGGGCAAAAGCCTTCATTCCGGCTCGTCCTCATATCCGATCAGGCGCAGGGGGCGGGACGCGATGCCCTGCAGCTCGCACCAGCGCATCAGCCCGTCCTCGGTCCCGTGGGTGATCCAGACCTCCTGGGGGGCCAGCTCAAGGATGGTCTGTGTGACCTGCGGCCAGTCGACATGGTCGCTGATGACCAGGGGCAGCTCCACCCCCCGCTGCCGCGCCCGCGCGCGCACCGTCATCCAGCCCGAGGCAAAGCCGATGACCGGGTCGCGGAAGCGCTGGACCCAGGCACTGGCAAAGGCCGAGGGCGGCGCGATGACCAGCTGGGCATCGACCTGCTTGGCGGTGGCGGGGACCAGCGGGCCAAGGTCGATCCCTTGTTCCACGTGAAAATCGCACAGGCGTTGCAGCGCGCCGTGGATGGCGATGGGGCCGTCGATCCCGGCCTGGCGTGCCAGCGCGATGACCCGCTGCGCCTTGCCCAGGGCATAGGCGCCGATCAGGTGCGGGCGTTCGGGAAATTCGGCCATGCTGGCGATCAGCTTGGTCATCTCGGTCAGCGGGTCGGGGTGGCGGAAGACCGGCAGGCCGAAGGTCGCCTCGGTCACGAAGATGTCGCAGGGCACCGGCTCATAGGGGGCGCAGACCGGGTTCGGGGCGCGGCAGTAGTCGCCCGAGACGACGATCTTGGGGCCGCGGTCGGGCATCACCGCGATCTGGGCCGAGCCCAGGATATGGCCCGCGGGGTGAAAGCTGACCTGCACGTCGCCAATGCGGGCCACCCCTTGGGCGGCCTGGCGGGTGCCGGTGAAATCCTCGCCATAGCGGATCGCCATGATGTCCAAGGTCTGCTGGGTCGCCATGACGGCCCCATGACCCGCACGGGCGTGGTCGCCATGCCCGTGCGTGATCAGCGCGCGGGGCACCGGGCGGACCGGGTCGATGTAGAAATCGCCGGGCGGGCAATAGAGCCCGGCCTCGGTCGGGTGCAGGATCTGGTCGGGACGCATGGCACCATCATCGCAGGGGTTCGCGCAGGCTCAACGCCGCCGATGGCCGCAGGGGTCCGTCAGCTGGGCGGCGGGCGCTTGACCGGGGGCGCCTTGGACAGCTGCACCGCCAGAATGCCGGCCATGATGACCGCGACGCCGATCACGTCGCCCGCGCCCAGATCCTCGCCCAGGAACAGGGCGGCGGTGGCCACGCCGAAGAAGGGCGTCAGAAAGTGGAACGTTGCCGCGCGCACCGCGCCGATGCGCCCAACCAGCATGAACCACACCCAGGTCGCGACCAGCCCCGGCACGATCACCGTATATAGGAACGCCACGACCAGGCGCGGTGTATAGGTGACGTCCCAGGTCTCGAACCAAGGCGCGATCAGGCCCAGGGTCACGGCGCCGACCAGCATCTGCAGGCCCACGATCATCATCACGTTGCCGCCCGAACTGGCGCCCCGCACGGTCAACGTGGCCACCGCCAGCGCCAGCGCCGCGACGAAGCACATGACGATGCCGGTCAGGTCGCTGCCGCCCTGCAGGCGCGCGCCCATGATGATCGCCACACCAACCACGCCCAGGATCAGGCCGCCCACGCCCATCGGGCGCAGGCGCTCGCCCATCAGGCTCCAGCCCAGGGCGGCCACCATCAGCGGCATGGTCGCCGCGATGATCGAGGCCAGTCCCGCCTCGATCCACTGCATCGCGGTCCAGTTGAGGCCCAGGTACAGTGCGTTCTGGCACAGCCCCAGGATCAGCACGGCGCGCCACTGCGCCCGCGTCAGGGTGCGCCAGGTCTGCCCCATGGCCAGCGCGATCATCACGCCCACCACGCCCGACAGCGCAAAGCGCAGGGCCAGCGCCATCAGGGGCGGCGCCTCGGTCACGATCATCCGGGTCGAGGTGAAGGCCGAGGCCCACATCACCGCGAAGGCCAGACCCATCAGCAACGCGCGAAGATCCATGGACCAGGCCTTTCTTGCAGGTGATGCAAGACGGCTAACAGAGCACCGCCGTGGGGTGAAGACATAAAGAAAAGGGGCCGTGCCCGATGGCACGACCCCGATCCGTCATCGCAGCATCTGCGGATCAGCTGTTGACGCTGTCCTTCAGGGCCTTGGCGATGGTGACCTTGACCTGCTTGTCGGCCGGCTTGGTCATCATTTCCTGGGTCTGCGGGTTGCGGACCTGACGCTCGGGGCGGGCGCGGCAGGCGATCTTGCCGATGCCCGGCAGGGTCACCGCGCCGCCGCCGGCGACTTCGCGGGTCACGATCGCCACGATCGCGTCCAGAGCGGCCGAAGCGGATTTCTTGTCCGAGCCCATTTCTTCGGCGATCGTCGCCACCAGTTGGGTCTTGGTCATCGGTTTTGCAGCAGCCGTAGCCATGGTCCGTCTCCTCTTGCCCTGTTGCACCGGGCCCACAAATTGCGCCTTTTGCGGCATATCGCCTGCTACACACGGTTTTGACGGGCAGATCAAGCCTTTTTCGCCCCGCGCGCGAAAACCCGCGTTTGCTGGTGTTTTGCCGCCGCGCTACAGGAACGCCGTCTCGCTGAAGGACCGCAGCTTGCGCGAATGGATGCGCTCCAGCGGCATGTCGCGCAGCTTCTCCATCGCGCGGATGCCGATCAGCAGATGGTTGGCGACCTGCGTGCGATAGAAGTCCGTCGCCATGCCCGGCAGCTTCAGCTCTCCGTGCAGCGGCTTGTCGCTGACGCAGAGAAGCGTGCCGTAGGGCACCCGGAACCGGAACCCGTTCGCGGCTATCGTGGCGCTCTCCATGTCCAGCGCCACCGCGCGCGACAGCGACAGGCGGTGGACCGGGCCGGACTGGTCGCGCAGTTCCCAGTTGCGGTTGTCGATGGTGGCGACGGTGCCCGTGCGCATGATGCGCTTCAACTCGTACCCGTCCAGTCGGGTGACCTCGGCCACTGCCTCCTGCAGGGCGACCTGGACCTCGGCCAGGGCCGGGATCGGCACCCAGACGGGCAGGTCGTCGTCCAGCACGTGATCCTCGCGCAGATAGGCGTGGGCCAGGACGAAATCGCCCAGGGACTGGCTGTTCCTGAGGCCCGCGCAATGGCCCACCATCAGCCAGACATGCGGGCGCAGCACCGCGATGTGGTCGGTGGCGGTCTTGGCGTTGGACGGGCCGACGCCGATATTGACCAGGGTGATCCCCTGCCCGTTCGCGCGTTTCAGGTGATAGGTCGGCATCTGCGGCAGCTTGGACAGCGGCACGATCGTGTCATGGCCGTCGGTGATCTGCTGGTTTCCGGGGGCGACGAAGGCGGTATAGCCGCTGTCCGGATCCGACAGGACGCGGCGGGCAAAGGCCTCGAACTCGTCGACATAGAACTGATAGTTGGTGAACAGGACGAAATTCTGGAAATGCTCGGGCGCGGTCGCCGTGTAATGGGCAAGGCGCGCCAGCGAATAATCCACACGCTGCGCGGTGAACGCCGCCAGGTGCTGGCTGCCGTCGGGCATGGCGCCGGCCACGCCGTTCACGATGTCGTCGTTCATGGTGTTGAGGTCCGGCACGTCAAAGACGTCGCGCAGGCTGAAATCCAGAACGCCCTCCTGCGGGACGGCCAGGTCGCTCTGGGCGGCGACCGCGAAATGGACAGGCATGGGCGTGTCCGACAGGCCGATGGTCACCGGCACCCCGTGATTCTTGATCAGCAGGCCCAGCTGCTCGGTCAGGTAATGCTGGAACAGGTCGGGGCGCGTCACCGTGGCCGCATAGACGCCGGGCGCGACCACATGGCCGAAGGACAGGCGGCTGTCGATCTTGCCATGCGTCGGGACGATCAGCCGCACCTCGGGGTAGAAGGCGCGATAGCGCGCGACGGGGGACGTGCCTTCCAGGATGGCGGTGAAATGGCCCAGCAGAAAGCCGGTCGCCTGGTCGTACAGCGCACGCAGATGGGCCACGGCCGCGGCCGCGTCGGTAAAGTCGCGGGGCGCCGCGGCGTCGGGGGTCTGGACCGGCAGAAAGCGGGCGTCTGTCGTCATCGGATCTGTCCTTCTTGCTGCGCCGACCCTGCCAGCGCGGCAGGCGGCAGGCAAGCGTCTGGCGCAGCCGCACGTGCGCCGTTACGGTGCCGTCATGAAGATGCTCGTTTTCGGTCACGGCTACAGCGCCGGCTTCCTGACACCCCTGTTGACCGCCCGCGGCTGGCAGGTCACCGGCACCACCCGCGACGACCCTGACCGCGTCGCGGCCGCAGGCGCCGTGCCCCTGCTGTGGCCGGGGTCCGAGGATGCGCTGCGCACGGCCATCGTCCAGGCCGACGCGATCCTGGTCAGCACCGCGCCCGGACCGGACGGCGACCCTGTTCTGGCCGCGTTCCGCGACGACTTGGCTCGCGCGCGGCCTCGCTGGCTGGGCTATCTGTCGACCACCGGCGTCTATGGCGACCGCGACGGGGGCTGGGTCGACGAGGATTCGGTTCTGGACGGATCGGGCCCGCGCGGCCAGGCCCGCATCGCCGCCGAAGGCGCATGGCAGGACCTGGCGCGGGCGCATGACCTGCCGCTGCACATCTTTCGGTTGGCGGGGATCTATGGTCCCGGTCGCGGTCCGTTCCAGAAGGTCCGCGACGGCACCGCGCGGCGCATCATCAAGCCCGGTCAGGTCTTCTCGCGCATCCATGTCGAGGATATCGCCCAGGTCCTGCTGGCCTCGATCGACGCGCCCGACCCGATCGGCATCTACAACGTCTGCGACGACGACCCGGCTCCGCCTCAGGACGTGATCGCCCATGCGGCGACCCTGCTAGGCCTGCCCTTGCCGCCTGCTGTGCCCTTCGATCAGGCCGACATGACCCCGATGGCGCGGTCCTTCTATGGCGACAGCAAGCGGGTCCGGAACGACCGGATCAAGCGCGACTTGGGCGTGACGCTGCACTATCCCGATTACCGGACCGGGCTGGCCGCCCTGCTGGCCCAGGGCGCGTGAGGCCGCGCGCCGCATTGCCTTTGCCCACGGCCCGTGCAAGCTGCGGGCCATGACACAGGATTTCGACATCGTGGTGGCCGGGGGCGGGCTGAACGGCCCGACCCTGGCGCTGGCGCTGGCCCAGGCCGGGCTGCGCGTGGCCGTGGTCGATCCGCGCCCCGCGCGCGCGCGGTCGGGGGCAGGTTTCGACGGGCGGGCCTATTCGCTGGCCATCGCCTCGGTCCGCGTGCTGCGGGCGCTTGGCCTGTGGGACCGGCTGGCCCCCGACGCCCAGCCCATCCACCAGATCAAGGCGTCCCAAGGGCAGCCCGGAGAGGGCGCGGGCCATTTCTTCCTGCATTTCGACAGCGCCGAGCTGGGCGAAGGCCCGGTGGGCCACATGCTGGAGGACCGCTTCCTGCACGCCGCCCTGACCGATGCGATGGAAGGCACGGTCACCACCCTGCCCGGCCTGTCCGTCACCGGCCAGGAGGTCGGCCCGGCGGGCGTCACCGCGATCCTGTCTGACGGGCAGCGGCTGACGGCGCGGCTGCT